>CALGTB010000054.1 GCA_937902285.1 uncultured Actinomycetes bacterium | reverse complement strand
ACTTGGCCTTGGCCAAGGCCAAGTTTGCGGCAGACCAGGTCGAACTTGGCGGCCTGAGCGTCTTCCAGCGAACTGGTCTCCGTCGGAAACACCGCACAGGTATAGGCCATCGACGGACCCAGGACATAGGAGTAGAACCGATTGCTGACGTCGTAATGGTGCTCGACCGCGTCGGCGTCACGACGGCGCGAGTGCCGCCGCCCGCGGACCCGGTGTTCCTGGGGCGGCGGCGGAACGCGGCGCAGGGCGTGCGGTGCCAACCTCGTGACGAGGCGGACGCGGTCCCTCAGGGTCAGATGGTCGAGGTCGAAGGGGTGCAGACGCGACAGGGCGACGTAGGGGTCGCCGACGATCTCCAAATCGCCGGCGACATATGCCCGGGCCAGACCCAACTCCGACGGGGCCCCGGCCAGGTAGGCAACCGCGCGGGGGCGGACGACCTCCAGCACGACCTCAGCATCGGGCGGTCCCCCGGTCGAACCGTCATACCCCCGAAAGCCCACGCCCCGTTCCGGCTGGACGATGGTCTCAAACACGTCGGCCAGTGTCATCTGTGCCACCCTTCCTCCACTCAAGGTCTCAACGCGACTCAAGGTCTCAACGCGACTCAAGGTCTCAACGCGGCGAGCCGCAACCGGTCTTCCTGTCTCACGGTGGCGGGTCCGACCCACCCTGCGGGCCGGGCGGCTCAGAATCAGCTTCGGGGACCGTGACCTGCTCGCCACGCGTGAGTTCGACGTCGGGTGCGAACGCCGACTGCAGGCCCAACGCGAGTGCCTCGCCGTCGGCCTCCTCGTCCTTCATCGCCTCTCGCAAGGGAGTTTCGCGCAGGAACAACAGGACGACGAATCCCAGCAAGGCGAACGGGACACCGGCACGGAACACCACCTGCAGGGCATCGGCAAACCCATTGATGACGGCGCTATGGATCGGTTCAGGTAGGGCATCGATCTGCGCTGGGCTGCCGAGGTTGCCCGCCGCCCCGGTGATCTTGTCGATCGGGACCCCCGCCTCCATCAGTCGTGCCGGGATCGAGGTGACCAGCTCGTGGGCCAGCAAGGCACCGAGGGCTGCGACACCGATAGCTCCCCCGAGGGACCGGAAGAACGTCGCACCCGATGTCGCGACGCCCAGGTCGCCAGGGTCGGCCGCGTTCTGCGCCGCCAGGATCAGAACCTGCATCGTCATGCCCACGCCCACGCCCACGACGATCATGTACAGGCTCATCACGGCGAAGGACGTGTTGGCATCGAGAAGGCTCATCAGGTACAGGCCCACGGCCAGCATGAGCAGTCCGATCAAGGGAAAGATCTTGTAGCGTCCCGTACGGGTGATTGCCCGGCCCGAACCGATCGACGCCATCAGCAGGCCGAGCATGAGCGGCAGGGTCTGCAGCCCGGAGGCCGTTGGCGTCTCGCCCTTGACGATCTGCAAGTACTGCGGCAGGAAGATGATCGAGCCAAACATCGCCACGCCGACGACGAAGCCGGCCGCGGCCACGATGACGAAGGTGTGGTTGCGGAACATGCGGGGCGGCATGATGGGCTCGTCAGCGCGACGCTCCTGCCAGATGGCCAGCAGGAGGAAGACCACGGTCAGCGTCACCAACAAGTAGGTCCAACCGGAATTCCACTCGAACTCCTTGCCGCCCAGGGACACCTCAAGCAGCAGAGCGCTCACCGACGCCACGATGAAGAATGCGCCCAGCCAGTCCACCGCGTGCTTGCGGCGCGGGAACGGCAGGTTAAGGACGCGCTCGGTGATCACCAGGGCCGCGATCCCGATCGGGATGCCGACCCAGAACGTCCATCGCCAGGACAGGTGATCGACGAGGTACCCGCCGATGAGTGGTCCGGCGACCGTGGCGAGGCCGAAGGCCCCGCCGATGTACCCCTGGTAACGGCCACGTTCGCGAGGGCTGACGACATCGCCGATGATCGCCTGCGACAGTGCCATCAGACCGCCGACGCCGATGCCCTGGAAGGCCCGCGCCGCGATCAGCTGGCCCATGTTCTGACTGAACCCGGCAAACAGTGATGCGATGAGGAACACCACTATCGCCAGCTGGAACATGGGCTTGCGCCCGTAGATGTCGGAGACCTTCCCCCAGATCGGGGTAGACGCTGTCGAGGCGAGCAGGGTCGCCGAGACCACCCACGCCAGCTGGCCCTGGCCACCGAGGTCTCCCACGATGGTCGGCAGCGCGGTGGCCACGATCGTCTGCGACAAGGCGGCGACGAGCATCCCGAGCATGAGCCCAAGCAGCACTGTCTGGATCTGCCGGTGACTCAGAGCCGGGAACGCCTGCATGCCCGGCGCGTCTCCCGCTGGGGTGACCGGAGTCGATTCACTGTTCATCAGAACCTCCTTCGGAGCTGTGATGCCCCGGACGAGGCGAACGGGAGAGCGCGGTGAGTACCGGCTGTTCGGGAGCGACCGCCGCGAGGCTGCTCGGGCGCACGTCGGCGTCATCGCGCAGACGGAAGTCAGCGGAGTCGAGACCCTCGTTCAGGCGACGCAGGGCCAGCGCGAAGGTCCTCACCTCCTGTTCGGACCATGTCTCGAATGCGGCGTGCAAGCGGCGCAGCTTCATCTCACGTAACCGGGCCAGCACGACACGTCCGTGACTGGTGAGTCGTACCTCGAACGCCCGGTGATCCGCCGGGTCGGGTATCCGATCGATCAGGCCTTCGCGCCCCAAGGCCGCGACCTGACGGCTGACCGTCGAGGCGTTGAGATGCAGCGCCCGCGCCAGATCGGCGCTGCGGGCCGATCCGGCGCGCCCCAGGTGCGCAAGCAGCACGTAACTACCCCGTTCCAGGTCCCGCCCGGGCCCCTCCCGCAACGGAACCGCTCGTTCGGCAAACCGGACGAGGATCGATAACTCGTCTGCCGCGAACAGGCTCGCCGACGCAGGCGCAGGCGATTGTTGCATAGCAGGAACATACATCATGGTTCCGGGCAGGAACAGAGGCTGAACGGTGGACGAGTGCCGCCACCTCGAGGCTCGCTTCCGTTGCTGTCATCTTCCCGGGCGACGCCGCCGGGGTGAGCGCCGTCGGAGCCAGGTGCCTATCGACGAGCCAGGCCTCGTTCGTCGCCAGCGACCGAGACGCGCTGCCCGGGGCCGCGACGTCGACTGCACTCGGGCTCGACGGATCGGCGCAACGAAGATCAGGAACGCCCGCTTCGATATCGGGTCGCGTTACGCCACGTCTACAGCAGGTGCTCGATCAGTTCCGCGAGGTGCCGCAGCAAAGGTGCAGCGGCTTCGCGTTCAGCGGTGTCCAAGCTCGCCCAGAGCGTCGCGAGATGCCCCAACACCATGGCCCGCTTCGCCTCAACGACCTGGTGTCCGCGCGGCGTCAGGTGAATGACGCGAACACGCCCGTCGGCGGCGCCCGCTGCGGACTCAACCAACCCCATGCGTTCGAGGGCAGACACGCTACGGGTGACGGTGGGCTGCGCGAGGCCGACAGAGGCAGCGACAGCGGACACGCCAAGGGCCCCGGCGCGGTCGACGGCATCCAGCACGACCAATTGCGGCACCGTGATGTCATCCACGATGGGCTGCAGCCGGCCGCGCGTTCTGCGCGCGGCGGCCAGAAACGACAGAACGGCCGCCGCGAATTCCTGGGCATCACCATCCGCGGCCGGGACCATCTGTGACCTCCCCGACCGCGCAGCAGGTTCCCCACTCACGTGGCACTCCTCCCACACGGCGTCACGACCAGCGCGTCGAGTCTCTCAGAGACACCAAGGGAAGTATGTCGCGGGAGTGCCATGGCCTGGGCCTCGGTCCGATCAAGAAGCGACGGCTGCCGTCGATCCCTCGGGGAACCGCCATGACCAGCGGATGCACGCGATCAGGTGCCCGTCCGGCAAGCACGGCGATCGCACGGCCGCACCGGCACGCTACGCGGATGGCGCGACGCGCATCGCCGCACGTGCCGGTGCGCACGTGCACCGCCTGGCGTGTCGGCCGCGCCACCGCGGCGCGGCCCAGCGGGACGTGCACTGCTGACGTCGGGCTCCAGTATCGAGGAGCCGGCGATGCGATCCCGTCTCGCACGCCGGACCTAGCAGGACCGCTTCACCGGCACGTGGGTAAGCAGGGGAACAACTTCATCATGGACATTCCACCTGCCTGCTAGGCGGCGCGACCGCTGAGAAGGCGCAATTGGCTCACTCTTGGGTGGTAAGGCGCCTGCGTCACCTTGGCTGCCGGAGCTGGCCGCTACGGGGCACCATGCCGAGCCTCATCACGGGCACGGTGGACATCAAGCAGGTGTGCGCCGCCACCTACCGATCTGGCGACAACGAGTCCAGCCGCGATGTCCAATCGGAGGTGACGTCGAGCAGCCGACTGTCACGAGGATCAACCGCCTCCTTGGGGCTTGTCGGGAGGCAGCAGGTCTGACCATCGGTCGGTGAATCTGGCCGCTCGTTGGCCACTCGGTGGATGAGGCTGGCGATCGACGGGTGAACGGGAGCCCGGCTGACGACGCCGGCCGACTCCGAGACGTCCCCATGAACTCTGGGACGAGCGGCTGACCACGCTCAAGGCGCTGAGACTCCATTGGTGGACGCTCGGCTCGATGGATCGAGGACTATCGACGTCGCAGGAGTGCGTCGACGACGTCGTTGAGTGGCGCCGCGAGTTCAGCGGCGGTTGCCGAGGCAAGCGGTTCGGGACCTCCAGATCGGGATCGCAGGACTGCGATGCCGATCGCGAGGCTGACCAGGAGTTGAGCGTGAAGTAGTCGTCCGTCGTCGCCTCCCGCCTGCCAGCCGGCCAATGCTGCCGTGCGCTCGCCGAGGTTCTGGAGAATGTCGAGCCGGATTCGCTCGGCCCGATCGTCACCCGATGAACGAAGTAGAAGCATGAGCGGCTCACTGCCAACACCGACAAGTTCCCTGGCCAGCATCGGGGCGAGCGTGTCGAGGTCGTAGGCGATGTCATCTTCGTCACCATCGTCGGCAAACGGACGGATTCGGTGGCTGCCCGCAGTCAGACAGGCCTCGAACAGGCCCTCCTTCGATGCGAAGTACCTATTGATGAGGGCCGCGTTGACGTCGGCTTCGTGGGCGATCTCTCGGACGGTCGTGGCCGCGTAGCCGTTGGCGGCGAAGAGGCGGGCGGCTGTGTGCAGCAGCCGCTGCCGGGTCCGGGCTGCGTCTCGAGACCTATGGCCGCCGCAATCGCGGCCCTCCTGGTCGTCGAGACGGGCGTCGGCGGCTGGCGGAGGTATGGCTTTCACGGAACTCCTTGTGCCCACGGCCCTTGTGCCCAGGCGTTGCAGAACTGAAGTAAACCTTTGTTGACATACGACCCGCAACCCCCTTCGGTAAATCATCAAGTGATTACTTATCGATCGGATGCTCGTGACTCAGACCTCGGAGGCGTCTACCGCAGCCGCGCCCGACAGCAGCGCGTCTCGCAGTGGGCGGCACGCCAACACCACACTCGTCGTGCTGTTCTTGTCCCTGGGCGGACTGGCGTTCGCCGTGCTGCAGTCCCTCGTGGCACCGGCGCTGCCGGAGATCGCCAAGGACCTCAACGCCTCCACGAGCGACATCAGCTGGGTGCTCACCGCCTACCTGCTGTCGGCATCGGTGCTCACGCCGATCGTGGGCCGACTGGGCGACATGCTCGGCAAGCGGAAGGTGATGCTCGTCGTCCTTGTCATCCTGGCCGCAGGAACCGTCATGGCAGCGATGGCCACCACCCTGCCCGTCCTCATCGCCGCTCGCGCCCTACAGGGCGCGGCCGGCGGCATCATGCCGCTGTCGATCGGCATCGTCCGTGACGAGCTTCCTAAGCAGAAGGTCGGAGTCACGGTCGGCCTCTTGTCCGCCGTGTTCGGCGTCGGCGCCGGGCTGGGAATCGTCTCGGCAGGCCCGATCGTCGAGCACTTGGGCTGGGAATGGCTGTTCTGGCTGCCGCTGGTCCTCATCGTCACTGCCCTGATCGGCGTGACGTTCGGCGTTCCCGAATCCCCCGTGCGCGCACCCGGCCGTCTGGACCTCCTCGGGGCTTCCGTCCTCTCGGTGTCGTTGGTGTCGATCCTGCTGGCGATCAGCAAGGGTCGGGCCTGGGGCTGGGGAGACACCAAGACCGTCACGCTGCTCCTCCTCGGGGTTCTCGCGCTGATCGCTTTCGTACTCGTCGAGCGACGGGTCAAGGCGCCCCTCGTCGACATGCGCCTGATGGCCATCCGCGGCGTCTGGGCGACCAACCTCGTCGGCCTGTCACTCGGGTTCGTCATGTTCGGCACCTTCCTGCTCATCCCGATGCTCCTTGAACTGCCTGCGGCACTGGGCTACGGATTCGGCAAGTCCGTGAGCGAGGCGGGCCTGTTCCTCCTTCCGACCACACTGATGATGCTCGTCTTCGGCCCGCTGTCCGGGCTGCTCGACCGCAGGTACGGGCCGAAACTCCCGCTGTTCCTGGGCATGGTCCTGGTCACGTTCGCGTTCCTCATCCCTGCCGTCAGCCACGTCTCCGTCTGGCAGCTGCTGATCTCCGGCATCCTCACCGGCGCCGGCATGGGCCTGGCGTTCGCGGCCATGTCGAACTCCATCATCGAATCCGTGCCGATCACCCACACCGGTGAGGCGACCAGCGTCAACGCGATCGTGCGCACGATCGGCGGCAGCGTCGGCACTGCCGTCGTCGCCGCCGTCATTGCGTCCAGCATCAACGAGCAGGGAGCTCCGACGGACCAGGCGTTCACCATGGGCTTCTGGGTCTGCACAGGCATCGCCGTCCTGGGCGTGGTCGCGGCGCTCCTGCTGCCCTCTGCTCACAGCCGGCATGAGCAGGCGCTCGCGATCGGGGTCGAGGACCTCCCCCCGGAGCCGGCCGAGATCCACGTCCACATTCCGCATCCGCGCGTTCCGCACCTCCACCACAGGGACTAAACGTCCCGCCGAGGGAGGTTGGTCACGAGGGCGACAGGTGGCTTGCGGACATGTGCGGCGTGTGGTCTGTGATGGCCGAGAACACGCGCCAAACAGCAGCCGATCCTCCACTCACCGTCCTGCCAGAAGGGATGACGCCCGACAGACTCAACGGTGCGCGATGAGAGGATCTAGAGGTAAGTGATCGTCACGAACGATGGCCCAGGGGAGCCGCCTGCGGGTGGCTCGCCCGAGAATGCAGTCGCTGCCACGGGCATCCGAGCTTGGCTGCCGCCGTGGTGGATCGAGCTACTGGTATTGGTCGTCGGCTATGGCGCCTATCAGCTGGTGCAGGCAGCGGTTCGTGGGTCAGAGCTCACGGCGGTTGACCGCGCCCGAGGGCTGTGGTCGCTTCAGGCGATGCTCCATGTGACGCCAGAGACCTCGCTAAACACGCTCGTGGCTGCAAGTCCTGCGCTTGTGGTGTCAACTGGACTCTTCTACGGCATCGCGCACTTCACCGTCACGCCCGCCGTGCTCATCTGGATTCGGGCAGCGCGACGCAACGTCTACCCTGCCCTGCGCAATACCCTTGTCCTGACCAGCGGGTCGGCACTGCTGATGTACTGGCTGCTTCCGTTAGCGCCGCCACGACTGTCCCTCGCAGGCATCGTTGACACGCTCAAAGAAGGCAACATCCTGTCCGCTGCTGACCCTTCCGGACCTGCGTCCTTTGCCAATCCCTACGCAGCGATGCCCAGCTTGCACGTGGCCTGGGCCACCTGGGTCGCACTGGCCATTGTCGTCGCACTACCCCACGCGCGATGGCGCCACCTTGCCTGGGCCTATCCGTTGACCACGACATTCGTCGTGCTCGGCACCGGCAATCACTTCGTCACTGATGCGGCCGCAGGTGCACTGCTCGTCGCAGTCTCGTGGAGGTGTTGTTGCCCACGACGGAACAGCAGATCGCCGTTCGGCTGGCGCGGGCTCGGGCAGGTTCGCCACCGGATAGATGACGTCAGCCGTGGAACGGCTCAAGTGAAGGAGCGAACACCAGAATCCATTGGTGACAGCTGTGACCTATGCAGCTCGATGGGGCTCGGTGAGCCGTGCCTGACCGAAACAGTACGACATGATCCACCCGGGCGTAGGCGACACGTCGACCGTGCGCTCGGTGTTCATCATCGATCCCGCGAACAAGGTCCACATCATCCTCTCGTACCCCAAGGTCCGTGAACCGGAACTTCGACGAGATCCTGCGCGTCATCGACGCTCTTCAAGTGACGGACGGTACTGCTGTGTCACCGCCGGTGGTCTTGACGCCAGGCGAGCGCGTGATTTTTCGCCGCTGCTGTCGACCGAGGACACGCGAGCGCTTCGGCGATATCGAGGAGGTCACGCCCTACCTGCGCTGAATGCCCCAGGCCTGCGGTCTAGGAGCATCCGACACCCGTCCCACGTCTACATCCTCAGGTCTGGCTGCATGGACTGCTTGAGCAGGGCCGCCGGTGGGGTTTCCGCTGGCCTGGCCGCGACGTCGAGGTCTTCGACCCGCGCATGGGAGCGCGGGAAGCCTGGAGGTCGCTGCGACTGGAAGAGCACGGTAATCCCGGCGGAGGCGCCCAGCAGAGTGATGGAGGCGACGCCGTCGATGATGAAATGGTTGCCGGTCACGACGACTACCCACAATGTGGCGAGTGGGTAGAGCAGCGCTAGCCAGCGCCAAAGGGTCCTGCCGGCGATAACCACAAGGAACGCCACCGCCGCAGCCCACGCGATGTGCACCGAGGGCATGGCCGAGTACTGATTGGCGCCGGGAATGAGGCCGTAGACGGACAGGCCGTGCAGAGCGGCCGTGTCGACGACGCCGAGTTGGGGCAGCAGCCGCGGTGGGGCGACCGGCTTGAACTGGATGAGCAGGCAAAGGCCGGTGAGGATGGCGATGGTGGTCCGGCTGAACGCCCAGTACTGGCGCCGGAACAATAGGATCCAGACAAGGGTCATGACGAAGACCGGGATGTGCAGCGAACTGTAGTACAGGTCGGCGAGTCGGATCAGGGCGTCGTTGCCGAGAACGACCCTCTGGATCGCGGCCTCGGTCGGCCAGCCGAGCGCAGACTCGAGGTCGGCCAGCCACAGGCCTGCGGCGTCGGCCTGGTCTAGACCACCGAAGTTGATGCCTCCGACGTACTGCCAGACGGAGTAGAGAAAGAGGACGAGCGCCGCCTCGCGAGAGACGATCGACGTTGATGCCGACCGCGCCCCCCGCCGGCGAGACCGTCGTCGGACGATATCGATCACCTGCGACACGACGAGGAGGGCCACAGCCAAGGCGATCGCCTGCCGCCAGGGCAGCCAGTCGAGCTTGGGGAGGTCCACGACCTCACGGTAATGCGTGCCGATCGGTTCCTGGGTCCGGGCGGGCCAGTAACCCGGCACTCGAAGTGCTGCGTGGCGTACGCCAGGTACCGCACCCTGCGGCGCCCCGCCCCGGAAGCCATTTTCCCGACGGCAGTGCACCCTTCGAGCAGGATGGCCAGGGGAGGTCACCGCCTGCGGGAGGGTCAGTCTCCGGCCAGGTCGCGGCTTCCTTGGATTCGGGGTGCCAGCGAGCCTGAAGGCCGACCCCTGATTGAGACTGTGCTTCAGGTCGGCGGGGCGCCGCGTGTTGGCCTAAGTGAGGTCCGTGGTCGGGCTCAATCGCTGCATCGCGCGGTACGTCTGCTCGGGCGACGGCGCGGCCGGAAGTTCCTGTGTTGCCTGCGCCGAGAAGGCCTGAAGCAGGTAGGCGACAAGCCGGCGCCAAGCGTCGGGCGCGGCGTCCCCGGTGGCGGTGATGACGCCGGCGTTGGCCAAGAGAAGGATCGGGATGTCCTCGTGGACGAAGTCCTTGCGAAGCGCGCCGGCGGCCTTTGCGCGTTTGATGAGCTTGACCATGTTGCCGTAGCCCCGGTCGCGTTCGGACTGGAACTCCGGGGCCATCGGGAAGGTGAGGGGCAGGACGTCGGCGAAGCCGTGGTCGTCGGACTGCATCTCGCACATGCGCTCGACGGATGTGCAGAACCCGCGCCAGGGATCCTCGTCAGCGAGAGCGTCGTCGATGGCGTCGGCGTAGGCGGTGATCTTGCAGCCGAAGGCGCCCGCGATGCGTTCGGGGCGAGTGGGAAAGCGGCGGTAGACAGTTGCGACCCCGACTCCGGCGCAGGCCCGGGGTTCAAATCCCCGAGGCGGCCCCAAGGATAATCCGTTGCTATTGCTCGGGTTTTCGGCCCTTCTCGAGGTCGCGCGACGCTGATTTCGGCGGTCTTGTCGCCCCCAAGGCGCCCCGGGAGCCTGACCCCTGCCGTGAGGGGCTGCTCGTAGTGGTCCATGGCGGCTCGGAGGTGCCCGGTGCCGGTGAGGTGGCCGCAGTAGCGCAGGGTGGTGTCGGGGCTCGCGTGGCCGAGGATCCCTTGCACGCCGAGGATGTCCGCGCCATTGGTGAGCAGGTTCGTGGCGCAGCTGTGCTGCAGGTCGTGGATCCGGAACCCGGCCGGTCGGTCTGGGTCCAGTGGACCTGCCGGCGGAACGTGGACGGCCGCAGCGGGCGGCCGTCGGGTCCGGGGACCAGTAGTGCGCCCCTGTCCTTGCCGTTCGCCCATGTCTGGGTGACGTCGGCGGCGAGGTGTGCCAGGGGGACGAGCCGGTCGGCGCCGGACTTCGTCGACTTGACCGTCGGGGCACCCTCACCGCGGGCGCGCACGATGCTGCGCGCAACGTGCACCATCGGCCCGCCGGTCGCGGTCGTGAGGAGGTCGCCTGGGCGCAAGGCGACGAACTCGCCCCAGCGCAGGCCGGTCAGCCCGAGGAACAACGTCACGTCCGCCAACGTCGACCGCCGGCGCTGATCTGCCCATACGGCAAGGAGTTCTACGGGGCCTAGGGTCACGTGCCGCGGATGCCGCTGCGGGTCGGGGTCCAGGGCCAGCGGGATGCGGGCGGGGTTGGCCTCGATCCAGCGGTGGTCCACGGCGAAGTCCAGCAGCGCGATCAACGTCGCGATGATTCGTCGTACCGTGCTTGCGGCGTGGTCGGCGTGCAGGTCGTGCGCGAACGACTCGACGTCCAGGCTGGTGATCGACCCGACCGGCAGCCGGCCGAACCGCGTTGCCAGGTGGCTGGCCCAGGCGGACTGGTCGGACTGCCACGTGCGTTCCTGGACCTGGCAGGGGCGGACCTGGCTCCACGCCGCGAAGACCTCGACAAGGGGCGCGCGGCCGGCAGCTGCGGGGGCGAGCCGTCCAGTGGCGATCATGCGTTTGCGGTCGGCCTCCCACGCCTCCGCCTCGTTCCAGTGCGTGAAGGTGCGGTCGGCGACGATGACGCCGTGGTCCTTGACCTTCACCCGGTACCGGCCCTGACGGGTCTTCAAGATCACGACGTTTCCTCCCTCTCACGGCGGCGTGCCTCGCCCCCGAACTCGCCCCCGAGGCGCACCCCCCGTGATGCACCGGCGTGGTCCGGCGGGCCATGGCGCCCGCTCGAGCGGGCTTCGCCCTCTACCTGGATCAACGGCACGAGACTGCTCCGTGCCACGCATTCGGCTGCCCGCGACCTTGTCGGGCGTGGCGGCGTTCGCCTCGCGGGCTCCCGCAGTCAGCGCCCCGGCCTCAGCGAAGCTGCGGACATCTGTCTTTCGTGAAGGCCTCGGGCGCGACAGCGGCTGATAACATGTGTGTTATCGTTTGGTCGTGTGGACGGTGCTGTTCATCGACGAGGCCGCGACGGAACGACTGTCGCTGCCGGTCACCGAGCGCAACGCGTTGCTGCACGCGGTGGAGAAACTGGAGGCGTTCGGTCCCTTGCTTGGCTTTCCTCACTCGAGCGCCGTGCAGGGGTTCCCCGGACTGAGGGAGCTACGGCCCAGGGCGGGTCGCAGCCCGTGGCGGGCGATGTATCAGCGGGTCGGTGATGCCTTCGTGATCGCGGCGATCGGGCCCGAGGCTCAGGTGGACCGTCGGCGCTTCGCGAAGGCAGCTCGACTGGCCGTGGCGCGCCTTGCGGAACTAGAGGAGGACTGAGATGACGAAGCTGTCGGCATTGCGGACGGCCGGCGAGATCCGCGGCGAGGACCTGGCCGATGATCAGGTGAACGCGGAGCACATCCGCACGGCCCTGGCACGTGCCGTGGCGATGCGCGTCCTGGCCTACCGCGTGGAGCATGGGCTGTCGCAGACGGCGCTGGCCCGCGAGCTCGGGATGCACCAGCCCGCCGTCGCGCGACTCGAGGCCGGCGACCACGAGCCGACGTTCAGCACACTGGAACGGCTCGCCCGCGGTTTGGGTATCGAGTTCCACATCGACATCACCCCGGCGACCTCAGGACTTCGAGAGATCGCGTAACGCGTCGCAGGACCGAGCGGCCTCATGCGCTGTGACGGCGGTGCAAATGACCCGGAAATGACCCGGAAATGACCCGGAACAAGGAGCGCCCATGGCCGAGCATGGCGGGGTAAGCCGGAGTATGCACGAGTAAGAGCGTGCTCCTAGGGGGCTGGCGAACGGCTCGTAATGCGTAGGTCCGGGGTTCAAATCCCCGAGGCGGCTCGGTTGTGAAGTCCCGGGACATCCTTATCGGGTGTCCCGGGACTTGCTTATATCTCGGGGTGGGAATTTGTAGCCCTTCTTCATGCCGCCCTTCTTGCCTCCTGGTGGTGGTCCGGGACGTCGTCCGAGGGGCTGGTTGTCCTTGTCGGGGTCGAGGACCAGGTCGCGGAGGATCTTGAAGCGCCCCAGGTTCTGTGCCGCTCCTATACGGGTTGCGGCTCTCGGTTGAGG
>CALGTB010000053.1 GCA_937902285.1 uncultured Actinomycetes bacterium | reverse complement strand
GGATGTGCGAGGAGGCGACGTCGATCATGGCCGTGCCCAGCCTGCGTGACGCGACGCTGTCCGACCTCGACGCCGCGATGCAACGGCTGTCCGACGAGCAGGCGGCGTGCGCTCGGCACGTGATCACCGAGAATGCCCGCGTCCTTGCCACCCGCGCCCTGCTCGAGTCGGGCCGCGCGATGGAGATCGGACCCGAGCTGACGGCGTCCCACGCCTCGCTCAGGGACGACTTCCGGGTGACCGTGCCGCAGCTCGACTGCGCTGTCGAGGCCGCTCTTGCGGCAGGCGCCCGAGGCGCGCGGATGACGGGGGGCGGCTTCGGGGGGTGCACCATCGCCCTCGTCGACCGCACCAGTGCGGACGCCGTTGCGCACGCCATCGACGCGGCCTTTGCCGATGCCGGGTTCACCGCGCCGGAGCACTTCGTCGCCGTTCCGTCCGAGGGCGCCCACCGCGAGTGAGCGTCACCGCATCGACCTGCGGTACGCCCCCGGCGGCATGCCCGTGTCGCGCACGAAGCGCTCGTAGAGGCGGCTCGTCGACCCGAAGCCCGACTGCACGGCGATGTCACTCGTCGTCGCATCGCTGGAGATCAGCAGCCTCTGGGCCTCGGCGACGCGGCACTGCGCGAGGTACTCCCCGATCGTGATGCCCATGTCACGCCGGAAGGTCGCCGCGGCCGTGCTCGGATGCAGGTGAACCACGGCGGCCACGTCGCTCACGCGAAGCGGGTCGCGGAAGCGGCTGGAGATGTAGGCGGCCATCGCCGTGGCCACGTCGAGCGAGCGCGTCGGGGCGCTGGTGCTCCCGAAGGACGCGGCACGGAGCAGCAGCGCGTGCGACTCCAGCCGCACGGCGTGCGTGAGGGCCGGCGACGCGCCGATGTCGCGCTGCCACGCCTGCATGGCGGCCTCGAGCGCCGCTGGGGCATCGAAGGTGGAGAGCCCTCCGCTCAGCATCCGGCCGGTGAACGACGTGGGCAGCGACCACGCGAGCACGTCGACCAACGGGACCGTCAGCCAGGCGACCGTCATGCCGTCGTCGTGGTCGACCACGCGGTGCGGGCGGCCGGCCCAGAACACCGCGCACGAGCGGTCGGTCAGCTCGTGGCGGCCGCCGGCGTGCTCGAGCACGGCGGATCCGTCGAGCGGGAGGATCACCTCGATGTCGTCGTGCCGGTGGGCGCGGGCCATCGAGGGACGCAGCGAGAGGCCGCAGGCCAGGCCGAAGACCTCGTGCAGAGGCTCCGCCGCATTCACGCGAGGATCCGGGAAGAACTGGCGCGCATCACAGCAGTATGCCCGGATACACCTGCCTAGACTCGCGGAATGACCGAGACCTCGACGTCCCCCCGCCCGACCGAGCTCGACCGCGGTCTGCTCACCCCCGAGCAGGTCGAGGAGTTCGACCGCAACGGCTTCCTCATCCTCAGGCAGCGCATCGATGCCGGCCTGCTTGCCCGGCTGCGGGCCGCATCGGAGCGCTGGATGGCCGACGGGCAGGCGCAGGGTCCGCGCAGCGGCACCGACTGGCTCTTCGCCGACCGCCCCAGCGGTCCGTCGATGTGGCGCGTCGACTACATCCACTCCAAGGGCGAGCCGGCGTCGCTGGAGCTGCTGGGCTCGCGCGCGGTGCTCGGCATCGCTGAGAGCCTCGCCGGCCCGGACTTCGTGCCGACCTACGAGTCGATGGTGCTGAAGGCCGCGGGAGACGGCGCTCCCGTGCCCTGGCACCAGGACGCCGTGCACCACCGGCGGCACCGGCTGTTCAACATCGACGTCTACCTCGACGCGTCGCGCAGCGGCGCCGGCGCGCTCCACGTCATCCCCGGATCGCAGAAGGAGCGCACCGACGCGTGCGCCCTCGCCGAGACGCATGGGTGGGCGCTGCCGGGCGCCGTCGAGGTCGATCTCGAGGCGGGCGACGTGCTGGTGCACGACGACATGGTCGTTCACGGCTCGCCTCCGGCCTCGGGCAACGCGCTGCGCCGCACCGTCTACCTCGAGTTCCGCCCTGCTCAGTCGATCCTCGAGGACGGTCCCTGGACTCCGGAGTGGATGGATGCCCGGCTGCGCCTGATCCCCCTCGCACTGGCCGAGCGTGCACGGTGGACGACTCCGGACGAGCGTGTCGAGTGGCGGATCTCACCGGACCTGCGGCCCGTGACCACCGGCGACCTCGAGACCGAGCTCCGGGTGGTCCACACCGCGCACACTCCCGGTGAGTGGTGCAGCGCGGGCTGACGCAGAGTGCGCTGGCCTGCGACCGGCTAGGCCGGGTGCTTCCGAAGGGCGAGCCGGGCGTCGACGTCGAACGCGAAGTCGTCGACGGTGCCCAGCCCGGGCAGCGGCAGGTGGACCGTGCCGATGTCCGCGCTCCCGACGAGCTCGATCTCGGACATCGGATCGTGCTCCGGCCCGACGGGGGTCACCGTGAGCACGAGCTCGATGTTGACGTCACCGGAGACGGCAGCGCCGGTCACCTGCCAGGGCACGTCACTGGCCGGACCCGAGCCCTCGTAGCCCAGGGCATGCGCGTCGTGCCGCTTCACCAATGACCGCGCTGCCGCCTCGAGCATGAAGCTGGTCCTCAGCTTGTCGAGGGCCAGCGTCAGCGTGAGGCGCACGCCACTGCCCGTGACATGGAGCTCGCCGGCGGTCACGGGGGCCGTCACGTCGACGCTCATGATCCCGATCCGCCCGCTGCGCAGGCGCACGTCGGCTCCGTCGAAGGTGTGGACTGACCAGCTGCCGGCATGACTCGTCACGTGCACAGCCTGCCACGGCGTGGCCTCCGTCGCCCCGAACCTAGGTGGACAGCTCGGCGACCATGGGCACCCGCCGCCCGTACCGGGCGAGCTCGGCCTCGGACTCCGTCAGCAGGAGGCTGCGCGCCAGCGCGGAGTCCGTGCTGTCCTCGACGAATCCGCAGGTCCGGTAGAACGGTGCGTTCCACGGGACGTCCGCGTAGGTGACGAGGGTCATGCGCGTGCCGCCGCGCTCCGCCGCCTCAGACATGGCGGCCATGAGCAGCGCCCGCCCCAGCCCGCGTCGCGCATGGGTGGGAAGCACCGAGAGCTGGTCGAGGTGCACGGAGTCCGGCCTCTCCACCACATGGGCGAACCCGACGGCTGCGTCGCTCTCGTCGTCGGCTGCCACGAGGATGAAGCCCGGCATGCTCGCTCGTGCTGGGCCGCTGGTGACCGCACCCCAGTCATCGACGCCGAGCAGGTCCTTCACGATGTCATCGGCGGCTGTCTCGATCCGCTCCAGGGCGTCGATGTCGACGGCCGTGGCGCGTCGCACTCGCGGACTCACCGGCTCATCGTAGAAAGCGAAGCGGGCTCCCGACCAGGTCGGGAGCCCGCTTCGTCGTGCTGGTGGCGGACCTAGAAGTCCATGCCGCCCATGTCGCCGCCGCCCGGCATCGCCGGACCGGCCTTCTCGGGCTTGTCGGCCACGACGACCTCGGTCGTCAGGAACAGGCCCGCGATCGACGCCGCGTTCTGCAGGGCAGAGCGGGTGACCTTGGCCGGATCGATGATGCCGGCCTTGATCATGTCGACGTACTCGCCGGTCGCCGCATCGAGGCCCCAGCCGGGCTCGAGGTCGCGCACCTTCTCCGCGACCACACCGCCCTCGAGGCCAGCGTTGATGGCGATCTGCTTCAGCGGCGCGCTGACGGCGACGCGAACGATGTTCGCGCCGACAGCCTGCTCGTCGGTGAGGCCGAGGGCGTCGATCTTGGCGTCGGCCGACTTCATGGCCTGGATGAGCGCCACGCCGCCGCCGGGCACGATGCCCTCCTCGACGGCCGCCTTCGCGTTGCGAACGGCGTCCTCGATGCGGTGCTTGCGCTCCTTGAGCTCGACCTCGGTGGCCGCGCCGACCTTGATGACCGCAACGCCGCCGGCCAGCTTGGCCAGGCGCTCCTGCAGCTTCTCGCGGTCGTAGTCGGAGTCCGACTTGTCGATCTCGGCACGGATCTGCGAGACCCGGCCGGCGATCTGCTCGGCGTCGCCGGCACCCTCGACGATCGTGGTCTCGTCCTTCGTGACGACGACCTTGCGGGCCCGGCCCAGCATGTCCAGCCCCGTGGTGTCGAGCTTGAGGCCGACCTCCTCGGAGATGACCTGGCCGCCGGTGAGGATGGCGATGTCCTGCAGCATGGCCTTGCGACGGTCACCGAAGCCGGGGGCCTTGATGGCGACCGAGCGGAAGGTCCCGCGGATCTTGTTGACGACCAGCGTGGAGAGCGCCTCGCCGTCGACGTCCTCGGCGATGATCACGAGCGGCTTGCCGGACTGCATGACCTTCTCGAGGAGGGGCAGCAGGTCCTTGACCGCGGAGATCTTGGAGTTGGCGATGAGGATGTAGGGATCCTCGAGCTCGGCCTCCATGCGCTCGGCATCGGTCATGAAGTAGGCGGAGATGTATCCCTTGTCGAAGCGCATGCCCTCGGTGAGCTCGAGCTCGAGGCCGAAGGTGTTGCTCTCCTCGACAGTGATGACGCCTTCCTTGCCGACCTTGTCCATGGCCTCGGCGATGAGCTCGCCGACCTCCATGTCACCGCCCGCCGAGATGGCTGCGGTCGAGGCGATCTGCTCCTTGGTCTCGACGTCCTTGGCCATCGCGAGCAGCTCGTCGGACACGATGCCGACAGCCTTCTCGATGCCCTTCTTCAGGCCCATGGGGTTCGCGCCGGCCGCGACGTTGCGCAGGCCTTCCTTCACGAGAGCCTGGGCGAGCACGGTCGCGGTGGTGGTGCCGTCGCCAGCGACGTCGTCCGTCTTCTTGGCGACCTCCTTGACGAGCTCGGCGCCGATCTTCTCGTAGGGATCCTCGAGGTCGATCTCCTTGGCGATGGACACACCGTCATTGGTGATCGTGGGGGCTCCCCACTTCTTCTCCAGGACAACGTTGCGGCCCTTGGGGCCCAGGGTGACCTTGACGGCGTCGGCGAGCACGTTCATGCCGCGCTCGAGCGCCCGTCGGGCCTCCTCGTCGAATGCAATCATCTTTGCCATGAGGCCAGTTCCTCCCGGAACGTCCGTACGGATGTTGTCACTCTCAGGTGTCGAGTGCTAACGAAAAGTTAGCACTCTGCCTAGGTGAGTGCAAATGCGGACGGCCCCAGGCCCTGCTAGCCGATCGCGCGGACGACGGACTGCTGCGCCCGCGCGAACGTCGTCGCGGCCGGCACCGCCGACGCGCCCGCCGTGGCCTGGGCCCACGCGACCCGGAACGGTCCCCACACAGCGGTGGCCTGCACGATGTTCGGCAGCGGCACGCCGCCCGCGCCCGCACGGGCGAAGTCGGCCACCGCCCGGCTCACCCGCGCCTCTCGCAGGGCGGGCGCCGTTCGCGTCGCCACCGCGAGCGCCGCCTGGGCCGCCGGCTGGGCGAAGTAGCGGCGGACGAGTGCGGTGGCGAGGTCGCCGGTGCCCCGGCGGTCCGCGAACACCGTCACCATCGCTCTCTGCACCTCGAGGAAGGGCAGCGCCTCCCGGCCGTCCACGATCGGCGGGATGCTGCCGACGGCCACGGGAAACGCGAGCGCCTCCAGCACCGGCCGGGAGTCGGGTCCGGTGATCCAGAACGGCGCCCGGCCCGACACGAAGGCCCGCTGGGCCTGGGCCACGCTGAGGTCGGCGACGACCAGGCCGTCGTCGTTCCACTGGTCGATGCGCTCGGCGTTCGACTGGAGGGCCGCGCTGCTGAGGCCGAGGTTGTACGGGTCGAGGCCTCCCGAGGCGTTCTTGCCGAACAGGTAGCCCCCGAGCCCGGTGAACAGCGGTCCGAGCAGTGCCTCGGCGCCCGGCTCCCCCTGGCCCACGGCCAGCCCCACGCTCGCCCGGTTCGAGGCGAGCAGCCGGCGCGAGGATCGCTCGAGCTCGCGGAACGTCTCGGGGACCTGCGGCACGAGGTCGAGGTTGACGACGAGGGCCACGTTCTCGACCGTCACCGGCACCCCGTAGTCGGCGAACCCGTAGCGGAACGCATCGAGGAGGTTCGGGGGGAACTGTGCACGCAGGGCCGCCGACAGCGGCAGGCGCCGGACCGTGCGATCGGCCACGAGAGCGCCCGTCGAGGCGGCGTCGACCCAGATGACATCGGGCGCGATCGCCGCATCGACGGTCCGCAGGCCGGCCGCCACGTCTCCGACCTCGGTCGTGACGACCGTGACGGGGGCTCCGCGGAAGCCCTCAGCGAGCTGGTCGCGGATCACGGCCGCCTGGGCCTCCGGAGCCCACACGATCAGCCCGTCAGTGGCCCCGTGTGCAGGAGCCGCCAGCAGGCTGAGCGGAAGGCCGGCAACCAGCGCCCCGGCCAGGAGCCGTGCGACTCGCATCGGCACATGGTGGCACGATCGCCCGGCCCGGTCAGAAGAACGGGGCGATGCTCATCCGCATCGGAGCGGACGATGCCACCTGGCCTGCGGAGTCACGCACGACCGCCGCGACATCGACCGTGGAGCCCTTGGCCGCGGGTAGGAAGACCCGGAAGGGGCGGGAGTCGTCCGTCCCCACCACGCTCCACGTCGCCGAGCCCTTGCGCCTCACGACGAACGTGACCGACGCGGGGTCCCCTCCCGGCACCGTGGCCGCCAGCCGGTAGGTGCCGCTGATCATGTCCTTGCCCGCCTTGAGCGACACCGTCGGAGCGCCCGGCACCGGGAGGGTGCTGTCCGCCCTCAGCACGACGGTCGACCGCGCCGGGATGGTGATCGACATGGTGCCGGAGGAGTTGGTCGTCGCCGGCGATGCGCCGAGCAGGGCCGTCCAGCCGCTCGACGGCGTCGAGGTCGTGAACGACGCCGAGGCAGCCGCGTCGGCGGTGTTGAACGCCACCACGTACTCGCGGCGCGAGGTCGCATCGATGCGACTGGAGGCGAACACCGAGTCCTCGCCGTACCGCGTGATCTGCGCACCCGTCGCGAGGGCCGGATGCGCGGCGCGCAGGCGGGTCAGCGACGTGATGCGGGAGGCGATGGGCGACGACGCACCCAGCGACGATCCGGTGCCGATGGGCGCCGACCCGATGCGCTCCTCCGTCCGCCAGTCGGCCACCTCGGTCGGGAACATGTCCTGCCGTGCCTTCTTGTCGGTGCCGTCGCCGGACCCGGTCATGCCCACCTCGTCGCCGTAGTACACGACAGGCGTGCCGCGGGTCAGGAAGAGCAGGTCGTGGGCCAGCAGGTCGCGCTCGACCAGCTCCTGGCCCTGCGCCGTGGTGTCGGTGGCGAGGAAGAAGCCGATGCGACCCATGTCGTGGTTGCCCAGGAAGGTGGTCAGCCCGTAGGCATTGGTGCTCGCGGTCGTGTAGTAGTCGTCGTCGGCGAACAGCAGTGCGAGCGAGCCGCCCGTGGCCTTCTTGGTCACGTAGTCGCGCACCGTCTCCTGATACGGGAAGTCGATGACGGATGGCAGCTGCCGTGCGCGCATGAGCTCGGACAGCTGCACCGAGTCCGTGATCCACGCCTCGCCGAAGCTCGTGAACTGCGGCTTCCCGGCGGCCGTCGCCGTGTCGTTGATGAGCGGCAGCCAGCGGCCGAAGAAGTACGGGTCCACGTGCTTGGCCGTGTCGATCCTGAAGCCGTCGATGCCGTACTTGGTGATCCAGGAGCCGTAGGCCTCCGCGAGGCCCTTCACGACCGCCCAGTCCTCGGTCATCATGTCGTCGAGTCCGACGAAGTCGCCGTCCATCTCGCACCTGCCCACGCAGCTGCCCCAGGCGATGTCACCGCGGTTGTGGTACTTCGTCACGTCGTTGAGGACGGCCGGCCCCTTCGCCGTCGCGTAGGCCGGGTCGACGATCGGGGTCTTGGCGAAGCTCCGCTTGGGAGCGAGGCGGGGGAACGACGTTCCCGCGGTGTACGACCACGGGTTGAAGGGCCGGCCCGTCGCGGTGCGGTACGGCGCCCTGCTGATGGGCACGTAGGCGTTGCCCTCACGGTAGGAGATGACGTCGGCCGTGTGGTTGACGACGATGTCGAGGAAGACCTTCAGCCCGAGGCGCTTCGCGCACGACATGAAGGCCGCGAACTCCGCCTCGGTCCCGAGGTGCGGGTCGGGCCTGGTGATGTCGAGGAACCAGTAGCCGTGGTACGCCGCGCTGGAGCCCTGCACGGTGCGCTGGACGAACGGCGGGGTGATCCAGACGGCCGTGAAGCCCAGCCGCTTCAGCCGCGCGAGCCCGTGGTCGCTGGGGTCGTCGGCGGCGCATCGGCCGGTCAGCCCGGCGAGGTCGCCACCGTGGTAGTAGCCGTCGGATCCGGGCTCGTAGCCCGTGACCGAGAGCGGTCCGGAGGTGCCGCCTGTGTTGTTCGACGGGTTGCCGTCCGCATAGCGATCGGTCATCACGAAGTAGAAGTTGTCCGCCGCTATCGGCGTGCGGACCGACGCCGTGGCGAGTGCGTCCAGGGCCGGATCCGCCGAGGCCGGCAGCGCGAGGGCCGCCAGAGTGGCCGTGGCGACGGCGCCGGCCAGGGCTGCCCTAGCGAAGCGCAAGGCCCGTCTCCACGTCGAAGAAGTGCAGGCGGGTGGAGTCCACGTAGACCGTGACGATGTCACCGGTCGTGAACTTCAGCCGCGGCGGGAAGACGGCGACGCCCTGGATCTCCTTGCCGTGACCCAGGCGCGTGACCTCCGCCTCGTCACCCTTGTCGAGGCCGCTGCCCAGGCGCGACTCGTCGACGGGCGTGCCCTCGAGCCCGAAGGTCAGGTGCACGCTCGGGCCGAGGGCCTCGCTCAGAACGACCGAGATGCTGAGCGGGCTCAGGCCCTCGCGGTCGGACACGTACACGTCCTCCGCGCGCATCCCGACGATGACCTCCTGGCCGGCCTTGTCCCTCAGGCTGGGCCGCGAGTCGAGCACCTCGCGCGACACGGGCAGCTCCTGGGGGCCGACCTTGAGGCGGATGTCGTCGCCGTCGACGGTCAGGCCTGCATGGAACAGGGTCATCGGCGGCGTGCCGATGAAGCCGGCCACGAACACGTTGTCCGGCCGGTCGTAGAGCTCCTGGGGCGGAGCGATCTGCAGCAGCTCGCCGAGCCGCATGACGGCCACACGATGGCCCATCGTCATGGCCTCGACCTGGTCGTGCGTCACGTAGACCGTCGTGATGCCGAGCTGGCGCTGGAGCGAGGCGATCTCCGCCCGCATCTGCACGCGGAGCTTGGCATCGAGATTGGACAGCGGCTCGTCCATGAGGAAGAGCTCGGCGTCGCGGATGATGGCCCGGCCCATGGCCACGCGCTGCCGCTGGCCGCCCGACAGCTGGCGCGGACGGCGCTTGAGGAAGGGAACGAGGTCGAGGAGCTGGGCGGCCCGGTTGACCTTCTCGGTCACCTCCGCCTTGGGCTCGTGGCGCAGCGCCAGCCCGAAGCCGATGTTCTCGGCCACGGTCATGTGCGGGTAGAGGGCGTAGCTCTGGAACACCATGGCGATGTTGCGCTCGCGGGGGGCGACGTCGTTCATCACCTTGCCGCCGATGGTGAGCGTGCCGTCGGTGATGTCCTCGAGGCCGGCGATCATGCGCAGGGCCGTCGTCTTGCCGCACCCCGAGGGTCCGACGAGCACGAGGAACTCACCGTCGGCAACGTCGATCGAGAGGTCCTTCACGGCATGGAAGCCGTTGTCGTAGACCTTGTCGATATCGGTCAGCACCAGTTCCGCCATGACTACACACCCTCCACTCGCCACACGCCGGCACCTGCCGACGGGACATCGATGACTGCCTGGCCCGCGACGACATCCGCCTCGAAGCCGAACAGGTGAACTACAGAACGGGCATTGAGCTCGGACAGCGCGATGCGGATCGGCTCCGACTGGCTGCGCGCCGCGACGACGAGAAGGGACTCGTCGGGATGCTCGCGCACGAAGGCGATCGCGTCCGTGCCCACGTGCAGCCACCTCAGCCCGCCCACCGCCAGCGCGGGGCTCGACGCGCGCAGGCGCAGCAGTGCGCGGTAGGCGTCGAGCGTGTCGTGATCCCAGGCGGCCGGATCGTGCCAGGGGAAGGGAGTCCGGGCATCCTCGCCCCATCCCCCCGTCGCGCCGATCTCGTCTCCGGAGAAGACCATCGGCACGCCGGGCAGGCCGACGGCCAGGGCGAGGGCGGCCACCTGGCGCTCGCCGCTGCCCACGACCGTGCGGATGCGCGCGGTGTCGTGGCTGCCGAGGATGTTCCAGCTGGCCAGGAGCGACCGCCAGGGAATGCGCCCATGGAAGGCCCGCAGCGAGTCGACCGCCTGCTGCCCGGTGATCACGGGGGTCTCGACGGGGAGCCCGAGGAACGTGTCGCGGTACTCGGGCGACCGCAGCCAGCACCAGACCTGCCGGGTGAAGCCGGCGTAGTTCATGGTGCCCTGCCAGCCGTCGCCCAGCAGGTCGTCGCTGGCATCGTGACCGTGCTCCGCGACCAGGACGAGGTCGTCGCCGTGCTGGCGCATCGCGGCGTTGACGTCACGCGCGACCTCGTGGGTCACGTCCATCGCGCCCATGCGTCCGGTCATGTTGGCCACGTCGACGCGCCAGCCGTCGAGGGCGGCCGGGCCCGAGATCCAGCGGCGCACGGCGGACGACTCGCCCGTGATCAGGGCCTCCCTCAGCCGCATGCTGGTGTGGTCGAACTTCGGGAGCGTGCGATTGCCCCACCAGCACTCGTAGCCGTGCTTGAGCGCCGGGTCGAAGCGGAAGTACTCGCGCTCCGGAGCCTCGGGGTCCTGGGCGCGCAGGAACCACTCGTGCCGCTCGCCGCAGTGGTTGAGGGTGATGTCCCCCAGGACCTTCATGCCACGGTCGTGCGCGGCCACGACCAGGCGCTCGTAGGCCGCGTCACCGCCCAGCAGCGGGTCGACCTCGTCGAACGTCGTCGCGTCATAGCGATGGGTGGACCCGGCAGGGAACACCGGCGTCATGTAGAGGACGTTCGCGCCGATGTCCTGCAGGTGGTCGAGGTGCTCGCGCACTCCGTCGAGGTCGCCGCCGAAGTACTCGTGGGGGGTGTTCGGGGATCGGCCCTCGGGGTGCTGCGTCCACGCGCGGGGAACAGCCCAGTCCGGGAGCGCGACGCCATCGGGGGCCTGTGCGATGTCGTCGGGCTCGCCGCTCGAGCGGGCGAAGCGGTCGGGGAACACCTGGTAGACGACCGACGAGGCCGACCACTCCGGCGCAGCGGGCGTGGCGCTGATGACGAAGTCGGTCGCATCGGGCACGTCGAAGGCGACGAGGCCCGCCGCGGTCAGCCACTCGTAGGAGAAGGCACCCCCGGCCAGCAGCCAGCGGTAGTTCGTCCTGATGTTGCGGGCCTGCACCTGGGCCACCCACCACACGTCGACGCCGTCGGCCTCGCCCGCCTCGGCGCGGACCGTGAACGGCTCGCCGTCGTGGACGGTGCGCAGGACCACAAGCTCGGGCTGGTGGTCGCGGTGGGTCCGCAGCCGGAGCGTCAGCAGGTCGCCGACGCTCGGCGACAGGGAGGAGACGTACAGCGGCGAGCCGTCGTGGTGGACGAGCGCGACCTCGGTGACCACTACCCCTTCACCGAGCCCTGCGTCAGGCCTCCGACGATGAACTTCTGCAGGAAGATGAAGAGGATGACGACGGGGATGGCGGCCAGCAGGGCACCCGCCGCGAACGGGCCCCAGTTCTCGGAGTACTGCTGGTTGATGAAGCCGTAGAGCCCCACGGCCAGGGTCTTCTTCTCGGGGCTCTGCAGCAGCGAGCTCGCGATGACGAACTCATTGATGATGCCGATGAAGCTGAGCAGCCCGACGACCGCCAGCACAGGCGTGGCCAGGGGCAGGATGATCCCCCAGAACACCTGGCCGTGGGTGGCGCCGTCGACCTTCGCGGACTCGTCGATCTCCATCGGGATCGTGTCGAAGAAGCCCTTGATGAGCCAGGCGTTGACGCCCATCGAGCCGCCCAGGTACACGAGGCCGAGACCCGCGAGGGTGTCGAGTCCGATCGCGCCGAAGACGTCGGAGATCTGGGCCATGATCAGGTAGATCGCGACCAGTGCGAGGAACTGCGGGAACATCTGCACCAGCAGCAGGAACATCATTCCGACCTTGCGGCCCTTGAACCGGAACCTGCTGAACGCGTATGCGGCGCTCGCCGCGATGAGCACCGTGAAGAAGGACACCAGGGCCGCCAGGACCATCGTGTTGAGGTACCACTTCAGGTACGGCTGGTCGGGGTTGGTGAACAGGGTCGTGAAGTTGTCGGTCGTGGGCTCCCTGGGGAGCAGGCTGCCGCCGCTGATCGTGGGATCCGTCGTGAACGCGGCGCTGATGACCCAGAGCACCGGGAGGATGGCGAACGCGATCGCCACGATGGCGACGAGATGGCGCCAGCCCAGCACCCGGAACCACTGCCGGAACGGGCGGCGCCTGCCCTTGAGGCTCGGCGCGGGCGCCGGAGATGTGTCGATGCTCATGTGCGGTCCTCCCGCAGTGCCTTCGATCTCGAGAAGGAGATCGCCGAGATGGCGCCGACGATGAAGAAGATGATGATCGAGATGGCGGCGGCGAGGCCGTAGTCATTGCCCTTGCCCGCCGCGAACGCGATCTTGTAGGTGTAGCTGATGAGGATGTCGGTGGCTCCTGCGACGTTGGACCCCTCGACCGCCGGACCACCACCGGTGAGCAGGTAGATGTTGTTGAAGTTGTTGAAGTTGAAGGCGAACGACGCGATGAGCAGCG
>CALGTB010000052.1 GCA_937902285.1 uncultured Actinomycetes bacterium | reverse complement strand
TGTCCGCGGATGCGGATCTGCCGGGACGCGCGGTGGTGCTCGAGCTCGATCTCGTCGGCGCTCGTCGTGCCCTCCGGGAGGTCGACCGTCATCTTCGGGCCGGTGAACCACTTCTTGGCCGACACGTGCCAGCCGATCCACAGCAGGATGAAGATGATGCCGAGGACGATCGGTGCGTAGTTCACGAACTTCCAGTCGAACGGCACCTCCTCGGCGCTCGGTGCCCCGAGGAAGTTGCGCATGAACGCCGGCGCTCCGGCCGGGTACAGCGGCAGGATGAAGTACACCGAGGTGATGAGGATCTCGAGCACCGCGAGCGGCGCCATCCAATTCCACTTGTTGCCGAGGTTCCAGGAGCCCTGCTTGAACGAGTCTCCGGCCTTCCAGCGGTAGTAGATCGGAATGGCGAACGCGAGGTAGAGCCCGATGACACCGATCGACACGATGGCGAAGAACGCCGTCACCGTGTAGATGGGCTCCTCGGGCGTGCCGATGTTGACCTTCCACAGCGCCGGCAGCGTGAGGATGAGGCCCGTCACCGAGACCGCGATGACCGAGTAGACGGGGGTCTTGGCCTTGTTCAGCTTGGCCCACACCCGCGCGCCGGGGACGGCCCCGTCACGGCTGAACGCGAACAGCATGCGCGACGCCGACGTGAGACAGGCCGTCGTGCAGAACAGCTGGCCGATCGTGGCGATGAGGAGCACGGTGCCCGACATCTGCGGGGTCAGCGCCTGGTCGAAGATCACCTGCACGCCGCCGCCGCCCGCCGAGACGGCGACCGGGTCCTGCACGGCGAACAGGAAGACCAGCAGCAGCACCCAGCCGCCGATCGCTGAGTAGAAGATCGAGCGCCAGATGCCCTTGGCGGCCGAGTTGGCCGCGCCCTGGGTCTCCTCGGAGAGATGGGCGGAGGCGTCGTAGCCGGTGATCGTGTACTGCGTGAGCAGGAAGCCCAGCGGGAGTACGTAGAACCAGAATCCCGGACCGCTGACCTCGCC
Organism: uncultured Actinomycetes bacterium; assembly: GCA_937902285.1. Lineage (GTDB taxonomy): Bacteria > Actinomycetota > Actinomycetes > S36-B12 > S36-B12 > UBA10649. Next base: position 1,884 of record CALGTB010000052.1, on the reverse strand, counting down.
GCCGTACAGTCCGCCGGTGTTGTTCACCGTGCCGGTGAAGACGTCGCTGACGCCCCAGTGCGTTGCTCCCTCCTTGAGGAAGAACACCAGGATGATGACGACGACGGATGCCCCGATGACATGCCACCACACCGAGATGTTGTTGACCAGCGCCAGCAGGTGGCTGGAGAAGATGTTGGCCAGCGTGGTCAGGATGAGAATGCCGAGGAAGATGAAGAAGACCCGCTCGAGCGAGTAGCCGGCCGCCCACGACTCACTGAACCGCGACAGCGCGAAGTCGAAGAAGGTGGCTGCGCCGTAGGCGACAGAGGCCACGATGGCGATGAGTCCGATGAGGTTGAGCCATCCGGTGTAGTAGCCGGCCTTGATGCCGCCCAGCTTGCTCGCCCACCAGTAGATGCCGCCCGACGTCGGGTACGCCGACACCAGCTCGGACATGCAGAAGCCGATGACCAGGATGATGGCTGCGATGACCGGCCAGCCCAGCGAGATGGCGATGGGCCCGCCGTTGTTCCAGCCGAAGTAGAACGTCGTGAAGCACCCCGCCAGGATCGAGATGATCGAGAACGAGATGGCGAAGTTGGAGAATCCGCTCCAGGACCTGTTGAGCTCCTGCTTGTAGCCGAGATCCGCCAGTTGCCTCTCGTCGGCGTTCATGGATTTCTGATCTGACACCGCTGCCCTCCTCAGTGCGCGGTCAAAGCCCGACCGTGTCGTCGATCTCTGACAGGCGGACACTAATAGGCGCAGTGTGCTCGCGATGGGCGAATTGCGAAGTACGACACGCGGGGCGACACGGCCTCGTTGCAGGAGCCCGCAGGCGCCCTGATGGATCAGGATCGGGCCGCGTCGTCGAGCCAGACCGCCAAGTCGGGTCCGTCGAACTCCTCGACGGCGCGCTCGTACTTCTCCATGCCCCACGTCCAGTAGTCGAAGTCGAGAGGGCTCATCTCCTGCTGGATCGCCGCCCACAGCGTCCATCCGTACTTGGAGATCAGGGCCCACAGTCGGGCCCGTGCCACCTTGGCCGAGGAGGGCGCGCCCCAGTAGCTGGTCACGAGCGGCTCGAGCAGGTCGTCATCGAGCGTCGACTCGCTCCAGATGTTGCCCAGCTCGAAGCTGGCCTCGTTGTTGCCCGAGTACTCGTAGTCGATCAGCCACAGCCGGCTGCCGTCGTCGATGATGTTGGCCGCCAGCAGGTCGTTGTTGCACGGCACCGTGGGCTCCGGCAGCACCGACATCGCGCGCCGCATGCGGGCCACCTGCGGCTCGAACTCGTCGTATCGCGGCGGCAGCCGGTAGCCGCGCTCACGCACGATGTCGAGGTAGCGCCGCTGGAGCTCGAACATGTCGAAGTCGCTCGCGAACGCCGGCCCCGAGTGCAGGACGCGACAGGCGTCCGCGATGCGCGGGAGGTTCCGCGGGTCGGCGACGTCCTGCGGAGTGAACGTCCTCCCCTCGATCCACTCGACCACGAGCACTCCGGCACCGGGGACGAACTGGGCGACCGGTGCGCCCGCCCCCGACATGGCCGCGGCCATGGAGTTCAGGTACTCGTTGTCGCGGTCGATCGAGAGGAGCGAGGACTCCGGGTCGGACAGCCGCACCACGTAGTCCCGTGTCGGAGTGCAGACCCGGTAGTTGCGATTCGTGATTCCGCCGTCGAGGACGACCACCCTCGTCGCCGTGGCAAGCGACGTGACGAGTCGAAGACGCTCCGCGTCGTGCGCCGGCAGGCCGGCCAGGAGATCGTCCACGATCCGGCAGCGTAGGCCCCCGCGAGACGCCCGGCGCCCTGTTTCGCGGATGGCGGGGCAAGACCGCTCGCGGGAGGCGTCGTTGCGGTTGAATGGCGGTGCGCCCCGCGGGCGCCTCACCGACATG
>CALGTB010000051.1 GCA_937902285.1 uncultured Actinomycetes bacterium | reverse complement strand
CGATCCCACCGATCGCGTCACTGGGCCGATGCCACCCAGCCGCCACGGTGCCGGCCGCGATGAGGCTGCACCAGAGGAGCCCCAGCACGGCGACGACGGGCCGGATCGTGCTGCGGCTGACCATGACGAGCGCCAGCACGAAGGCGGTCGCGATCGTCGCGTGGCCGCTGGGGTAGGTGTCGATCTCCTTGCCCTCGATCAGGTCGGCGAACTGCGGCGCCAGCTCAGGTCGGGGGAGCACCCGCTTCAGCACCTCCGCCGTGATGGCCGCACCCGCGAAGGCCCCCGCCGACGCGAGGGCCAGGGGTCGACGGTGGCGGGCAAGACCCACCACCACCAGCACGAGCACCATCACGATCAGCGTGCCGCGGTCGATCCCCTCGAGCAGCCGACGCACCGTGCGACTGACACCGGGTTCGGCAAGGCGCCCGACGAGGGACTGGTCGTCGAAGGACTGGCCTGCGGATGTGAGGACGAAGGCGACGTAGGCGCCCGTGAGCACGACGGCCGCCAGCAGCGACAGTCGCAGCAGCTGCCGGCCGCGGGCGGTGCCGCGCTCGTCCGGGAGTGCAGCGACCCTCGTCTGCGGATCGTCCGACGGCATGCCCCGATCCTGCACTGTGCTCTCCGCTCAGGCGCGCGACTCGTCGCGATCCCGGCCGAGGAATCGTGCGTGGGCGTCGTTCAGCCCGAGGGCGACGGCGCGGGCGCTCGCCTGCCTCGCCTCGTCCGCGCGGTCGAGGCGGGCCAGCAGCTCCGCACGCGACGCATGCCACCACGCGTACTCGTCCAGCCCGTCGATCGCGTCCACTGCCGCCAGTCCCGGCCCCGCGCCGTCGCGCTCGGCGATCGCTGCGGCACGCCCGAGTCGCGCGGCGGGGGTGGGGCGCACGGACAGGAGCACGTCGTACCAGGAGATCACGGCGTCCCAGTCGGTCTGCGGATAGCTCGGGGCGAGCGCGTGGCACGCGGCGATGGCCGCCTGGACGACGTAGGGGTCCGCGTGGTCGGGGGTGCGCCGCAGCGCCTCGCCCACGAGCTCGATGCCCTCGCGAGCCGCCTGACGGTCCCACAGCGAGCGGTCCTGCTCGGCCAGGGGCACGGCGACGCCGTCCGCCGAGACGCGCGCCGAGCGCCGCGAGTCGTGGATGAGCATGAGCGCCAGCAGGCCCGACACTGAGGCCTCGTCCGGCATCAGCTCGTGCAGCAGTCGGCCGAGGCGCAGGGCCTCGTCGACCAGCGGAGTCCGGACCGCCTGCTCGCCCGAGCCCGCGGCATAGCCCTCGTTGAAGATCAGGTAGACCGTTGCGAGCACGCCGGCCAGGCGCTGGGGGAGCTCGTCGTCGGACGGCACGCGGTAGGGGATGCGCGCCTGCCGGATCTTCTGCTTCGCCCGGGTGAGCCGCTTGGCCATCGTGGCCTCAGGCACGATGAGTGCCCGCGCCACCTCCGGGGTCGTGAGGCCACCGAGCGTGCGGAGGCTCAGCGCGACCTGCGCCTCGAGGGCCAGGCTGGGATGGCAGCACGTGAAGACCAGGCGAAGCAGGTCGTCACGGACCACGGAGGCCACGGGCTCGGGAGCCTCGTTGTCGAGGAGCCACACGGCGTCGGCCTCCTTGCCACCTCGAGCGACGTCACGGCGGATGCGGTCGATCGCGCAGCGGCGGGCGACGACGGTGAGCCAGGCACGCGGCTCGTCGGGGACGCCGTCGCGGGGCCAGGTCTCGATGGCCCGCACGACGGCGTCCTGCAGCGCGTCCTGCGCCAGGTCGACGTCTCCAGTGACGCGGATCAGGGTGGCGAGGATGCGCGGGTACTCCTCGCGCACCACCCGCTCAGCCGGGGTCACATCCTCGGGATGACCGGGCGAACCTCGACGGCTCCAGTCCACGACCCGGGGATCCGGGCCGCTGCCGCGATGGCCTCGTCGAGGTCGGCGCACTCGAGGATGAAGAAGCCCGTGAGGGCCTCCTTCGTCTCGGCGTACGGTCCGTCACTGGCGACGACGTCGCCCCCCTTGCCGCCCGGCACCCGCACCGTGGTCGCCGTCGCCGTGGGGTAGAGCACCGCGCCACCGCGGATGATGGCGGCCGCCGCCTCGCTGAAGGCGCCGTACTCGGCCATCTCGGCCTGATGCGCCTCGTCCGGCTGCGACCAGTCGATGTCCTCGCTGTAGATGAAAGCAACGTACTGGGGCATTGCGACCTCCTCATTGACCGGCGCCGATCGCCGGGTTCACTACAAGGACGAACGAGGGTGGCCGGAAAGGACACCCCGGCGATCAGAGTTCTCGGAGTCCCGGCACGACGTTCTCGCCGAAGCGGGAGATCCACCCGACGGGGTCGTCACCGGTCGGCATGATCCGCACCTCCTCGACGCCCACAGCCGCGAATCCGGCCATGAGCTCGACGAACGCGGCTCCCTCGGCGGGAGTGGGGTCGAGCGGCGCGGTCCACAGGATCGTCCGCCTGATGGCCTCGTAGTCCGTGCCCTCCCGCTCGCAGTGCGCGGCGAGCACGTCGAGCTTCGCGCGAATATCGGCGGGTCCGGCTCCCGGCCCGGCGAAGAAGTTGCAGGCGTCGGCGTAGGCCGCCACGAGGCGAAGCGTCTTCTTCTCCCCCGTGCCGCCGATCATGATCGGCGGATGCGGACGGGTGATCGACTGCGGCACGTTGAAGGTCTCGGCGAGGCGATAGTGCTGGCCGTCGTAGGGGCCGTTGTCATCGCTCCACATCTGGCGGACGATCTGCAGCGTCTCCTCCAGCCGCTCGAATCGCTCCGCCACCGGCGGGAACGGCACGCCGAGTCCGAGGTGCTCGCGGTCGTACCAGGCAGCTCCGATGCCGAGCATCGCGCGGCCACCTGAGAGGACGTCGAGCGTGGTGACGATCTTGGCGAGCAGGCCCGGGTGCCGATAGGTGACGCCCGTGACGAGCAGCTGCAGCTCGACCGTGCTCGTGTGGGCGGCGAGGAAGCCGAGCGTCGTGTAGCCCTCGAGCATGGGCTTCTCGGGGCCCCCGAACGGCTCCATCTGGAAGTAGTGGTCCATGAGCGAGAGGTTGTCGACCCCGGCTCCCTCAACTGCTCGCCCGACATCGGCGATGGTCGAGGCCAGCGAGTCGGGCCACCCCGGCAGGTCGAAGTTGACGATGTGCACGCCAGCCTTCATGGCCGCACCACCTTCACGTTGAACATCGGCGTGCCGAGCGAGCCCATGATCCGCAGCCACAGCGGCAGGAACATCTCGGTTCCGCGACACGTGCTGATGTCCCCGAGGTCGATCACGTCCGTGTGCCCGAACTCCTCCAGGAGGCCGATCACCGTCGCCTTGGCGGCAGGGTCGTTGCCCGACACGAACACCGTGTGCTGCCCGCCGCCCACCCGCTCCGGGTGGACCATGAGCTCGGCCGTGAGCGTGTTGAGGGCCTTCACCACCCGTGCCTCGGGGAAGGCGGCCTGGATCTGCTCGCCCAGCGAGTCAGTGTCCTTCACCGACAGGGTGGGCGGGAAGCCGCCGGAGAAGTCGAGCGGGTTGGCGATGTCGATGACCACCTTGTCCCTGAGGCTCTCGGCTCCCGCGGCTCCCAGCACGGCCAGGGAGACCTCCCCGGAGGTGGCATTGACGATGACGTCGGCGCCGGCGGCCGCCTCCGCGAACGTCATCAGCTCAGCGGCGGGCACGAAGCCGTCGCGGCTCAGCGTCCCCTCCACATCCCGGGTTCCCATGCTGACCTCGTGACCGAGCTCGACGGCGCGCCCCGCGATCGTCTGGCCCACTCCCCCGGTTCCCAGCACCGCGATCCTCATGGTGCACCCCTCACCGTCGTCCCACGCCACAGTCGAATCCTCTGGAGCGTAGGGGTGCGGCAGCGGAGCGGCAATGCGAGCGCCTACGATCCAACGATGACGGCCATTGCGGGAGTGCACGGCGTCCTCGCTCCGCACGGCTACCCCCAGGACGAGATCACCGCGGCGTTCGGTGCCGTGGTGTCGCCCGACGGGGCCCACCGGGCCGTGGTCGAGCGCATCCACCAGGCCACCGGCGTGCAGCACCGCAACCTCGCGCTGCCCCTGGCCGACTACGCACTGCTGGACGGGTTCGGCCAGGCGAACGACGCGTTCATCCGTGTCGGCCTCGACCTCGCGGAGGCAGCCATCGCCGGCGCCCTCGACGCGGCAGGACTGGCGGCGGCCGACGTCGACCTCATCCTGTCCACCTCCGTGACCGGCATCGCCGCACCCTCGCTCGAGGCACGCCTCGCACTCCGCATGGGATTCCGGCCCGATGTGAAGCGCCTGCCCGTGTTCGGCCTCGGGTGCGTCGCCGGCGCGTCCGGCATCGCGCGACTCCACGACCACCTCCTCGGCTCCCCCGACGGGGTCGCGGTGCTCGTCTCCGTCGAACTGTGCTCGCTGACCGTGCAGCGCGACGACGTGTCGATGCCGAACATCGTCGCCAGCGGACTGTTCGGAGACGGTGCAGCAGCCGTCGTCATGGTGGGCAGTCGACGCGCCGAGTCGATGGGCATCACCGGACCGCTCGTCCTCGACTCGCGGAGCCGCATCTATCCCGACTCCGAGCGCACGATGGGCTGGGACATCTCCGAGTCGGGCTTCCGCATCGTCCTGTCCGCTGGGGTTCCCGACGTCATCACGACCTACGTCGGCGACGACGTCACCGACTTCCTCGTCGACCACGACCTCAAGCCCTCGGACATCGCGCGATGGGTGGCCCATCCCGGAGGGCCCCGGGTGCTGGAGGCCATGCAGGACGCCCTCGACCTGCACGACGGCCAGCTCGACGTGACCTGGCGCTCGCTCGCGTCGATCGGCAACCTGTCGTCGTCGTCCGTGCTGCACGTCCTCGCCGACACGCTCGCCGGTCGCGACGGGACCGAACGGCCGGAGCCCGGAACACCGGGACTGATGCTCGCGATGGGCCCGGGGTTCTGCGCCGAACTGGTGCTGCTGCAGTGGTGACGCCATGAGCATCCAGTGGGCATTCACCCTGCTGATCGTTCTGGTCGCGATCGAGCGCGTCATCGAGCTCGTGGTGTCCCAGCGCAACCTGCAGTGGAGTGCGGCCCAGGGCGGGGTCGAGTTCGGGCGCGGCCACTACCCGTTCATGGTCGTGCTGCACATCGGACTGCTCGTCGGTGCACTCGTGGAGGTGTGGGTGTGGCCCACGCCGATCATCCCGTGGGTGTCGTGGCTCATGCTCGCGCTCGTCATCGCCTCGCAGGCGCTGCGCTGGTGGTGCATCTCGACCCTCGGCCAGCGCTGGAACACCCGCATCGTCATCGTGCCAGGACTGCCGCGCGTCACCGGCGGGCCCTACCGCTTCCTCAGCCACCCCAACTACGTGGCCGTCGTCATTGAGGGCTTCGCACTGCCCATGGTCGGCTTCGCCTGGGTCACCGCTCTCGCCTTCACGGTGCTGAACATCCCCCTGCTCGCGGTTCGCATCCGCGCGGAGAACGCGGCGCTCGCCACCCTGCCGCGCGCATGAGAAGCACGGTCCGGTGATCGACCTCATCGTCGCCGGCGGGGGGCCGGTCGGTCTCACCGCCGCGCTCTACGCGAGGCGGGCCGGGCTCGTGGTGACAGTGATCGAGCCGCGCTCCGACGACATCGACAAGGCCTGCGGCGAGGGGCTGATGCCGTCCGCGGTCGCCCGGCTCGCCGACCTGGGAGTGGATCCTCCAGGACTGCCCTTCCACGGCATCCGCTACCTCGACGGCGGCCATCACGCCGAGGCGCGGTTCCGTCGCGGCGCCGGCCGGGGGGTCCGCCGCACGTCACTGCACGGTGCCCTGCGCCATGCCGCGCTAGACGCGGGAGTGGGGTTCGTCCGGGGACGGGTCGGGCAGGTCACGCCGGTCGCGGGAGGGATCGAGGCCGGGGGACTGAGCGCCCGCTACCTCATCGGCGCCGACGGCCTGCACTCCGCGGTGCGTGAGGCCATCGGCGTGGCACGGCCCGCCCGCGGACCCCAGCGATTCGGGGTGCGTCAGCACTTCCGCCTCGCGCCGTGGACCGACCTCGTCGAGGTGCACTGGCTTCCACGCGCGGAGGTCTACATCACGCCCGTGGCGGCGGATGTCGTCGGCGTCGCCGTGCTGGGCGCCCGCCCGCTCAGCCTCACCGAGGCCATCGCGGCACTTCCCGAGCTGAACGCTCGCCTGGCCGGCGCCGAGCCCGCCAGCACCGAGCGCGGGGCCGGCCCGCTTCGGCAGTCGACGTCAGCGCGCACAGCCGGGCGGACCCTCCTCGTCGGTGACGCGGCCGGCTACGTCGACGCCCTCACCGGGGAGGGCATGCGCATCGGCTTCGCCGAGGCACAGGCCGCGGTGGACGCGATCGTGCGCCAGGACCCATCGGCCTACGAGGCCGAGTGGACGCGCATCACGCGGTCGTACCGCCACCTGACCAACGGCCTGGTCTGGGCGGCCGATCATGCGGCGATCCGGCGGCTGATCGTGCCGGGGGCGAGCGCCGTGCCGGGCGTGTTCCGGCGCGTCGTCGACGCGCTGGCCGACTGACCCGCCTCCGCACCCGCACGCGGGTCTTGATGGCTCCTCCTGCCTGTGGCACGCTCCACTCACCGCGACGGCGCGCACGGGCGCAGGCATTCGGAGGCCGACATGGCACAGGGCACCGGCACGAAGGACGATCCGTGGGTGCTCACCACCCCGCCCGGCACGTCCGAGTACACGATGTTCCGAGACGACTCAGCGGACCCGCCGATCATCGTGTGCCAGGTGGGGTCGACGACCCTGAAGTACGACGCGCGGGCTATCGACGACCTGCATGCCTGGCTCGTGTCGCAGGGTGACTGGGTGCCGCTCGGGGCTGCGGATGAGAAGAAGCCGGCCACCGACGGCACCGTGGAGGCCTTCGGCCGCGCTGCGGACAACCCCGTCGGAGGGTGGTACGGCCTGCGCAACGGCTATCGCGGGCGCTTCGGCATGTACATGCCGCCGCTGCTGGAGGCGCTCGGCCTGGCCGAGGTCACCCATGATCCGCGCAACAACAGCATGCGCGCCATCTAGTTCCGGCTAGCCCTTCCGCACGACGATGCGGCCCTGCTGCCACATCCGCACGGCGCGCACGCGGGAGTTCAGCTGCGAGTCGGCCTCGATTCCCATGGCCTGCATCGTGCGCTGGACGAGGCTCTCGGCGGCCCGCATCGAGGTGCCCCGACGTTCCGCTATGCCGGCGTTGGAGTAGCCCTCGGCCATGAGGTGCAGGATCTCCGCCTGCGCCTGGCTCAGCTCGATCAGCGGCTCGGCGTCGACGGCCTCGTGGTCGTGCCGCACCTGGGCGTGCGTGATGGCCGACTCGATCGCCTGCTGCACGTCGGAGATCGACCCCATCCGCGACTTGACGACGTAGACCACGCCCTCGGGCAGCTCGTGCCCCGAGCCCACGGCCAGCGTCGCCGAGCCGTGCGAGGTGAGTGCCACCAGGCCGACCCACGGTCGCTCCTCGTGCACGCGGGTGAGGAGGTCGGCACCCGAGGGGCCAGGACCGAGATCGAGATCGGAGACGACGACGTTCGGTTCATACTCATTGAGGATCTCCGTGGCGACGGCGTAGTTCTCGGCCGTCTTGACCACCATTCCGGCGTTGGCGAGCGACTCCCCCACGAGGGCGCGCGTGAAGGCGTCGTCCTCGACGATGAGCACTCTCGTGCGGAACTGCCCCTGTTCGGTCATGTCGTCCTGCCGCCTCGCTCGGAATCCAGTGCCCCCATCCTCGCCGGACCGTGTCCGGGTGTCACGGTGCCAAGCGGCCCGATGTTCGGTTATTCGCGCACGGGGCAGCGCGAACCGGGCCCCGAGGACGGATCCCGCGGGTCAGATTCCCTCGTGGGCGGGAACCCGACCGCTGTCGACAGCCGCCCGCAGCCGCGCATGGTCCTTCTCATTCTGGTCGGCGTAGGCGTAGGCGAAGGACGCGATCGCGTTGTCGAAGGTGTCCTTCTTGCCGAGGTAGGCCGCGATGGCGACCCGGTCTCCCGACCGCGCGTGGGCACGGGCGAGCGTCCAGCCGCAGGCACGGGCATAGACGAGGGCGCCCTGGGGCGAGGAGCCCTCCACGTCGGCGGACGCCTTCCAGTCCTTGAGCTGTCGCAGGTAGTAGTCGCGGTCCACCCCGTCGAGCCCGTTCGTGCGCTGCCAGCCGAGGAAGATGTCGCTCGACGCCTGCATGAGCCTCTGGCCGGCCACGACGCGCTCGGCGTGGTTCGTGTACTCGCTGACGCCGAGGTACTGCTCGAGGACGGACGACTGTGCCTCCTTGGCCTGGAGGAACAGCGGGTCGCCACCGTCGAGGCCCTCGAAGAGCAGGATCCAGGCTCGGGTGCCGACGCTGCCCACGCCCACCACCTTGCGAGCCATGTGCACGAAGCGGAAGCCGTCGAAGAGATGGCGGCGGTCCGACACGAGACTCTCGCGGTAGGAGGCGAGCAGCTCGCCCATCTGGGCGAACACCGTGTCGGCAGCCGCCCCGGGGAAGACCTCCTCGATGGGGACGATGAGCGGAGGATCGGAGATGATCCGGGCCTGCCCGTCGACGTCGTGCGTCAGCTTGCGGAACGCCTGCATGCTGTCCCGTGAAGGGGCCTGCGCCAGCAGGGCCTCGGCCCGGCGCATCTGCTGCGGCGTGGTCGATGCCCGCAGCTCCTGGAGGAACTGGGTCGCATCCAGGCGGGCGTACCAGACCGCCTGGTTCGGCATCGCGGCGAACTGCCGCATGCTCTCGCGGTACGAGCGCGCCGCCTCCAGCACGATGGCCCGCGTCTCACGCGCCTTGAACGACTGGCTGCGACCGGCGATCTCGAGGCTGGCGGCGAGCCGCTTGACGTCCCACTCGAAGGGGCCGGGCAGGGTCTCGTCGAAGTCGTTGAGGTCGAAGACCAGGTTCCGCTCCGCGGAGGCGTAGAACCCGAAGTTGCTCAGGTGGGCGTCGCCGCAGAGCTGCACCCTCAGGCCCGAGCTGGGGGTGGTCGCCAGGTCGGCCGCCATCACGAGCGCCGCGCCCCGGTAGAACGTGAACGGGGTGGCGACCATGCGCCCGTACCGGATGGGCAGGAGCTCCGCCACGCGCGCCGGACCCTGACGCGAGAGCAGCTCGACCGGATCCGCGCGCAGGGATGTGGGCTCGAACACGACGTGGTCGTCGAGCGGCGCGATGAGGCGTGCCTCCTTGCCCCGCTGGACGCGCTCCTCGATGAGGGGCGACGGCACCGCGACCTCCTGTCGGCGCCGCGAGGGGGACTTCGCCTTCACACTGCTCACTCGACCTTTGCCCATGCGCGCATTCTGCGCTGCGGAGGGGGGTTCGCGCATCCTCCGGAGCGGGTGATCCGGCTACAGGACGTTGACCGCCCTGGCCACGACCAGGGCGACCAGGATGAGGGAGATCGCCGACTCACCGACCAGGGCCAGCTTGGACCAGTGCCGCACAGGCGCGACGTCCGTGGGACTGAACGCGGTGCCGGTGTTGAAGGACAGCGCGAAGTAGTCGACGAACTGGGGGTACCAGCCTGCCTCCATCCGGGCCGGGATGTCCTCCTCGGGGAACCGGAACGCGGCGACGTCGTCGGTGCGCCCCTTGGCTCGCGCTGCGGGTCCCCCTGCATCGAGGTGCCAGAACCACAGGGCGAAGGCGATCACGTTCGTGGTCCACACGATGGCGCCCAGCGTGAGGAGCTGGGTGGGGCTGGTGAAGTCGGACTTCTGCAGGATCCCGATGACCAGTCGCACGGCCGAGACCGCTGCCGACGCCGACACGGTGGCGATGAGCAGCCCCGTCGTCACTCTCAGCCAGCGGCTCTCCCGGTCGATGCGTCCGGGGTCGCCGATGACGAGGATGACGAGGAACACGACGAGGACGACCGGGTAGGCGTAGTGCGTTCCGTCGGACATCTGGAAGTCGGCCGGCACGAACAGGTAGAGCACCCCCGCAGCCAGCACCGCCAGGGCCATCGGCCACCGGCGTTCGCCCTCGCGAGGCGTGGAGCCTCCGACCATCAGGGGCCGGCGCCGACGATGCTCAGGATCTCCTCGCGGTCGACGGGCCGACCTGTCCACGTCGACACACTGGCCTCGACCTTCGCCTCCGCCTCAGCGCGCGTGGGCGTGGGCTCCGACTGCGCCTTCGCCCAGCGCCGCCGCACCTCCCACTCGAGCTCACGCTGACGCAGGGCCGCCTGCACGCGGTCCATCCGCTCGTCGTCGACCTCGAGGGAGAACGTGCGCCGCACCGCCTCGGGGATCTCACGCCGGTAGTCGTGGCCGCCCTCCTGGAAGATCCCGGGGGTCGGGACCAGGGCGTTCTGCAGGTCGATGAACGTGGTGACGAACGAGACCACGGGGAGCCACCGCGTGTGAAGCGGCGCACCGGGCGGACGGGTGTCCGTCGGGCCCAGCCAGTCGGGGCGCTTCCAGACCAGGGAGGAGGCGAACTTCGGCACGGGGTCGTCGCCGTTCTGGAGGAGCAGGAAGCGGACGTCCGCAAGGCGCTCCTTCGGCATGGCGGTCACGTCGCGGATGGCGCGCGGCAGGTAGAAGGCACCCGGGCCGACGTCCGGCGGCTCGCTCACCGTGCGGGTGCCCCACAGCTCGGAACGGAAGACGGTCGAGGCGGGGGTCCCGATCCACAGGGCCGCCTCCAGCCCGATCCCCTCCGGACCGGTCGTCCCCTGGCCCCGGAACATCTCCTCGCTGACCTGCGAGCCCAGGCTCTCACCGAACAGGTAGAAGCGCGGCCTCTTGTCGGCAGGGATGGCCAGCAGACGCTCCACGATCCCGTTCACCAGGAGTCGGGTCTGGGCAGTTGCGTAGCCCACCTTCGTCAGCGAGAGGGCCGATGGGAGGACCGAGTACTGGATGCAGGCCGATGCGCAGTCGCCCAGGGTGAGGTACTCCAGCGTCTCGCTCGCCACGTAGTTCACGTAGCCCGAGCCCGTCGGAGAGAAGAGGGCGAACACGGACCGCTCGAGGGCCCGTGTCCGGTCGATCTCCGCGAGCAGCAGGTCGGCCCGCTCCTGCGGAGTGGCCGCGCACTCGAGCGAGCCGTAGACCCGGATCGGCTGCTTCGCCGGCTCGCCCATCACCGCCTCGATGGCCTCCTTGCGAAGCGTCATGGTGAGCCAGCGCCTCGACTCGCGGGTCTGGTCCTGCCAGGGAATGAGCGATCCTGGCCCGCCCGTGGCCTCGGGCAGGTCGGGCGGCTCGGCATGAGCGAGGTCGGCACCCACACCGGCCTTGGTGAGCACCATGTTCGCCGCGGTCACGGCCGCCCATCCGAATCCGGCCAGCGCGCCGGTAGCCGCGAGGCGTCCGATGGCCCGATGGTCGGCCGGCTCTCCGCCGAGGACTCGGGCCGCGCCCTTGGCCACGGCCCCGCTCAGCAGTGACTCGCCTCGGGCCACAGCCAAGAGGAGTCCGGTGACGGCGACGCCGGAGGCCAGCGCCTTGGGCATCGACACCTCGCGGACGACGTTCTCGTGCGCGACCTGCTCGCCGGGGCCGAGCGAGCCCCGGGTGGCGGTGCCGGGTCGGGTGAGCACGTATCCCGCCGCCACGGCGGCGACCGCGCTGCCGACCGACAGGGCACGGAAACCGGGGCGTCCGCGGAGGGAGTCGAGCCCGTCGGCCCCGAGCCCCGCCGTCCCGGCCGCGGCGAGGCCGACTCCACCGAGCCGGATCAGTGCGCGGCGCGAGGACTCATGCTCGCGTGGCGGAAGGGCTCGACTGACAGCCAGTCCGATGGCGGTGGCGCCCGCGTCCACGACGAGTCCCGTGACGATGCGGCCCTGCCGGGACGACTGCGCGCCCGGAAGGCGGTCAGCGGTCGACCGCAGGAACGAGTGCACGGTTGCTCCCCAGCCGTAGCCGACCGACGCCGCCACCCCGCTGATGATCGCCTGATCGCGGGTGCCGCGAGACAGGAGGTTGGGCTGGTAGGAGAGGCCCGTGTAGAAGGCGCCGAGGAGGAAGCCCGTTCGCGACGAGACGTCGAGGCCGCCCGAGTAGATGCGCTGGCGGCGCTCCGCGCTCACCCGCAGGATCGATGACATGTCGTTCTCCTCCACTCGTCGTCCCTAAAACCTAGGGCGCGGGGCGACGGTTCGCCCGACAATGCGGCGGATCCCCGCCGGACGGGGGCCGGTGACCGCTCGGTCCGGGCACGAGAGGATGCCGTCATGGCCCCGCAGCAGTCCGCCCTCAGCCGGGCCGCCGGACTGTGGACCACCGTGGTTCCGATCGCCGCGCTCGTGGCGCTGGCCGCCCTGTGGGGTCGTGACATCGGGGGCGTCGGACTCATCGTCGCCCTCGCCCTGCTCGGCGGAGCCGTCATCGCGGCCGTGCACCATGCCGAGGTCATCGCCGAACGGGTCGGGGAGCCGTACGGATCCCTCGTCCTGGCCGTTGCGGTGACCGTCATCGAGGTGTCGCTCATCGTCGTGCTCATGGTGTCGTCCGACTCCGGCAAGCCGACCCTCGCCCGCGACACCGTCTTCGCCGCGATCATGATCACCTGCAACGGGATCATCGGCCTGGCCATCCTCACGTCGACCTGGCGAGGCGGGGTTGCACGCTTCAATCCGGCCGGCAGCGGCGCGGCCCTCGCCAGCATCGTCGCCCTCGCCGGGCTGAGCCTCGTGCTGCCGACGTTCACGACCAGCACGCCCGGTCCCACGTTCTCCTCGACCCAGCTCACCTTCGCCGCCATCGCATCGCTGTCCCTCTACCTCCTCTATGTGTTCGTGCAGGCAGTGCGGCACCGCGACTACTTCCTCCCGCCCCCGGGCACTGACACCACGACGGACGACGCGACGCCTGCACGCCACGGAAACGTGTGGGCGAGCACCGGCCTCCTCCTCGTGGCACTGGTTGCAGTGGTCGGGCTCGGCAAGGTCGTCTCGCCGTCGATCGAGGAGGCAGTGGCGGATGCCGGCCTGCCCATCACCGTGGTCGCCGTGGCGATCGCACTGATCGTGCTGCTGCCGGAGTCGCTGGCCGCCTGGCGCTCCGCGCGACGCGGCCAGGTGCAGACGAGCTTCAACCTCGCCTACGGGTCCGCGATGGCGAGCATCGGCCTGACCATCCCCGCCGTCGCCCTGGCGTCGTGGATCCTCGACACCCAGCTGCAGCTCGGCCTGGGCCCTGTCGAGCTGGTGCTGCTCGCCCTCACCGCGCTCATCAGCGTCCTCACCATCACGCCGGGGCGCGCCACGCTGCTCCAGGGCGGGGTGCACCTGGCGGTGTTCGCGGGCTTCCTGGTCCTGGCGTTCAGCCCCTGAGTCGTGGCGCCGTGAATGGCGCCATCGTGAAGCGCCTGCTGCCCGACCTGACGGTCAGCGATCCGACGTCCAGAGGTGCGTCGTCGGCGGCGAGGGTCGCTGCACGGGAACCTCGTCAACCTGTCCGCCTGACGCCTTCAAGTACCCTCGAGAGGCTCGCCCCCCACCTGGTCGAAAGGACGCTGCCGCGGATGGTCCCTCTGTCGATCCTGGACCTCGCCACGGTGGGCCCGCAGGAGAGCGTGCGCGACAGTCTCGAGGGCAGTGTTCGCCTGGCCCAGCGGGCGGAGGACCTCGGCTACTCGCGCGTCTGGTACGCCGAGCACCACAACATGCGCACGATCGCGTCTTCCGCCACGGCGGTGCTCATCGCCCATGTCGCCGCCAGCACCCACAGCATCCGCCTGGGCTCGGGCGGCATCATGCTCCCCAACCACTCGCCGCTCGTGATCGCCGAGCAGTTCGGCACCCTCGCCACGCTGCATCCGGACCGGATCGATCTCGGTCTCGGTCGTGCACCCGGCACTGACCCGATCACCCAACGGGCCTTGCGCCGCGATCCATCCGCCGCCGAGACCTTCCCTCAGGACGTGCTCGAACTGCAGGGCTACCTGGGCGACGCCACCCGAGTCCCGCAGGTCAACGCCACTCCCGGTCGCGGAACCCACGTTCCGCTGTACATCCTGGGATCCTCGTTGTTCGGTGCACAGCTCGCGGCCATGCTCGGGCTGCCGTACGCGTTCGCCTCCCACTTCGCCCCCGCAGCGCTGCAGGAGGCCGTCCGCATCTATCGCGAGAGGTTCCAGCCCTCCGAGCAGCTCGACCACCCGTTCGTGATGGCAGGGGTCAACATCATCGCGGCGGACACGGAAGAGGCAGCCGAGCATGCACGCGAGGGTCGACGACGCGCCTTGGCCAAGGCCCTCTTCGGTCGCGGGGACAATCCGCTCGACGACACGGACGCCGACCTCTTGCTCCTGGGGCCGCAGGGTCGTCATGTCGACGAGATGCTCACGTACACGGCCCAGGGCAGCCCCCCAGCACTTCGACGCTACCTGGCCGAGTTCGCACGCCACGCCGACGCGGACGAGCTGATCACCGTGCATCACGCCGCTGCGGTCGACGGCCGCCTGCGCTCCCTCGAACTCGTCAGCGAGGCGATGGCCACGGCCGATCGCTAGATCGCCGAGAGTCGCATCCCAGCCAGGTCCGGCATCTCGCAACGGTCATCCGCGGCTGAGAACGATTGACCTGGCGATCTGCTCCGCCCGCCAACGGAAAGGCTCAGCATCAACGGCAGCGCGCTGGTGAGTGCGCCCGAAGGTGTGGTGTTTCACGACTTAGTTAACCCCTGTCTCACGTC
>CALGTB010000050.1 GCA_937902285.1 uncultured Actinomycetes bacterium | reverse complement strand
CAGCGACGAGCCGGTGGGCGACCCGTTCGTCCTGCGCGCCTGACCGCCAGCGCCCCGACTCTGGGCGCCTGACGTCGAGCGTCCCGACTCCGCGCGCCTGACGGCGCCCGTCCCGACTCCGCGCGCCGAGTGGTGGGCTGTTGCCCGTTTCGCCTTGGCGAGACGGGCAACACCCCACCACTCGCGGGGGTTTGGGGCGGGGTTGGGGGCGAGGGCTAGCGGGATCGTTCGGCGAGCAGCACGCCGGCGAGCACCACGACCGCGCCGACGATCTGCACCGGTGTGAGCACCTCGCCGAGGGCGACCCAGGCGATGAGGGAGGCCAGCAGCGGCTCGGTCATGCCGATGACCGACGCCTGCGAGGCGTTGATGTGCTGGAGCGACACGACCACCAGCCAGAACGGCACCACCGTGCCGAGGATGACCATGTAGCTGCACAGCAGCCAGATCGGCACTGCGGCTCCGTCGGCGCCGAGCGGGTAGCCGTCGCCGGTGAGGGCGGTCCACGGGAACGACCACCACGGCTGGGCGATGGCCCAGAAGAGCGCGGCCGCGCCGAAGCCCCACATCGTCAGCGAGACAGGGTCGCGCGGCTCGGGCTGCCGCACCTGCCGGTCGCCGAGGAGGTAGTAGAGGGCGAGTGCCGCCGCTGCGCCGAAGGCGGCGATGACGCCGAGGCCGTCCAGCGTGAAGCCCTTCCAGACCTGGCCGACGAGGGCGAGGCCGGTGAGCGCCAGCGCCAGGCCCGCCCACACCTTGCGGTTCACCGCCTGGTGCATCCCGAACCGGAACCACAGCGCAACCATGATCGGTGCGGTGAACTCGATGAGCAGCGCGATGCCGACGGGCAGGAGGTTGATCGCGACGAAGTAGAGGTACTGCGTCATCGCGATGCCCAGGATCCCGAAGGCGAGCAGGACCGGGATCTCCTTGCGGCGGACGCGCAGGGCCGAGGGCCGCGTGATGGCGACGACCACGAGCAGGATGAGGAAGGCGAGCGTCACGCGCAGCTGCGAGAGGCGGGCCGGGTCGATGCCGCTCAGCAGGATCGACTTCGAGATCGTGCCGTTGAGCGCGAAGAGGCACGCGGCGACCAGGTAGAGCAGGTAGCCGGTGGCCGGGTGGCGCACCCGGGCGGGCGCTACGCCGGGGACGGGCTCGGCGAGGTCGCTCACGCGCGGAGGGCGGCCGAGTACACAGCAATCGTCTCGTCGGCGATCGCATCCCAGCCGAACTCCGAGACCGCGCGTGCCCGGCCTGCGGCACCCATCGAGCGGGCCCGGCGCGGATCGGCGGCGACGGCGTTCACGGCGTCGGCGAAGGCGACCTCGAACGCGCGCGGCTCGGCGGAGTCGTAGGGGACGAGCAGACCGGTGGTGCCGTCGACGACGACCTCGGGGATGCCACCGACGGCGCTCGCCACCACCGCGGTCTCGCAGGCCATGGCCTCGAGGTTCACGATGCCGAGGGGCTCGTAGATCGACGGGCAGACGAAGGCGAGCGCGTGGGTGAACAGCTGCACGATGCGCGGGCGGCTGACCTGCTCCTGGATCCACACGACGCTGTCGTCGCCGCGCTCCGCGCGGAGCTGATCGACGGCGGCCGAGGTCTCCAGGCCTATCTCCGCCGTGTCGGGCGACGACGCGCACAGCACCAGCACCACGCCGTCGTCGAACCGCCGTGCCGCGTTGATGAGGTGGACGATGCCCTTCTGACGCGTGATGCGGCCGACGAAGAGCACGTACGGCCGTGTGCGATCGATGCCCAGTTCCTCCAGGGCGGTCGTGTCGGGGTCGGGCCGGTACACCGCGGTGTCGATGCCGTTGTGCACCACGTGGACCCGGTCGGGATCGACCGCGGGGTAGGCGGCGAGCACGTCGGCACGCATGCCGTGGCTCACGGCGATGATGCCGGCCGCTCCCTCGTAGGCGGTGCGCTCGACCCACGACGACACGCGGTAGCCGCCGCCGAGCTGCTCCTCCTTCCAGGGGCGCAGGGGCTCGAGCGAGTGGGCGGTGAGGACGTGCGGGATCCCGTGCAGGAGCCCGCTGATGTGGCCCGCGAGGTTGGCGTACCAGGTGTGGGAGTGGACGACGTCGACCCCGGTCGTGGCGTCCACCATCTCGAGATCGACGCCGAGCGTCTGGATGGCGGCGTTGGCGCCCAGCAGGGCGCCCGGGACGGCATGGGCGATGGCGTCGGGTCGCGGCTCCCCGAAGCAGTGGACGTCGACCTCGACCTTGCGCCGCAGCTCGGCGACGAGGTGCTCGACGTGCACTCCTGCTCCGCCGTAGACGTCCGGTGGCCACTCGCGGGTCAGCATTCCGATGCGCACGGCCCGAGCCTAGAGGTGAAGGCCGCAAGCATTCTCACGGCCGTCCCGATGCCACTAGGGTGAAGGCGTGAGTGCCGATCCGCACGTTCTGGCGATGGTCCTGGCCGGGGGTGAGGGCAAGCGCCTGATGCCGCTGACGGCAGACCGCGCCAAGCCCGCTGTTCCCTTCGGGGGCTCGTACCGCCTCGTCGACTTCGTGCTCTCGAACCTCATCAACGCCGGACTGCGTCGCGTCTGCGTCCTCACCCAGTACAAGTCGCACAGCCTCGACCGCCATGTCACGCAGACCTGGCGCATGCCCACGCTGCTCGGCGACTACGTGACGCCGGTCCCGGCGCAGCAGCGACTCGGCCCGCGGTGGTACACCGGCAGCGCGGACGCGATCTTCCAGAGCCTGAACCTGGTCTACGACGAGGGACCCGAGTACGTCGTGGTCTTCGGCGCCGATCACGTCTACCGCATGGACCCGGAGCAGATGATCCAGGCCCACATCGCGAGCGGGGCCACCGTCACGGTGGCGGGGCTGCGGATGCCCAAGGCCGTGTCGAGCGAGTTCGGCGTCATCCAGACCGCCCCGGACGGCCGCAAGATCACGAACTTCCTCGAGAAGCCGGTCGATCCGCCCACCATCCCCGGCGACGACGCGCACTGCTACGTGTCCATGGGCAACTACGTCTTCACGACGGCCGGACTGATCGAGTGCCTCAAGGAGGACGCAGCCGACCCCGCGTCGGTGCACGACATGGGCGGCAACATCATCCCCATGCTCACCGCACAGGGGGAGGCGCAGGTCTACGACTTCGCGGAGAACATCGTGCCGGGCGCGACGGACCGCGACCGCGGCTACTGGCGCGACGTCGGCACGCTCGACAGCTACCACGACGCCCACATGGACCTCGTGTCCGTGCACCCGATCTTCAACCTCTACAACCGGCGCTGGCCCATCCTGTCGAACCTGCCGTCGCTGCCGCCCGCCAAGTTCGTCGAGGGTGGCAACGCGCACGAGTCCATGGTCGGCGCGGGCACGATCATCTCCGGTGCCCACGTGCGCACGTCCGTGATCGCGACAAGCGTCGCCGTGGACGCAGGCGCCTACGTGGAGGGCAGTGTCCTCATGCCCGGCGTGCGCATCGGCCGCAACGCCGTGGTGCGGCACGCCATCCTCGACAAGAACGTGGTCGTGCCGGACGGGGCGCAGATCGGGGTCGACCTCGAGCGCGACCGCTCGCTCTACACCGTGAGCCCGGGCGGAGTCGTGGCGCTGGGCAAGGGCGTCACGGCCGAGCGGTGACCACGCTGCCCGACGGCGGCGACTCCAGGTCGAGCATGACCCCGAAGTTCCACAGTCGCGTGCTTGCAACCACGTCGGCCTGAATGCCCGAGTCGCCGTCGAGCACGAGCCGTCGCTCGATCCGCACCAGTCGCCGATTGGGGTCCGCCCACGCCGTGACCGTGACCGTGTCGTCGGGAGTCGACGCCGCCACGATGCTGGCGATCTCGTCGTCCGTGAGGGCCAGGCCCTCCAGCGTGCCGGCGGTGACCGGAAGGGTTCCGCGGTAGCGCACCGCCTCGAAGCCGTCGATCTCGTCGGACCCGTCGACCGCGACCCCCTCGACCGAGGCCAGGTTGAGGAGCGGGTCGGCGAAGGCCGACGTGGGCGTGCGTCCCTCGGACTCGGTGCGCGTCCAGGGTCCGTCGGGTGCGACGTCCTGGGTGAAGATCGCCCGGTCGTTCACGAGCTCGCGGGAGGTGGCCGAACCCGAGGTCCAGGTGAGCGCGGCGTACCCCTTGTCCATCGCGACCTCGCCGCGGGCATCCAGCTCACGGGAGGAGCCGTCGATCGTCGCGCGGACGGTGCTCTCCATCTCGGCGGCGGCCCACGTGCGCGTCATGATGAGGGCAGACGTGAACGGATCGGCCGACGGCACCGGGGCGATCGAGATGTCGCCGGCGCCCCCGGGACCCGTCGGTGCGCCGCAGGCAGCGAGCAGGCCGACCAGCGCGGACACGGCCAGGAAGCGAACGACCCCGCTGCGCGAGATCGCACCCAAGGGGCGGGTCACTCGCCGGAGAGCGTGTGCCGCTCGATGCCGACGGCGTAGGCGCTGCCGTCGTCGGCGAAGGCGCGGTGGATGACCACGAAGCCGCCCGGGGGCAGCTTCGGGTCCCACGCCCGCGTCCACCTCGGGTCGGCCGCGTCGATGCCGAGCTCCTCGGCGAGGGCGTCGAAGATCGTCGGCAGCACGGGCCGGTGCGAGCACAGGACGATCGGCGCCTGGGTCAGGGCCAGCTCGGCTGCCCTCCGCGCGGTGGCGCCGGAGGTGGTGGCGTGCGACTCCTCGGTGAGGTCCGGCTCCTGCTGGACGGGGACTCCGGCCGACTTGGCGAACCGGCGAACGGTCTCCTCGCAGCGCCGCGCACTCGACGCATGCACCTCCTCGATGCCGTAGGCGTCGAGGAGCGGGATGAGCTCCTTGCTCTGGCTGCGCCCGCGTCCGGTCAGGGGCCGCTCGGCATCGACCTTGCCGGAGAAGTCCGAGCGCTTGAGGGCCTGCGTGTGGCGCAGCACGATGAGCGGGACGGTGGGCGGGAGCGCGGCCGCCTCGGACACGAGCTGCACGTCGTTGCCGTAGGTCAGGTGGCGGGCGGCGTCGCCCACCGGGATCCACCGGACCTCGTCGACCTCGTCGTCGGGCGCGAAGCCGACCTCGGCCCCGACGGTCGCGCACCAGTAGTTGACCACCTTGGGCCGACTCATGACGCTGTACGACTGGCTGGGCAGTGGCGCCCCGAGGACCGCGGTGTAGCCGGTCTCCTCGTCGCACTCGCGCACCGCCGCCACCACCACGTGCTCGCCGGCGTTGAGCTTGCCCTTCGGCAGCGACCAGTCGGCGCGCACGGGCCGGTGGACGAGCAGGAACTCCCGTCCGCCCTCACCCTCGCGGAGCAGGACCACGCCGGCGGCGCGCACGACGTTGGCGTTCGGCATGGGTCAGCGCATCCCGGCGCGGCGGGCGCTGCGTCGCGCCCGCGGCCACATCTCGATGAAGCGCAGCCGATCGAGGATCTCCTCCTCGGACTCGAACTCGTAGAGCAGGCCGAGGGACATGCCCGTGAGCCCGTCGGTCCCGTCGTGCGAGGCGAGCTCGCGGATGATCGTCTGCGCTACATGCGCGTCCTGGTGATCGCCGAGCAGCTCCGTGACCTCGGCGAGGCGGCCGGCGAATCGAGCCATGTCGCGGCCGAAGACGCCGGACACCGACTCGGCGGCGTAACGCGCCCGCTTCGCCTTGATCCTGGCCTGGTGCCAGGGCACGCTCTCGCCCTCGAGGGTGAGCCCCGAGATGGCCTTGTCGAGGCGCCGCCACGTGCGCTCCACGAGGGGCAGCAGGACCTCGGCGCAGGGCGCGTAGGCCGCATCGGTCACCGGCGGCTCGATGGCCGCGCTCATCAGGTCGTCGACGAGCTGCTGGTGGCGGTCGCTGCGCAGGGCCGCGAGCGCGCTCGACCGGGCGGCGACGAGGCGTCGGCTGAGGAGCGGGTCGATGACGCTGCGGGCCCGGGCCGTGTCGACCGGGTCGACGAGGTCGCCGGCATGACGGTCGAGCCGCTCGATCATCACCTCGGTGTCGCGGAT
>CALGTB010000049.1 GCA_937902285.1 uncultured Actinomycetes bacterium | reverse complement strand
GGTCGAGGAGCAGTTCTACCTCGTCTTCCCCGCCCTGCTCGTCCTCGGCTGGCTTCTGGCCCGCCGGCTCCGCCGAGGGCTGCTCCCGCCGATCGCCCTGATCGCGCTCGTCGCCGCCGCTTCGTTCGCCCTGTCGCTCGCCCTGTCCTACGGGTCGACGCTCGGCCAGTCCGTCACCGACTTCTTCGGCGGGGCGCAGTCGTTCGCGTTCTACTCCCCCTTCACGCGGGCCTGGGAGTTCGCCGCCGGAGCCCTGCTCGCCCTCGTCCTCGACCGGATCCCCGTCCTGTCTCGGTCCGCGGCGATGCTCACCGGCGCCCTGGGCGCCGTGATCCTCGCGGTGGGCGCCCTCGTCATCCACGACACCATGGTGTTCCCCGGGCTGCTGGCCCTGCTGCCGGTCGTGGGCACCATGCTCCTCATCCTCGGCGGCACGCACCACACGGCCGGGGTGAGCGCCCTCCTGGCCACCCGGCCGATGGTGTACATCGGCGACACCTCGTACTCCTGGTACCTCTGGCACTGGCCGGTGATCGTGTTCACCGCGCTGCTCTTCCCCGGGCAGGGCACCATGCTCGTCATCGCGGCCCTCGCCTCGCTCGTGCCCGCCCTCGCGTCCTACCGATTCCTGGAGCAGCCCATGCGCCACCTGCGACCACGCTCGAGGACCGGCGCCGGATCGGTCATCGTCGTGACACTGGCCGTGCCCCTGGTGGCCTGCGGTGTCCTGCTCGCCGGCGCCAACGCCGGATGGGGCCTCACGTCAGGCTCGGCGGGCGGTCAGTCCGGCGCGCTCGCCGGACAGCCCGGCACCCTGCCCGCAGGCGAGCAGCAGGTGCAGGACCAGGCCGTGGCGGACGGCGAGGTGGCCGGAGGGGAGGGCGGGTCACTGCGGTCGCAGCACCTCGCCGTGCGCAACGGCTGCGTCAACACCCCGCTCCGCCCGCGGACGTGCACGTTCGGCCCGGACAACCCGATCGGGACGGTGCTGCTCGCTGGCGACTCCCAGGCCTACGCACTGGCCGACGGCGTCGTCGCGGCCGCCACCGGGCTCGGCTACGACACCCTCGTCACGAGCCACACGGGGTGCCCGTTCCTGGGCCGTGAGTCGAGCGGCGTGCACAACTACCCCTGCCGGTCCTGGCAGAAGTCCATCGTGGCCCACGCCCTGGCCACGCGTCCGGACGCCGTCATCATCGGCAACCTGTCCGAGGGCTACGTGCACCCCGAGACGGGCTGGCGCACCGCCGCCACCGACTCCGGCGGACGCGCCGACTCCCCCGAGGAGGCCGAGGCGCTGTGGCGCCGTGGCCTGGACCCCATCGTCTCGACCCTGCGCAAGGCCGGCATCGGCGTCGTCATCATCGCCAACGTCCCCCAGATGAACGGCTACACCGACGGCACCTCGCTGCTGTCGCAGGCCATCGGCCGTCGCGACTTCTCGGTGAACCGCGACGAGTCCGAGGCGAACCGGCAGCCGGCCCTGGACATCGAGCAGTCCATCGCCAAGGCACGCCCCGGAACCGTCGTCTACGACCCGTTCCCGGCCCTCTGCGACGACGAGGACTGCTGGGCCGCCCGCGACGGCGCCGTCCTCTACCAGGACGAGACGCACCTCAGCGTCGACGGATCGCTGCTCCTCGTCGACGGCCTCACGGCCGCCATCACCGAGGCCGTCGACGCCCGCTAGCCGGGGGCCCAGAGGCCGTTGCCTCCGCTAGCCGATCGGTCCGTGCGCGCGGAGGAAGTCGCCGGCGACGTCGATGAACCGGTCGCTCGCCTCGGTCTCGGCGACAGTGACCCGCACCCCCTCGCCGGGGAACGGCCGCACGGTGATGCCCGCCGCCTCGCACGCGGCCGTGAAGTCGAGGGTGTGCTCACCGAGCCTGAGCCACACGAAGTTGGCCTCGGTGCGATGGATGTCCCAGCCCTGGTCACGCAGCGCCGACCACACCCGCGTGCGCTCGTCGACCAGGGCGCTGACCCGCTCGAGGAGCTCGTCCTCCGCAGCGAGCGAGGCGATGGCCGCCTCCTCGGCGATGGTGGAGACGCCGAACGGGGTTGCGGTCTTGCGCAGTGCCTCGGCCACCCGCGGATGGGCCACGCCGAACCCGACGCGCAGCGCGGCGAGGCCGTAGGCCTTCGAGAAGGTGCGCAGCACGATCACGTTCGGGAACCGCCGGAACAGCTCGATGCCATCCGCCACGTCGTCACCGGCCGTGAACTCGCGGTAGGCCTCGTCCAGCACGACGATGACGTCCGGCGGAACGGCCTCGAGGAAGGCGACGAGGGCCTCCTCCGTGACGACCTGCCCGGTGGGGTTGTTGGGGTTGCAGACGAACACCACCCGGGTGCGCTCGTTGACGGCCGCCAGCATTCCTGCGAGGTCGTGGCTCTCGTCGGGGAGCAGCGGCACCTGCACGCTCGTCGCCCCCGAGATGTGCGTCCAGATCGGGTACGACTCGAAGCTCCGCCACGCGTAGACCACCTCATCGCCGGGGCCGGCCGCCGCGGCGATGATCTGGCCGCAGACCGCGACGCTGCCGGTGCCGAGTGCGATGCACTCCTCGGGCACGTCGAAGTGCGCCGAGATGGCCTCCACCAGGCGGCGCGAGAACGGATCGGGATAGCGGTGGATGTCCTGCGCCGCCAGCATGATCGCGGCGAGCACGCTCGGGAGCGGCGGATAGGGGTTCTCGTTGCTGGAGATCTTGAATGTGGTGATGTCCGCGCGGGGCACCGGCCTCTGCCCGGCCTTGTAGGTGGGCAGGTCGTCGATATCAGGTCGCAGGCGCGGCAGCGTCACGAACGCGAGCCTATGCGAACGGAAATCC
>CALGTB010000048.1 GCA_937902285.1 uncultured Actinomycetes bacterium | reverse complement strand
GGACCTGGCCACGCGGCCCGCAGCACCGAACAACAGCACGACCGAACGACAGCACCACCGCCCGTCATCAGCCCGACCGCGACCTTCCTTGAAGGGGGACAGATGAACACCCTCATGCACAGCGAGCTCCCGATGACCTCGGGGCACGCGCTCGACGCGCACCCCGTGCGCACCGTGCTGCGCTCGGCCGGAGTGCTGATGGCGGCCCTGGGCCTGACCACCGGCGTGCTCGTCGCGCTCGCCACCGTCGTGGACACCTGGGCGTAGCAGCACTCATGTCGACGTCGGCCCGCCATGTCCCGGTCATGCGTGACCGGGTCATCGCGCTGCTCGCTCCCGCCCTGCAGGGGGCGGGCGCCGTGCTGGTCGACGCGACGCTGGGCCTGGGCGGCCACGCCGAGCATGCCCTCGCATCCTTCCCGGACCTCCGGCTGATCGGCCTCGACCGCGACCCCGAGGCGCTGCGACTGTCCGCGGACCGCCTCGCGCCGTTCGGCGAGCGCGTGACGCTGGTGCACGCGGTCTACGACGAGCTGCCCGAGGTCCTGGCCGGACTCGGGCACCGCCACGTGCAGGGCATCCTGTTCGACCTCGGGGTGTCGTCGATGCAGCTCGACGAGGCCGACCGTGGCTTCGCCTACTCGCAGGACGCCCCGCTCGACATGCGGATGGACCCGACGACCGGTCGTACCGCTGCCGAGATCCTCAACACCTACTCTGCGGCGGACCTCGCCCGGATCCTGCGCCAGTACGGCGAGGAGCGCTTCGCCAGCCGGATCGCCGCCCGCGTCGTGGCCGAGCGCTCGACGCAGCCGTTCACGACCTCGGCGCGGCTCGTCGATCTCGTGCGCGAGGCGATCCCCGCCCCCGCCCGCCGCACGGGCGGCAACCCGGCCAAGCGCACCTTCCAGGCCCTGCGCATCGAGGTCAACGGCGAGCTCGACGCACTGCGGGACGCCATCCCCTCCGCGCTGGAGGCCCTCGCCGTCGGCGGGCGCATCGTCGTCATGTCGTACCAGTCCCTCGAGGACCGAATCGTCAAGCGGGCGATGGCCGTGGGCGCGCATCCTGACGTCCCGGCCGGGCTGCCGGTCGTCCCGGACTCGATGAAGCCCTGGCTGCGGCTCGTCACCCGCGGCGCCGAGACCGCGTCCGAGGCGGAGGTCGCGGAGAACCCGCGTGCGGCGTCGGCTCGGGTCCGGGCGGCCGAGCGTGTGGCGGTGGCAGCATGAGCGCGACCGCCCGCAAGCATGAGTCCGTCCCCGAGGAGCCGACCGGCTCGCTGCCCGTCGGAGCGGAGGCGGCCGAGGGCACGGAGTACGCCACCCGCGGGGCCCGTGGGCTCCGCGCATCGCGTCCTCACCTGCGGATGGTGTCGCCGCTTCGGCCCGAGCGCGCCAGTCGCGGCGTCTTCGCCCTGGTGGTCACCGGCCTGCTGATCGCCGGGATGGTCGGCATCCTCGTGATCAACACGTCCCTGGCCCAGGGTGCCTTCACCGTCAGCGAGCTGCAGGGCCAGCAGGCGACGCTGTCGCAGCAAGAGCAGACTCTCGCCGAGGCCGTTGCCGCAGCAGCGGCACCGGAGTCGCTGGAGGAGCAGGCGCGAGCCCTCGGCATGGTCCCCAGCGAGACCCCCGTCTTCCTGAGCCTGCCGGGCGGCCGGGTGATCGGGAAGCCGAAGGCAGCGCCCGGGGGCTCCGCCACTGCGCCCCGACTGCTGACGCCGGCCGATGCCACGGTCACCGAGGCCGTCGACAACGCCTCGGTCGGCACCGACCTCCCCATCGCCCCCGGCGTGGACTACGACCCTGCCGCCGTGGACGCCGCGGCGGCGCAGGCGGCTGCCGCCAACAACCCCGGCCTCGCAGCAGCGGTGACCGCCAGTACCAACCCCGGCGTGACGGCCGTAGCCGGTGCGGCCGCCACCGTCGTCAAGGACGCCAAGAACTCCGAGAACTCGCTGTGGGGCGATGCGACGGTGATCGACCTGACGTCGCAGCTGTCGAGCGAGGACGCCGGGCTCGTCGCGGTGCCGGTGCCGTGACGCCGTACGCGTCGTTCCTGCCCGGGCAGCGGACGGCCTGATGCGCGCGTCGACCCCCACTCGCGATCCCCGTCGAGTGCCGACCCGGCCGGCGGGGGACCGGAGGCCACCGACGCGGCGCCGGACATCGACCTTCGTCCTCGGCGACACGCGGCAGCGCGGTGCGGTGCTGCTGATCGTGACGGGCCTCGTGCTCACGATCTTCGGCGGCCGACTCGTCCAGCTTCAGGCGGTGCAGGGCGAGGCGCTCGCGTCGGAGGCGCTCGACCAGCGCCTGCGCACCCAGTCGATCCCCGCGGGCCGCGGCATGATCCTCGACGCGGGTGGCGACGCGCTCGCCATCACCATGGAGGCGCGGAACCTGACCGCGGACCAGACGCTCGTGACCGATCCCCAGGCCGTGGCGGAGCAGCTCGGCCCGATCCTGGGCGCGGACCCGGCGGTGCTGGCGGAGCGGCTCACCGGCGAGCGTCGGTTCATGTACGTGGCCAAGGGCCTCACGCCCGAGGCCTGGGATCGGATCGCGGAGCTGCGGCTGCCGGGGATCTTCAGCGAGCCGACGGCGCGCCGGGTGTATCCCGCGGGCGATCTGGCGGCGAACGTCGTCGGCTTCGTCGGCGGCGAGGGCACGGGACTCGGCGGCGTCGAGTACGCCTACGAGCAGGAGCTGGCGGGCACGCCGGGCGAGCAGACGTTCGAGCGGGGTCCCGGCGGCCGCGTCATCCCGACGGGGGCGAACTCGGTCACCGACGCCATGCAGGGCACGTCCATCCGGCTCACCATCGACCGCGACATCCAGTACGTGGCGCAGCAGGCCCTCGCGGAGAAGGTCGCCGAGTCGCGGGCCGACAGCGGCACGCTCGTCGTGATGGATCCGCGCACGGGCCACATCCTCGCGCTCGCGACCGTGCCCACCTTCAATCCCGGGAAGGCCGCGTCGGCCACCGCGTCGAACCGGGGCAACCGCGCGCTGACCGACGTCTTCGAGCCGGGCTCGACGAGCAAGCTGATGACGCTGGCCGCGGTGATCAACGAGGGCAAGGCGAATCCCTACACGAGCATCACCGTGCCGAGCAGTCTCACGCGGGGTGACAAGAAGTTCCACGACGCGAGCCCGCACGGGACCCTGCGCCTGACACTGGCGGGCGTCATGGCCAAGTCGAGCAACATGGGAACGATCCTGGCCGCCGAGCGGATCGGCGGGAAGAAGCTCTACAAGTACCTCAAGAAGTTCGGCATCGGCGAGCCGACCGGCCTCGACTTCCCCGGCGAGTCGACGGGGTTCATCCCCAAGCACTCCGACTGGTCGCCGACGTCCTTCCCGACCATCGCCTTCGGCCAGGGCCTCAGCGTCAACGCCGTCCAGAGTGCCAGCGTCTTCGCGACCATCGCGAACGACGGTGTCCGCGTGCAGCCCAGCCTCGTCGATGCGCTGATCCTCCCCGACGGCACGGTGAGCGCGGCCCCCGAGCCCGAGGCGACCCGGGTGGTCAGTGTCTCGACGGCCAAGCAGGTGCGCGCCATGCTCGAGAGCGTCGTCAGTGAGGGGGGCACCGCGCCGATGGCGGCGATCCCTGGGTACCGCGTCGGTGGCAAGACCGGCACCGCGCAGGAGTACGACGAGAAGTGCCGGTGCTACAACGGTGTCGTCGCATCCTTCATCGGTATGGCCCCCGCCGATGCGCCCCAGCTGGTCGTGGCGGTCTCGATCATGAACCCGCGCGTGGGACGCTACGGCGGTGAGCTCGGCGGCCCGGTGTTCAAGCGCGTCATGACGTACGCGCTGCAGGCCCGGCAGATCCCGCCGACCGGGACCTCATCGCCCACGCTCCCGCTCACCTTCGGCGGGTAGCCCCATGACGACGGCGCCACGTCCGCGGCCGCGCCCGGTGCGCCTGGCTGACATCGCCGCCCTCATCGGGCGCCCGCTCGCCCCCGAGTGGGCCGGGGTGGACGTCACCGGCGTCACGCTCGACTCGCGGGACGTTCGACCGGGGGACCTCTATGCGGCACTGCCCGGACATCACACCCACGGGGCTCGCTTCGCCGACGCGGCGCGGGGAGCCGGAGCCGTCGCGATCCTCACCGACGCCGAGGGTGCCGGCATGATGCCCGCGCCCGCCCTTCCCGTGCTCGTGGTCGAGCGGCCGAGGAACCGCCTCGGCGCGGTGGCGTCGACGGTCTACGGCGACCCGGCAGCGGCCCTGCAGCTGATCGGCATCACGGGGACGAACGGGAAGACCACCGTGTCGGCGATGGTGGAGTCCGGACTCCGGGCGGGGGGCCGGACCACGGGCATGATCGGGACGACCGGGGTCGTCGCCGCGGGCCGGACGTTCGCCGGGGCGCGCACGACCCCCGAGGCCCCCGACCTCCACGCCATCCTCGGGGTCATGCGCGACGCCCACGTGGACACGGTGGTGATGGAGGTCAGCAGCATCGCCATCGCGGAGGGCCGGGTGGACGGCATCGTCTACGACATCGCCGCCTTCACCAACCTGAGCCAGGACCACCTCGACTACCACGGCTCGATGGAGGACTACTACGCCGCGAAGGCCGAGCTGTTCACCCCGGGGCGCGCCCGGCTCGGGATCATCGGCGTGGATGACCTCTACGGCGCCCGACTGGCTCGTGAGTGCCGGATCCCTGTCGAGACCTGGTCGGCCGTGAACCCCGATGCGGACTGGGTGCTGGCCTGGGGCACGGGGCGCGGCTCGGTGATCGACGCCGACGGCCGACTCGAGCGCATCGACCTGCGCATGCCGGGGGCCTTCAACGAGGCCAACGCGGTGTGCGCCTTCGCCGTCCTCCGCCGCGCCGGCATTCCCGCTGCCCAGGCCGCCGAGGGCATCGCCTCGGCGACCGTGCCGGGCCGTATGCAGGTGGTCGGGTCCTTCGACGGCGTGATGGGGATCGTCGACTACGCCCACTCGCCAGACGCCATCGACCGCGTCCTGGCGTCACTCGCCGCATCCGCACACGGCAGGGTCATCGCGGTCGTCGGGGCGGGTGGCGACCGCGACCGCACGAAGCGCCCCCAGATGGGGGCCATCGCCGCCGCCCTCGCCGACGTCCTCATCATCACGGACGACAATCCCCGGTCCGAGGACCCGGCTGCGATCCGGGCGGCCGTGCGCGCGGGTGCCCTGGAGGTCGCCACGGCCGAACGCGCCGACGTCCGTGAGGAGGCCGACCGCGCCCGAGCCATTACGGTTGCGGTGTCGGTGGCCGAGGCGGGAGATGTCGTAGTGGTGCTGGGCAAGGGACATGAGCAGGGGCAGGACGTCGCCGGCGTGATCAGCCCCTTCGACGATGCCGAGGTCCTGACTGCTGCGCTGCACGTCCGGACGTCCACGTGATCCCGATGAGCGTCGGGACCATCGCGGCAGCCGTCGACGGACGACTCTGCTCGGTCGAGCCGGACCAGATCGTCGAGTCGGTGTGCGTCGACTCCCGGTCCGCAGCGGTGGGCAGCCTGTTCGTCGCCATCGCCGGAGAGCGGGTCGACGGCCACGATCATGCGGCCGAGGCGGTCGGTTCGGGAAGTGCGGTCGTGCTGTCCGACCGTGAGCTCGCAGGAGTCGACGGTCCCCTTCCGTGCATCGTCGTGGACGACCCGGTGCTCGCCCTGGGCCGGCTGGCGGCGTGGTACCGCCGCGACCTGCTCGACTGCGCGGTTGTGGCCATCACCGGGTCCAGTGGCAAGACGAGCACCAAGGACCTGGTCGCCTCGGTCCTGGCGTCGCTCGGCGAGACCGTGGCCGCGGCCGGATCGTTCAACACCGAGGTGGGGGTGCCGCTGACCATCCTCAGCGCCGGTCCGTCGACGTCCTTCCTCGTGGTCGAGATGGGCATGCGCGGGCCGGGTCACATCGACTACCTGGCGCAGCTCGCCCGCCCCGACGTCGGCGTCATCGTGAACGTGGGATCCGCACACCTCGGCATGCTCGGCTCGAGGGAGGCCATCGCTGCCGCCAAGAGCGAATTGGTCGCGGCTCTCGATGCCTCCGCCGTCGCGGTGCTCAATGCGGACGACCTGCTCGTCGCCGGCATGCAGGACGTGACGCGTGCCGAGTGCCTCACCTTCGGGGAGTCCGCGATGGCTTCGGTGCGCGCCGTCGACGTGCGGCTCGACGGCCAGGCACGGGCGTCCTTCACGCTCGTCGACCAGCGGCCCGGACGGTCCGCGTCCGCCCCCATGAGCCTGCAGTTCAGCGGCGAGCACTACGTGTCGAACGCCCTCGCGGCGGCGACGGTCGGCCTCGCCCTGGGCGCCGACCTCGACGCCGTGGCCGAGGCGCTCACGGCCGCGGTGCCGCAGAGCCGCTGGCGCATGGAGGTGCGCGAGACGGCCGACGGCATCACGGTGGTCAACGACGCCTACAACGCCAACCCCGAGTCGATGCGCGCAGCACTGAAGACGCTTGCGGCGATGGCGGGAGGCCGCCGCACGTGGGCGGTGCTCGGCGAGATGCGCGAGCTGGGCGAGGACTCGATGCCCGAGCACGATGCCATCGGCCGTCTCGCCGTCCGGCTGGACATCTCCCGGCTGGTCTGCGTCGGCGAGGGCACCCGGGTCATGCACCTGGGGGCCAGCAACGAGGGATCCTGGGGGGACGAGTCCGTTCATGTGGAGGACGTCGCCGACGCCATCACCCTCCTGCGGCGCGAGACGCGACCCGGCGACCTCGTCCTCGTGAAGGCGTCCCGCAGCGTGGGGCTCGAGCGGGTGGCCGAGGCCCTCCTGGCGGGAGGGCAGCCGTGAGGCTCGTCGTCATCGCGGGCACGATCGCGACTCTGGTGTCGCTCGTCTGCACCCCCATCCTCATTCGCATCCTCGCCCGTCACGGCTACGCGCAGGCCATCCGCGTGTCGTCGGAGGGGGAGCAGTACCCCGATCACGAGAGCAAGGTCGGCACGCCGTCGATGGGCGGGCTGGCCATCATCGTCGGGGTCCTGGCCGGCTACTTCATGACGCACCTGCTCACGTGGCGTCCCCTCACGGCGTCCGGCCTGCTGATCCTCTACCTCATGGTGGGGCTGGGCCTGGTGGGCATGGCCGACGACTACCTGAAGATCTTCAAGCAGCGCAGCACGGGCCTTCGGGCGCGGACGAAGCTCATCGGTCAGGCGATCGTCGCGTTCTCGTTCGCCTTCCTGTCGGTGCAGTTCCCCAACGCGGAGGGGCTGACTCCGGCATCGACCGCGATCTCCTTCATCCGCGACACCTCGATCGTTCTCCCGATGGGGCTGTTCCTCCTGTGGGTGTGGTTCCTCATCACGGCCACGACGAACGGCGTCAACCTCACCGACGGCCTGGACGGACTCGCGACGGGCGCAGCGATCCTGTCGTTCCTCGCGTATGTGCTCATCAGCATCTGGCAGTACGGGCAGAACTGCGCCTTCGAGGAGACGACCTTCTGCTACGCGACAGCGAACCCCGTCGATCTAGCGATCATCTCGGCGTGCGCCGCTGGCGCGACCTTCGGCTTCCTCTGGTGGAACACCGCGCCGGCCCGCATCTTCATGGGCGACACCGGCTCGCTCGCCCTCGGCGGAGCGATCGCGGGCCTGGCGATCTTCACCCAGACCGAGCTGCTCCTGCCCCTGACCGCGGGCCTGTTCCTCATCACGACGCTGTCGGTGATCGCCCAGGTGGGGTCCTTCAAGCTGACCGGCCGGCGGGTGTTCCGGATGGCACCCCTGCACCACCACTTCGAGATGCTCGGCTGGCCCGAGATCCAGATCGTCGTCCGCTTCTGGATCATCCAGGGCCTCTGCATCGGGGCGGGGCTGGCGATCTTCTATGCCGAGTGGGTCCGCGCGTGAGGCCTGACGCCGACTGGAGCCGCACGTCCGACTGGACCTCTTTGCACGTCGCTGTGGCAGGCATCGGCATCGCCGGGTTCGCCGCTGCCGACGCACTCATGCAGCTCGGTGCCCAGGTGACCATCGTCGACGCGTCGGACGGCGAGCGGCAGCGGGAGCGGGCGGGGGTGCTCGAGACACTGGGCGCGCGGGTCCTGCTGGGTCATGCCGGGGCCGTCCCCGATGACATCGACCTGCTCGTGGTGTCGCCGGGCCTGCCGCCGTCGTCGGACGTCATCGTGGACGCCCTCGGCCGAGGACTGCCGGTCTGGGGGGAGCTCGAGCTGGCGTGGCGGGTGCGCGACCCTGAGTCGCCGGCCGCCTGGCTGTGCGTCACGGGCACCAACGGGAAGACGACGGCGACTCTCATGCTCGAGTCGATCCTCCGTGCTGCCGGGTACCGAACGGCGGCTGCCGGGAACATCGGCACCAGCCTCATCGACGTCGTCATGCACGAGGAGCTCGACGTCATCGCGGTGGAGGTCGGCGCGCCGCAGCTGCCGTTCATCCACTCGGTGAGCCCCCTCGCGGCCGCGTGCCTCAACATCGCCGACGACCACATCGACTTCTTCGGGTCGATGGAGGAGTACATCGCGGCCAAGGCCCGCATCTACGAGCGGACACAGGAGGCGGCGATCTACAACGTGCAGGACGACGTGACCCTGCGCATGGTCGAGGAGGCCGACGTCATCGATGGCTGCCGCGCCATCGGCTTCACCCTGGGCGCGCCCGGACTCTCGATGCTGGGCGTCGTCGATGACCTCCTCGTCGACCGCGCCTTCATCCCCGACCGGCATGCGATGGCGCAGGAGCTTGCCGTTGCCTCGGACGTGCACCCCTTCGCTCCGCACAATGTCGCCAATGCCCTCGCCGCCGCGGCCCTGGCCCGGGCCTTCGGTGTCCCGCCGCGCGCGGTGCGAGACGGACTGCGTGCCTTCGTGCCGGCGGAGCATCGCATCGCGACCGTCGGAGTGGCCGCAGGCGTCACGTTCATCGACGACTCGAAGGCCACGAACGCACACGCCGCACTCACCTCGCTGATGGCGTTCGAGCCGATCGTGTGGGTCGCGGGCGGAATGGCGAAGGGACAGGAGTTCGACGACCTGGTCGTCGCGGCGCGCGATCGACTCGCCGGAGTGGTTCTGCTCGGAGTCGACCGCGACGTGATCGCCGGGGCACTGGCGCGACACGCGCCCGATGTGCCCGTGATCGTCGTCGAGACCGTCGACACTGGTGCCATGGTGGAGGTGGTGCGTCAGGCTGCAGCCCTGGCACGTCCCGGCGACACCGTGCTCCTCGCACCGGGCTGCGCCTCGTGGGACATGTTCCGCGACTACTCCGACCGCGGACGCCAGTTCGCCGCCGCGGCGGCCGGGCTCCCCGGGTTCCTGGGTGCGGCCTCTGGCGGCAGCGATGAGTGACACCGAGTCGCGGGTCGACGCACCCGAGGCCGCGGCGTCGCCGCAGGGCCGGGTGGCGCTCCTGCTCAACCACCCGCTGAGCACCTACTACCTGCTGCTCGGCACGACGCTGCTGCTGCTCACCCTCGGGCTGATCATGGTGCTGTCGGCGTCGAGCATCGAGAGCTTCCGGGTCTTCGGCTCCGCCTACACCCTCGTCCAGCGGCAGGGGCTGTTCGCCGTCGTAGGGGTGGTGGCCATGCTCGTCGTGGCCCGCACCTCGGTGCCGTTCTGGCGCGGCTTCGCCTGGATCCTCTTCCTGGTCGCGTTCGGGCTCCTCGTGGCCGTGCTCGTCATCGGTGTCGAGGTGGCGGGGCAGCGCAACTGGATCGAGATC
Organism: uncultured Actinomycetes bacterium; assembly: GCA_937902285.1. GTDB lineage: Bacteria > Actinomycetota > Actinomycetes > S36-B12 > S36-B12 > UBA10649. The sequence goes on along the minus strand of CALGTB010000048.1, from coordinate 5,507 downwards.
GTCGGCCCGTTCCGCCTCCAGCCCTCGGAGTTCGCCAAGCTCGCGCTCGTCGTCTGGGGGGCGTCCCTGCTCACCCGCAAGGACCGTCCGATCGACTCGTGGTCGCGCCTGCTTCTCCCGCTGCTGCCCGTGGCCGGCGTGATGATGGTCCTCGTCCTCATGGAGGGCGACTTCGGCAACACGCTCATGCTCGCAGCCATCACGATGGGCATCCTCTTCGCGGCCGGAGCACCCCTGCGCCTCTTCGCCATCCTCGGCGGCGTGCTGGCGCTCGGCATCGTCCTGCTCACCCTGGCTGCTCCCTACCGCATGGAGCGCTTCACGTCGTGGCTCGATCCTGGCGCCGACCGACTGGGCTTCGGCTGGCAGGTGACGCAGGGCCAGTACGCGCTCGGCACCGGGGGCTTCTGGGGAGTGGGGCTCGGCGCGAGTCGCGAGAAGTGGGGATCGCTTCCGGAGGCCCACACGGACTTCATCTTCCCGGTGATCGGGGAGGAGCTCGGCCTGTTCGGCACGCTCGCCGTGCTGGGCCTCTTCGGGCTGCTGGCCTTCGCGATCTTCCGACTCTCCCGCAACACCGATGATCCCTTCGTGCGCCTCGCATCCGCAGGGGTCGGGGCCTGGATCGTCGTCCAGGCGGCCGTCAACATCGGAGCCGTCCTCGGCGTCCTCCCCATCACCGGCGTGCCGCTGCCCCTGGTGTCCTACGGCGGGTCCTCGCTCGTCCCGACGCTCGTCGCGCTCGGCATGCTCATGGCGTTCGCGAAGGCCGAGCCCGGCGCTCGCAGGGCCATTCGACGCAGGAGCACCGCGCAGGCCCTCAGGCGTCGTTGACGTCCATGCACGTCGTCCTCGCGGCCGGTGGCACCGGTGGCCACATCGAGCCGGCCCTCAATGTCGCCGACGCACTGCGCCGCATCGACCCGGGCATCGGGATCACCGTGCTCGGAAGCGACCGTGGGCTCGAGTCGACCCTGGTGCCGGAGCGCGGGTACGACCTCGTGACGGTCGCCAGTGTTCCGATGCCGCGTCGGGCGAGCACGGACCTGCTCAAGCTCGGGCCGCTGATGCAGCGGGCCGTCCGCCAGGCCACGGGGATCCTGCGCGACCTCGACGCCGACGTGGTGGTGGGCTTCGGCGGCTACGCGTCCGTCCCGGCGTACCTGGCGGCCCGGCGGACGCGCACGCCGCTCATCATCCACGAGTCGAACGCCCGCCCGGGCATCGCGAACCGGCTGGGGGCCCGGTTCACCTCGCATGTGTACGCGTCCTACCCCGGCACCCTGGCGGGCGGCACGGTGATGGCTCCGCCGCTGCGCGCGTCGATCGCGGGGCTCGACCGGGCCGCGGCGCGCGATGCGGCCCGTGCGTCGTTCGGCCTGGACCCCGCGGCCCCGGTCCTCCTGGTCTTCGGCGGATCGCAGGGCGCCCGGCGGCTCAATGACGTCGTCGCGGCGGCACTGCCCGGGCTGCGGGAGCAGGGCGTGCAGGTCCTGCACTCCTTCGGGAGCCGCAACGAGCCTCCCGCGCCTGCCGACGGGTACGTCGCCGTGCCGTACCTCGACCGCATGGACCTCGCCTACGCGGCCGCCGACCTGGCCATGACCCGGGCCGGGGCCATGACGTGCGCCGAACTGGCCGCCGTGGGACTTCCGGCCGTGTACGTGCCGCTGCCCATCGGCAACGGCGAGCAGCGGCTCAATGCGGAGCCGGTCGTGGCCGCGGGTGGAGGACTGCTGGTGGACGACGGCAGCATCACTGCGGAGTGGCTCACCCACACGGTGGCGTCCTTGCTGCACGATGACAGCAGGCTGAGCGCCATGGGCGCGGCGGCCTACCGGCACGGCGTACGTGACGCCGATGAGCAGTTGGCCCGCATCGTCCTGCGGGTGGGAGGGGCGTCGTGACCGTGGGGTCCCAGAGCCTGGGCAGGGTGCACATCGTGGGCATCGGCGGAGCCGGCATGTCCGGGATCGCGCGCATCATGGTCGCGCAGGGCCTCGCCGTGTCCGGTTCGGATGCGAAGGACTCCCGTCGGCTGCAGGCTCTGCGTGCGATCGGCGTCGATGCGCGCGTGGGCCACGACGCCGCGCTCGTCGACGGCATCGATGCGCTCGTGGTGTCCACCGCGATCCCTCCGGGGAACGTCGAGCGGGTGGCGGCGCGCGAGCGGGGGATCCCCGAGCTGAGCCGGGCCACGGCGCTCGCCGCGGTGATGGTCGGGAGCCGTGGCGTGGCCGTGTCCGGCACGCACGGGAAGACCACGACGACGTCGATGCTCACGGTGGCACTCCAGCACTGCGGGGTCGATCCCTCCTTCGCCATCGGCAGCGAGCTGAACGAGTCGGGTTCGAACGCCCACCTCGGCACGGGGGACGTCTTCGTCGTCGAGGCGGACGAGAGCGATGGCGCCTTCCTGCTCCTCGCGCCCGTGGCGGCCATCGTGACGAACGTCGAGCCCGACCACCTCGATCACTGGGGCACCTACGAGGCCATCGAGCAGGGCTTCCTCGACTTCGCCGTGGGCGTGCGCGATCGCGACGGGTTCGTCGTCGTCTGCTGCGACGACCTCGGCGGTGCGCGCCTGGCGCAGAGGGCTCGCGAGCACGGCGTCGACGTCCGCACCTACGGCGAGGCGCACGAGGCCGACTACCGCCTCGCCGACGCCCGTCGCGATGGCATCGGCTGGACGTTCGACACGGTGCACAACGGGGTGCGGCTGGGCGAGATCACGCTGCAGGTCCCCGGGAAGCACAACGCCCTCAACGCGATGGCCGCATTCGTCACCGGCCTCGGCCTCGACCTCCCTGCTGCGGACCTGCGCACCGGACTCGAGTCCTTCAGCGGCACCCGGCGACGGTTCGACTTCAAGGGCCAGGTCAACGACATCCGCGTGTTCGACGACTACGCGCACCATCCGACCGAGATCGAGGCGACCCTGCGGGCCGCTCGCGACGTCGTCGGCGATGGCCGCCTGATCGTGGCGTTCCAGGCCCACCACTACTACCGCACGGCCCTGTTCACTCGTGAGTTCGGCGAGGCCCTCGGCCTGGCGGACGACGTGGTCGTGCTCGAGGTCTTCGCACCGGGGGAGACGGCGATCCCGGGGGCCAGCGGCCAGACCATGGCGGCGAACGTCCCGCTGCCCCCCGAGCATGTGGTGTTCGAGCCCTCGTGGTCGGCGGTTGCCGGTCATCTCGCGGACCGGGCGCGGCCGGGCGACATCATCATGACGCTCGGTGCCGGTGACATCGGCATGATCGGGAACGAAGTGATCGAGCTCCTGCGGTCGGGGGAGGGGCCGTGAGCGCCCCCACGATCGACGAGCTTCCGGTGCGGGTCGACTTCTCCGATCCCTCGGTGCGTCGTCGTCGCCGCCGTCGCGTGCTCGTGGTCGTGGCGGTCGCCCTCCTCGCGGGCGCAGTCGCCTGGCTGGTGCTCTTCTCCTCGGTGCTTGCGGTGTCGAGTGTCCGCGTGGTGGGAGTCGATGGCGTGGCCGCGGAGCAGGTGCTGGCTACCGCCACGGTTCCCACGGGCGTCCCCATGGTGCGCGTCGACACGTCGGCCATCCAGTCGCGGGTCACGGCCCTGCCCTGGCTGGAGGCGGTGGAGGTCCGCCGGGGCTGGCCCAACGAGATCGTCCTCGCCGTGTCGGCGCGGGTCCCCATCGCCGTGCTGAAGGGGACGTCGTCGGTCGTGGACGCCTCCGGATTCGCCTTCGAGGCGCTCGGCGCAGCCCCGCGCGAGCTGCCGTCGGTGTCGGCGGACGGGGTCGGCCTCGAGGCCGCCATGGCCGTGCTGGCCGGACTGCCCGCGGACCTGGCTGCGAAGGTCGATTCCGTCCGGGCCACGACGCGTGACGACGTCACCATGACCCTGCGGTCGGGGGCCGAGGTCCGCTGGGGCAGTGCCGAGCAGGCCGACTTCAAGGCCGAGGTCCTGAAGGCGCTCATGAAGCGCAAGCGCGACATCTACGACGTGTCGGCCCCGGAACTCCCCACCACCTTCACCGCCCGCTGACCCCCTCCTGCGCGCCAGCCCGGAGGAGTTCCCTTCTGCGGACGGTGGAGTCTCCTTCTGCGGACGGAGGAGTTTCCGCGCTAGCGGCCCCTATTCCGTGGGAATTCGCGAAGCGAATTCCCACCCTCACCTTGCGCAACACGGGTATATGCGCCTACCCTCCCGCCGGTCACGGACCAGACGGATTCTCAGTCTCCGGTTGAGGTTGAGAGTTTGTGACCAGGAATCGTCGTCGGGACTCCGGCCCGCGACATCGGATGAGAGGACGGGCGGCCGTGGCGGCTCCGCAGAACTACCTGGCAGTGATCAAGGTCGTGGGGATCGGTGGTGGTGGCGTCAACGCCGTCAATCGCATGATCGAGGTCGGGCTGAAGGGCGTCGAGTTCGTCGCCATCAACACCGATGCGCAGGCCCTCCTCATGAGCGACGCCGACGTCAAGCTCGACATCGGCCGTGAGCTGACCCGCGGGCTCGGAGCGGGAGCCAACCCCGAGGTCGGCAAGAAGGCAGCCGAGGACCACATCGAGGAGATCGAGGAGGTGCTCAAGGGCGCCGACATGGTCTTCGTCACGGCCGGCGAGGGCGGCGGCACCGGCACCGGCGGCGCGCCCGTGGTGGCCCGCGTGGCCCGTTCGCTCGGGGCCCTGACCATCGGCGTCGTCACCCGGCCCTTCGGGTTCGAGGGACGCCGGCGCCAGGCCCAGGCCGAGGCCGGGGTCGATGCGCTGCGGGCCGAGGTCGACACGCTCATCGTCATCCCGAACGATCGCCTGCTGTCGCTGGCCGACCGCAACATCAGCATCATCGACGCCTTCCGCCAGGCCGACCACGTCCTGCTGCAGGGCGTCTCCGGCATCACCGACCTGATCACCACCCCGGGCCTGATCAACCTCGACTTCGCGGACGTGAAGAGCGTCATGCACTCCGCGGGCTCGGCACTCATGGGCATCGGCTCGGCACGCGGCGAGGACCGCGCGGTCGAGGCCGCGGAGAAGGCGATCTCCAGCCCGCTGCTCGAGGCCGGCATCGACGGTGCCCATGGTGTTCTGCTGTCGATCTCGGGGGGCAGTGACCTCGGGCTGTTCGAGATCAACGAGGCCGCCCGCCTGGTCTCCGATGCGGCTCACCCCGACGCCAACATCATCTTCGGCGCCGTCATCGACGACACGCTGGGCGACGAGGTGCGGGTCACGGTCATCGCCGCCGGCTTCGACGGCGGCGAGCCGCCGGCGAAGCGCGGGACGGGCACCACGGCCCGACTGCGCGAGGACGGGGCGACCGGCGAGGTGCCGGCCGTCGTCGCACCCAGCGCACGGCAGATGCAGCAGCCCAGGACGATCGTGTTCGAGGACACCGACGACGACCTCGACATCCCGGACTTCCTGAAGTAGCACGCGCCGAGCACACGTGTTCCCCCTTGCCGGCGGGCGCATCCTGCCCACGGCACCCGGTGGCCGCCCTGTCGAATGGGCGGCCATCGGTCGTTC
>CALGTB010000047.1 GCA_937902285.1 uncultured Actinomycetes bacterium | reverse complement strand
CGCTCGTCGCCGCCCAGCGCATGCTCCTGAGCCGCACGGGCAGGTCGTCGCGCGGCGGGCTGGTGGTCTGGCACGACCAGCAGGCGTTCACCCTCACGGCCAGTCGTCCGGTGGAGTTCCAGATCGACGGCGAGGGGCTCGGCCCGACCACGGAGGTCGCGTTCACCAGCCACCCGGACGCCCTGCGGGTCGTCGCATGAGCCGACGCCCATGCAAGCGCTTTCCGCAGCGTCCGTTAATCGGTTCGAGAACAGGGGCAAAACGGGCAGTCGTAATCCATTTGTGACCTAGGCAACAGGCAACACGGGTCGGAAAGAGGGCTTTCCCCTTGTGGGACGGTGATCCCTCTGCGACCCTATACACGCCCGTTGCTTTCGTGGGATGGCTGACTTCCTCCGGAGACCGGCTTGGAGACCCCAGGTCGGCCCCCCGTGTTGCGCCATCACGTGAAAGCAATCACGAGCGCCGGAAGATCCCGGTGCGCTGCATTGATGGAGTGATTAGCCATGGACTGGCGCCACGAGGCCGCCTGCCGTGACGAGGACCCGGAGCTGTTCTTCCCGATCGGCAACACCGGACCCGCCTTGGTCCAGATTGAAGAGGCCAAGGCTGTGTGTCGGCGTTGCAGCGTCGTGGACGAATGCCTCCGCTGGGCCCTCGAGACCGGGCAGGACGCCGGCGTCTGGGGCGGGCTCTCCGAAGACGAGCGCCGCGCGCTCAAGCGTCGCAACGCTCGACTGCGGGCGCGGTCCAACGTCTGACCGGCTCTACGCTCCCCGCTCGTCGCTCGGCACCCTGATCACCACCGCGGTTCCCTCTGGGGTGCCGCTGAGGTCGCATGTCCCGCGCAGGTCGCCGGTGACCAGTGACTGCACGATGCTCAGGCCCAGCCCAGTGACCGAGGCATCGAAGGCCTCCGGCAGCCCGGCACCGTCGTCTCGCACCGTCATGATGAAGAAGTCCGACTCCCGCCCCAGCTCGACGACGATCTCCCGGGCGCCGGCATGCTCCACGGCGTTGTGCAGCAGCTCGGACGCGGCCATGGCCAGCGACGTGGCCACGTCGGCGCGCAGGGTCCCCCACGCCCCGGTTCGGCGCAGCGTGGGCACCTGGCCGTCGGACGCGTAGGCCGGGGCGAGATCGCGCACCAGCCCGATGATCCGGTCGATCGTCTGGTCGAAGTCGACCCGTTCCCCGTCCTCCACCGACAGCGACTCGTGGACCGCCGCGATCGCCGCCACGCGCAGCTCGGCCTCGGCGAGCGCCTCCCTCGCCTGCTCGCTCCCGGCGCGCCGCGCCTGGAGCCGGAGCATGGCCGCCACCGTCTGCAGGTTGTTCTTCACCCGGTGGTGGATCTCCCGGATCGTGGCGTCCTTGCTGATCAGGGCCCGCTCACGCCGCCGCAGGTCCGTCGCATCCTGCAGGAACAGGATCGTGCCGACGAGACGATCGGAGCGCATGAGCGGAATGCCGCGGACCAGCACCACGGCAGCCGCGTTCTCGATGTCGGCGGTGCCGGCCTGCCGACCGCCCGCCACCGCGGTCAGCGCCTCGTCCATGGGGCCGGGCCGACGCGACAGCCGCACGGCGAGCTCCGCGAACGACGAGCCGACGACATCCGTGGCCAGCCCGAGGCGGCGCAGGGCGCTGACGGCATTCGGACTGGCGTACTCGACCACGCCCCTCGCGTCCAGGCGCACGAGGCCATCGCCCACTCGCGGGGTCCCGATGGCGTCGGTGCCGGTCTCCTCGACCGGGAACCGGCCGTCGACGAGCATGGTGAGCAGGTCGTCCGCCGAGGTCAGGTAGATCTCCTCCAGCTGCCCCGCCACCCGCGGCGCCGCTGACGCATGGCGGGCCACGACGGCGATGACGCGGTCCGCCCGGCGCACCGGGAAGGCCTCCACGCCGCTGGGCGCCCACGGATGCTGGATGTCGCGGAGGGTCACGGCACGACCGAAGGCGATGGCCTGGTCGAGCTGGGGGTGGCGCCCGCGCGGCGCGTACGAGCCGACGAGATCGTCGGGCACCGAGGTCGGTGCCGTCGTCGGCCGCACCTGGGCGACGACGACGAGACCGCCGTCGTTCCAGGTGGGCACCCACAGCACCAGGTCGCTCAGCGACAGGTCGGCCACGAGCGCCCACTCCTCGACCAGCGCACCGAGGAGCGCCACGTCGGCCGCGCCGAGGTCGGTGCGCTCATCGACGAGCCGGGTGAGGATGGCCATGGGCCGGAACGATACGCCCGAGCCCGCCCGACCCGGCCCCCCGAGCGCCTGGCACATGCGTGTCGGACATAGTTGCCCGGTGACCCCACCCATCCAGATCCGGCCCGCCGAGGCATCCGAGCTCGACACCGTCGGCGAGCTGTGCGTCGCGTCCTACTCTGCCGGCGGCCACCTCGACCCGGCTGACGACTACGCCGTGACGCTGCGCGACGCCGCCGCCCGCGCCAGGAGCGCAGACGTGCTGGTGGCCCTGCGCGACGGCGTCATCGTCGGCACGGTGACGATCTGCCCGCCCGGCAGCGAGTTCTCCGAGATCGGCCGGGGCCAGGAGTCGGAGTTCCGCTTCCTGGCCGTGGCCCCGTCGGCCTGGCGCACCGGCGTCGGTGAGGCCCTCGTCGACGAGTGCGAGCGGCGGGCCGTGGCGAACGGCGCGCCCGCACACGCCATCTGCGTCATCGACCGGAACCACGCCGCGCACCGGTTCTACGAGCGGCTCGGCTTCACGCGGCTGCCCGAGCGCGACTGGGAGCCCCGCGACGGCGTGCACCTGCAGGCCTACGGGCGGGCGGTCCCGCACGGCTGAGGTCGCGAGACCTGCGGGGCTGTCAGAGCAGGATCGCGATGACGTCGCCCTCGCGGACGACGTCGCCGGGGGCGACGCTGATCTCGGCCACGACCCCGGGAGCCTCGACCACGACCGGGATCTCCATCTTCATCGACTCGAGGATCACCAGGGTGTCGCCGACGACGACCTCGTCGCCGACCTCGACGACCACGGAGTGGACCGAGGCCACCATCTCTGCTCGCAGTGTCTGCTCCATCGAGCTACTCCCCGTATGCGCGGTAGGTGATCGAGATCTGCCGGATGCTCGTGACGATCTGCATCCGCAGCCGCTCCGGTGCCGCCTCGCAGCCGCAGGACCGGTGGACCAGCGCCTTCACGGCCTGCTCCAGTCCGTACTGCTGAAGGCATGGTGCGCACTCGTCGAGGTGCTGCGCGATCTGGAGCCGCCGGGCATCGTCGATCTCGCCGTCGAGGAACTCGTCGACCATCTCCAGGACGTCGGAGCAGTCGGTCGCATGAGGATTGCCGCAGCTCACTCCGCGTCACCCCCGTCGGCTCCGACGACGGCCGGGATGAGGCCGCGCTCGACGGCGTAGTCCTGCAGCAGCTCGCGCAGCAGCTTGCGCCCCCGATGGAGCCGCGACATCACCGTGCCCACGGGCGTGTCCATGATCTCGGCGATCTCCTTGTAGGCGAACCCCTCGACGTCGGCCAGGTAGACGGCCATCCGGAAGTCCTCGGGCAGCGCCGCCAGCGCCTCGATCACGTCGGCATCGGCCAGCCGGTCGAGTGCCTCCGCCTCGGCCGACCTCAGCCCGCGCGAGGTGTGGCTCTCCGCCTCGGCCAGCTGCCAGTCGGACAGGTCGTCCGTGCCCGTCTGGTAGGGCTGCCGCTGCTTCTTGCGGTAGATGTTGATGTAGGTGTTCGTCAGGATGCGGAAGAGCCACGCCTTGAGGTTCGTCCCCTCGCTGAAGCTCGCGAAGGCGGCGAAGGCCTTCATGTAGGTCTCCTGCACGAGATCCTCGGCATCGGCCGGATTGCGCGTCATGCGCATCGCCGCCCCGTAGAGCTGGTCGAGGTACTGCATGGCATCGCGCTCGAATCGCGCCGAGACCTCGTCGGGGGTCTCGGGCGCGTCGCTCACCGGGGCTTCGCTCATCGCAGCCGAGCCTAGACCCGACGCGGCACCCCAGAGGTCAAGGGTGGGCAGGCCGCCTTCGGGAGCCGAGATGAGGAGCACACCCCCCTCAACCGCGTCGTGCCCGCGATCATTCCGCCAGGGGGGCGAGCAGTTCCGGCCCGTTGTTGCGCACGCTGTTGACCAGCGTCGACACCGGGTAGGCATCCAGCCGGCCCGCCGACGCCGGCGCCAGCAGGTCGGCTGCGGCGGGGACGTCGGGGTCGAGCCAGCGGTGCCAGTCGTCCCGGGCGACCGTCATCGGCATCCGGTCGTGGATGCGGCCCAGGTCGTCGGAGGCCTCGGTGGTGATGACGGTGCAGGTCAGCCGCCAGGCGGCCGGGTCGCCGTCCTCCCTCGTCGGGTCGCGCCACCACTCGTACAGGCCGGCCATCGCCAGCGACGAGCCGTCGGCCGGATGGATGAAGAAGGGCTGCTTGATGGGCTTGCCCGTCTTGCCGACCGGCGCGTCAGGCTCCGTGGGCAGGTACCACTCGAAGTAGCCGTCCGCGGGCACCAGGCAGCGACGCTTGGCGAATGCCCGTCGGAACGCCGGCTTCTCGGCGACGGTCTCGGCCCGTGCGTTGATCATCCGCGATCCGATGGACGGGTCCTTGGCCCACGACGGAACCAGTCCCCAGCGGGCCACGACCAGCGACCGGGTGAGCACGTCGTCGACCGGGCGGTCGACGACGACGTAGACCTTCTTCGTCGGCGCGACGTTGTAGTCCGGCTGCAGCTCCTCAGGCGGCTGCCCGGTGACCTCGAACTCCTCCGCCAGCGCTGCCGGGTCCTTCGCCGCCGCATAGCGTCCGCACATCGACTAGTTCTCCCACTCTCGGTACTCGAGCAACTGAATGCGCACGAGGTCGAGCCGCCCGACGAGGCCGACCGAGCCCAGGGCCCCGCCGAGGCCACCGCCGGTGTCCACCAGTGAGTCGGCCGCCCGTCGCAGCTCCGCCTCGAGCGCACTGTCCAGCTCGCTGGCCGCGCCGCGGTCGACACCCCCGACCGGCTGGCCCGGTCCTCCGAGCACGCACTCCATGAGCGCGACGAGCCTGTCGACCAGGGCCCCGAACTCCTCCCCCGACAGCAGCGGCGACACGGTCGGGCGGTCGTAGAGGCGGTTGGCAGCGCCGACGATCCCCCGCACCTGCACGCCGATCCCGCCGAGCCGCCGCAGCTGCACGGCCTTCGCCTGCACGAGGTCCTGCAGTCCGCGGGCACGCAGGTTCAGGTGCGCCCCCTCGACGAAGCGCACCAGCTCGGAGCGCGCCGTGTCCGCGAGGTCGCGGAGCCGGCGGCTCGTGGCCACGTAGTCATGGGGCTGCGCGCCGACGAGGGGCTCGGCCAGGGATCCCGACGCCGCTCCCACCTGCCGCATCGTCTCGATGATCGCGTCGCGATAGGTGCGCAGCGCCCCGTCGAGCACCTCGGGCCGTGGCTTGGGCGGGTAGATGAACACGGCCAGCAGGCCGATGGCCCCACCGATGAACACGTCGGCGACCCGCCACGCATCCTGGCCGATCGATCCGGGGCCGATGGCGAGCACGAAGACGACGGCCACCGGGATCTGCAGCTGGCCGCCCAGCGACCACGGAAGCATCCTGGCGATGAGCAGGGCCGCGCCGACGCCGATGAAGAAGGACCACCAGGTGAGCCCGACGAGGTTCACCCATACGGACGCGACGAGCACCCCGATGCCCGTGCCCAGGATGCGCTGGATGGACATGCCGAGCGTCGTCCAGGCCGACGACTGCACCACGAGCAGCGTGGTGATGGGCGCGAAGAGCGCGAGCTGGCTGTGCGAGACGGCGACGGCAACGGCCCACGACACCGTCACGGCGATGGCGATGCGCAGCACGTGCCGGACGGATCCGAGGCCCAGGGGGCGCTGCTGCATGATCTGGGCGAGGTCGAGATCCGGGAGCAGGTCGTCGGTATCCACGGACGCGCTCACGGGTTCAGGCTAGACCGGGCCAGCGGTTGCCGCCGCCACTCGTAGACTGCCAGCGTGAACCGGACCCAGGGGCCACGCGGTGCGCGCACCGCCCTGACCTCGTCCGCCCTCGTGGTGCTCACCCTCGCGGCCCACTCGGCTGCCTCCGGGACCCTTCCCTCGCTCGTGCCGCTGGTCCTCGTGGTCGGCCTGGCGACCGCCCTCACCTGGGCCGTCAGTGACCGCCGTCGCTCCCTGGCGTGGACGACCGCCTACCTCGTCGGCGCGCAGGCCCTCCTGCACCTGATCCTCGCGTTCGCCGGCACGCACGGGCACACGGCCGGGCTGGTGCCCTCGACCTCCATGCTCGCCGCCCACCTCGCGGCCGCCCTCGTCGCCGCGGTCGTGCTCGTCCACTCGGATGGGCTCATCCAGCGCTGGGCGGCACTGCTGGCCCACCTCCTCGGCAGCCCGGCCACCGTCCTGCCGGACCCCGTCGGCGTGCCCGGACGGGCGATCCCTCCGTCGACGCGGCGCCACCTCCACGTCCGCGACGCCCTCCGTCACAGCGTCGAGGGCCGCGGCCCGCCACGCGCCGCCGTCCTCGTCACCTAGGCAGCAGCCCGTCCCTTCATGGCCGATGGGTTGCGCCACTCCCATCCGACCTACCCGAAGGAACGCACATGTCATTCGCACGCAGCATCACGGCGTCACGATCCGCCCGGATCGGTGCCGCCGTACTCATCTCCATGGCCGCCATCGGCTCGGTGGCCGCCCCCGCCCAGGCCCACGAGGCACCCAAGCCCGGCGCACGGTGCGCCATGTCGGGCCTCACCGAGTACAACCACGGCACCGTGTACCTCTGCCAGAAGACCGGGTCGGCCAAGCCGACGTGGAGCAAGGGGCTCACGGAGTCGAAGTCCCCGCTGAAGCTCTCCGACGGCTGGGTGAAGGCCGTCGACTCGGGCATGACGGCCTCGTTCGGCGTCATCTCGAACCCCACGGGCAAGGCCATCACCATCGTCGGCGCCTCGAGCCCCCTGTCGGCAGCGGTCCAGCTGCACGAGATGGCCGAGAGCAACGGCACGATGGTGATGCAGGAGAAGCCCGGCGGGATCGTCGTCCCGGCAGGCGGCATGGCCACCCTCAAGCCGGGCGGCAACCACGTCATGCTCATGAAGGTCAAGAAGCCCATCAAGCCGGGCCAGCTCATCCCCATCACCCTCATCACGTCCGACGGGGGCCTGCTGACGGTCAAGGTGATCGCCAAGACCTACACGGGAGCGAACGAGACGTACGACCCGAACGGCACGGGAATGTCGGGCATGTAGTGAGTACCGACCAGCAACCCCCACGCACCGGGCTCACCCGGCGGGGAGTGCTGGCTGCCGGCGGCGCCGCGATCCTCGGCGCCGCCGGCGGGTACGCCCTCGGCCAGCGCCCGGACGGCACCCCGACAGCCAGCGGCCCCACCCCGGCGCCCACCGCGATCCCGAGCCCGGCCGCGAGCGTCGCCGCCGCCAGCGACGCGCCGGCGATCCTGCCGTACTACGGCGTGCACCAGTCGGGCGTCACGACGCCCCCGGCCCTGTTCCAGACCTTCATCGGCCTCGACCTGCGGGAGCCGACGCGCGACGACGCCATTGCGGTGATGCGGCTGGTCACCGACGACGCCGCGCGGCTGACGCAGGGCGAGCCGGCCCTGGGAGACACCCAGCCCGAGCTCGCCGCCAGTGCCGGGATGCTCACCGTGACAGTCGGCCTGGGCCGCAGCCTGTTCGAACGGCTCGGCCTCGCCCGCGAGATCCCCGCCCAGCTGCCGGTCATGCCTGACTTCTCGACCGACCGCTTCGAACGGCCGTGGTCCGAGACCGACCTCATGCTCCAGGTCGGCGCGGACGACCCGGTCACTCTGTCGCACACCGTGCGCATGCTGGCGAAGGACGTCTCGGCGCTCACCCGTACCCGCTGGACGCAGCAGGGATTCCGCTCCCCGACCCCCGCCACCCCGGGCAGCGAGGCCACGCGCAACCTCATGGGCCAGGTCGACGGAACGGTCAACCCGACGGGCGACGACCTCGACTCCACCGTATGGATCGCCGACGGTCCCGACTGGCTGGCCGGAGGGACGGTGCTCGTGCTGCGCCGCATCCGCATGCTCATGGAGCCGTGGGACCTCCTCGATCGCGCTGTCCAGGAGACCGTCATCGGCCGGCGCCTCGACTCGGGCGCACCCATCGGCGCTGAGCACGAGACCGACCCGGTGCCGTTCGATGCGGTCGATGACCTCGGGCTTCCCGTCATCGCTGCGGACGCCCACATCCGCGTGGCGCATGCACCATCGAAGGACGCCATGATCCTGCGACGGCCCTTCAACTACGACGACGGAACGCGTGACGGCGGACGTGACATGGGGCTGCTCTTCGCCGCGTACATGCGCGATCCGCGCACGTCCTTCATCCCGATGCAGGAGCGGATCGCTGCGTCGGACGCCTTCAACCGTTGGAACACGACGGTCGGCTCGGCGACCTACCTGATCCCGGCGGGGGCCCGAGAGGGTCGGTTCATCGCCGAGGGGCTGCTCACATGAGGTCGCGACGCATGGCCGCGGGACTCGCCCTCGGACTGGGACTTGCACTCGCCCTCGCCCCGATCGTCGTCGGCGTGCCCGCGGCCTCGGGGCACAGCGCCGTCATCGGCACCGAGCCGGCCGACGGCGCGGTGCTCGAGGCCGCGCCCGCCACGGTGACCGTCACGTTCGACAGCGGGCTGATAGACGTCGGCACGGCCCTCGTCGTCCGCGTCGACGACAGCCTCATCGTCAGCTCGCCGCAGCCCACGTTCGGCAGGCGCAGCCTCTCGACGGGCATCGCGGCGGACGCGCCGCCGGGCCGCTACACGGCGGCCTTCCGGGTCGTCTCGGCAGACGGCCACACCATCACGGACTCGTTCTCCTTCACCGTCACGGGTGCGGGCTCCGTCCCGTCGACGTCCGCGAGCGCCGCACCCTCACTGTCGCCCACGCCCTCGGTGGCGCCCGCCGGGACGGCGCCCGCGTCGCCGGACGCCTCGACCCCCACGACCGATGGCGGCTCATGGCCGATCCTCGTGGGACTCGCCGTGCTCGTCGCCGTCGCGGCCGCGGTGGTGATCGCCGTCGTCCGTCGCCCCCAGACGTGATCCCCCATGCCCGGCTGCGCCCGATAGCCTTGCCGTGATGACGACATCCGAGAACGCGATCTCGAACGAGCTGTGGCCGGCGCCGACCGCGGACCGCCCGGTGTCGGCGAGCGTTGCCGTCCCCGGCTCCAAGTCCGCCAGCAACCGCGCCCTCGTGCTCGCCGTCCTCGCCGACGGCCCCAGCACGATCAGCGGCCTGCTCGAGGCGCGGGACACGCAGCTGATGATCGACGCGCTGCGACTCCTGGGCAACGAGGTCCGCGTGACCCGGCGTCACGCCGTCGGCAACGTCGACGTGCGCGTCACGCCGCACTTCATGCGCGGCCCGGTGTCGGTCGACGTCGGGCTGGCCGGAACCGTGATGCGCTTCGTCCCGCCGCTGGCCACCCTCGCCCACGGGCAGGTGTCCTTCGATGGCGACGCGCACGCGCGCAAGCGCCCCATGGCCACGATCATCGAGTCCCTCAAGGAGCTGGGCGCGAAGGTCTACGACCGCGGGACGGGGCGGCTCCCGTTCGCCATCGAGGCGACCGGCGAGCTGCGCGGAGGCGAGGTCACGGTCGATGCGTCGCGCTCGAGCCAGTTCATCTCGGGGCTGCTGCTCAGCGCTGCGCGGTTCAACGCCGGAGTGACCATCCACCATGTGGGCGACCCGATTCCGAGCCTTCCGCACATCGACCTCACGGTGGCGATGCTCGCCGAGCAGGGCGTCGTCGTGCGCAAGGCGGGCGACTGGGTGTGGCACGTCGACCCGCACGGGATCAGCGCCCTCGATCGGGCCATCGAGCCCGACCTCTCGAACGCCGCACCGTTCCTAGCCGCCGCACTCGTGACCCAGGGGCGGGTGGTCGTGCCGGGATGGCCGCAGCACACGACGCAGGCCGGCGACGCCCTGCGCACGCTGCTGGCGAGCATGGGAGCGCAGGTCGACCTCGGCGAGGACGGCCTCGCCGTCACCGGAGGTGCCAGCATCAGCGGGATCGACGCCGACCTCTCCGCGGTCGGCGAGCTGGCTCCGACGATCGCGGCTCTCGCGGCGCTGGCGGACGGCCCGAGCCGGCTGCGCGGCATCGCGCACCTGCGCGGCCACGAGACCGATCGCCTCGCGGCGCTCACCGCCGAGATCAATGGACTCGGCGGCCACGTGACCGAAACGGACGACGGCCTCGTCATCGAACCGCGACCCCTGCACGGCGGCCCGTTCCGCACCTACGGCGACCATCGCATGGCGACCTCCGGAGCCGTGATCGGACTGAGGGTGCCCGGCGTGCTCGTCGAGGACATCGGCACCACCAGCAAGACCCTGCCGGACTTCGCGGCCCGCTGGACGGCGCTGCTCGATGACGGGTCGGGCGTCCGTTAGTGGCCCGCAAGCCGCACCAGCTCGATGAGGACGACGTGCGTGTCCGCCCCGGACGCGGGAAGTCACGTCCCCGCTCGAAGGACCGCCCCGATCACGTCGATGCCCAGCCCGGCACCGTGATCACGGTGGATCGCGGGCGGTTCACCGTCGAGCTCGACGACCTCACCCCGATCTATGCGATCAAGGCGCGCGAGCTCGGTCGCAAGGGCATCGTCGTCGGCGATCATGTCGACGTCGTCGGGGACGTGACCGGCGACACCGACACTCAGGGGCGCATCGTGCGTCGGCACGAGCGCTCCTCCACCCTCCGACGCACCGCCGATGACACCGACCCCGTCGAGCGGGTCGTCGTCGCCAACGCCACGCAGATGGCGGTCGTCACGTCGACCGTGAATCCCGAGCCGCGCACGGGGCTCATCGACCGCGCCCTCGTCGCCGCGTACGACGCCGGAATCGAGCCGATGCTCGTGATCACCAAGACCGATCTCACCCCTCCGGACGAGCTGCTGTCGCTCTACGGGCCGCTCGACCTGCCCATCCACCTGATCACCCGCAAGCAGGTGCCCGACGAGCTGCGGCGCTCGCTCGCCGATGAGGCGACCGTCCTCGTGGGGCACTCGGGGGTCGGCAAGTCGACGCTCGTCAACAACCTGGTCCCGACCGCCGACCGATCGACCGGGCACGTCAACGAGGTCACGGGGCGTGGGCGCCACACGTCGACGAGCGTTGTGGCCCTGCTGCTGCCCGGAGGCGGATGGATCATCGACACTCCGGGCATCAGGTCCTTCGGACTCGCCCATGTCGATCTCGAACGTGTCGTGGAGGCGTTCCCGGACCTCCACGCGCTCACCGGGGCCTGCCCTCGGGGCTGCACCCATGACGAGGACGAATGCGCCCTCAGCACCGTGACGACGCCGGACGGCATGGTGCGCGTCGAGTCACTGCGCCGGCTGATCCGCAGCAGGGCCGGCGACGATGAGGCGCGCGGCCACGAGCGGCACGGCGCCTAGCGCGACACCTGCAGGAGGCTGTCGGCCTAGCTGTAGTGCCCAGGCAGGTTGTTTAGCCGGCT
>CALGTB010000046.1 GCA_937902285.1 uncultured Actinomycetes bacterium | reverse complement strand
GTGGAGGACCACCCGGCGCCTGAGCCCGAGGGCCGCAGAGGGCTCGGTGCGTTCGGAGCCGCTGCTGCGTCGCGCGCTCGACGTGCGGGCGCCCGGGTCGGCAGGGTGGGTCCCGGGGCGCGATCCCCGTGGCTGCTCGGGCCGCTGGCTGCACTGTGGGCAGCCGGCATTGGCCTGGCCATTGCCGCCATCCCGCTCCTCGTGGTGTGGATGGCGACCCCCGCCTCCGGCCTGACGTGGACGGAGTCGCTCGACGTGGCGGGCCTTCTCTGGGCGGTCGCCCACGGCACGCCCATCGCCATCGGCGGCGTCACCTACTCGCTGCTGCCGTGGGGTCTGGCGCTGATCCCACTAGTCCTCATGGCCTATGCCGGCTCGTGGGCGGCGCGCTCGCTGAGGTCGCACGAGGGGCGCAGCCTCGTCGTGCTGGTGCTCTCGTCCGCCGTCGTCTACGCCGCGATCGTGGGCGTCATCGCGCAGATCGCCGGCCGCTCGGATGCCCGGGTGAGCCCCCTCGACGCGGTGATCCATGCTCTTGTGCTCGCGCTGGCTGGCTTCGGATTCGGAGCGGTGCGCGGAGCGCGCCTGGACATGGGCCGGCTGGTCCCCTCGTGGCTGTCGATCACGGTGCGCGGAGGCCTGATCGCCACCGCGACCCTGCTCGGAGCGGGAGCGGTGGCAGCCACGGTGGCGCTGATCGTCCGCGTGGACGACGCGGTGACGATGACGCAGTCACTGCAGACGGGGATCTGGGGAGGCCTGGGCCTCCTGCTCCTCGGGGTCGCCTACGCACCCGTGCTCATCGTCTGGGCGACCTCGTACGTGGTCGGAGCGGGCGTCATGATCGGCCCCGCGGTGGCCGTGTCGCCGTTCATCCCCGTCACGGCGCCGACGCAGCTGCCGCCGTTCCCGCTCCTGGCCGCGCTGCCGCAGTCGGCGAGCCCCCTCGCCTGGGCACTGCCGCTGGCGGGGGTGTGCGCGGGGGTCGTGGCCGGGCTCGCCATCGCCCGCCGTGCGCGGGCCGACTCCCGCCTGTTGCGCCTGGCCATGGCTCTCGGAGCGGCCGCTGTCGCTGCCGTCAGCATGCTCGTCCTGGCCTACCTGGCCACCGGGGGTCTTGGGGACCTCCGGCTGGCCAGCCTCGGACCGCCGCCGGCGACCGTTGCCGTCCTGGTCTTCGTGCTCGTCACCCTGGGAGCGGTGCCGAGTGCGGTCGTGACGTCCCCGCCCGCGAAGCCTAGGCTGGCGGTCGCCGAGCCGACGACTGTCGACGCCGCTGAGGGAGTGACCGACGATGTCTGACCAGATGCCCCCCGGCTCCATGCCTCCGCCTCCCGAGCAGCCGGGCCCGCGGCCCAGCGTCAGCGGCGCGATCTCGTGGGCCTTCGACCGCTTCAAGGCGAACGCCGCGGCCTTCATCGGTCTCGCAGCCGTCGTCACAGTCATCCAGTTCGTCCAGCAGGTCGGTGCCCGCCCGCTGCAGAACATCGTCGTCGACTGCAGCAGCCCCGAGACCCCCGGCCAGGTGAACGCCTGCACGGCGGCACTGGGCATCAGCGCCGTGGCGGCGATCGTCATCTCGCTGGTCTTCTCCCTGCTCGCCTTCATCGCGCAGATCGGCGTGCAGCGCGCGGCGATCCGCAGCACCCAGGGCGTGGCGCCCTCGTTCTCGGAGATGTTCACCACCCAGCACCTCGGGAAGTACATCCTCTTCACGATCGTCTACGTGATCCTGGCCGTCATCGGGCTGATCCTGTGCATCCTGCCCGGCATCGCGGTGCTGTTCCTGCTCCAGCTCGGCCCGTACTACATCCTCGACAAGGGCTACGGCGTCGGCGAGGCGATGAAGGCCAGCTACAACGCGGTGACCAAGAACTTCGCCCCGGCGATCCTCATGACGCTGTTCACGTTCCTGGTCCTGCTCCTCGGCGGCGTGTTCTTCGGCATCCTGACGCTCCTGACCCTGCCGTTCGCCTCGCTCTTCACGGCCCACATGTACCGGCAGTTCAACCACGAGCCCATCGTCTAGGCAGGCCCCGCCCGACGGCCCCGGCGCTCCGGAGGCGAGTCGATAGGGTTCCCTCGTGTCCGCCCGCATCGTCGTGCTCGCCTCGGGGTCCGGAACCCTGCTCCAGGCGCTCATCGATGCCTGTGCGGACGGCCGGGTCCCGGCGACCATCGTCGCCGTGGGCAGCGACGTCGAGTACGCGCCTGCGTTGGGCCGTGCCTCGAAGGTCGGCATCCCTGCCTTCGCGTGCCGACTCGCAGACTTCGCCGACCGCCAGGCCTGGGACGCCGCCCTGCTCGGCGTTGTCCGTGCCTTCGAGCCCGACCTCGTGGTCAGCGCCGGGTTCATGCGCATCCTCGGCAGTGAGATGGTCGACGCACTGTCCGGCCGGATCATCAACACCCACCCCGCCCTGCTGCCGGCCTTCCCCGGAGCGCACGCCGTGCGGGACGCACTCGCCTACGGCGTCACGGTCACGGGGTGCACGGTGCATGAGATCGACCACGGCGTCGACACCGGCCGCATCCTCGCGCAGCGCGCCGTCGAGGTGCTCCCCGACGACGACGAGTCGTCGCTGCACGAGCGCATCAAGGAGGTCGAGCGCGAACTTCTCGTCACGACCATCGCGCGCATCGCCCCGTCCCTGACCGATCCTGCCCGCCCCGACCATCGGAGACACGCATGAGCGACGACACCAGGCGCCCCGTTCGCAGGGCCCTCGTCTCGGTGTACGACAAGTCCGGCCTCGAGGAGCTCGCGCTCGGGCTGGCCGCCGCCGGCGTCGAGATGGTCTCGACGGGCTCGACGGCGAAGACCATCGCCGCCGCCGGCTGCGCCGTGACGAGCGTGGAGTCCGTCACGGGCTTCCCGGAAGTGCTCGACGGCCGCGTCAAGACGCTGCATCCGCGCATCCATGGCGGGCTCCTTGCCGACATGCGCAAGGAGTCCCATCGGGCACAGCTCGACGAGCATGGCATCGCAGGATTCGAGCTCGTCGTCGTCAATCTCTACCCGTTCACCGACACCGTGGCATCCGGCGCCGCAATCGACGACTGCGTGGAGCAGATCGACATCGGTGGGCCCGCCATGGTGCGGGCGTCGGCGAAGAACTACGCGAACGTGGCCGTCGTGACCTCGCCCGGGCGCTACGCCGACGTCCTCGCGGCCGTCGAGGCGGGCGGCTTCACCGGCCGCGAGCGTGCGTCCCTCGCCGCCGAGGCCTTCGCCCACACGGCCACCTACGACGTCGCTGTCGCCTCGTGGCTGGGCAGCGTGGTCGCGCCCGAGCCGGACGGCAGTGGCTTCCCCGCATGGGTCGGCGGCGCTTGGCGGCGGGGTGAGGTGCTGCGCTACGGCGAGAACCCGCATCAGAGCGCCGCCGTCTACCTGTCAGCGCACCACGAGCCCGCGCTGGCCGGCGCGACGCAGCTCCAGGGCAAGCAGATGTCCTACAACAACTACGTCGATGCCGATGCCGCACGGCGCGCAGCCTTCGACCATCTCGAGCCGGCGGTGGCGATCATCAAGCATGCCAACCCGTGCGGCATCGCCGTGGGCCTGGACATCGCCGAGGCCTACCGACGGGCGTTCGCCACGGATCCCGTGTCGGCGTTCGGCGGGGTGGTCGCAGCCAACCGCGCCGTGTCGCTGGAGATGGCCGAGGCGATGGCCGACATCTTCACCGAGGTCGTCATCGCTCCCGACTTCGAGCCGGACGCCCTCGCCCTCCTCGGCGCGAAGAAGAACCTGCGCGTCCTGCGCGTCCCCGGACCGCACATGGGTGCCCGCATCGAGACGCGCTCGATCTCCGGTGGCCTTCTCGTGCAGGTCGCCGACGACATCAACGCGGCGGGCGACGACCCGTCGGGGTGGCAGCTGGTGAGCGGCGAGGCCGCCGACCGGGAGCTGCTCCGCGACCTGGAGTTCGCCTGGCGCGCCTGCCGCTCGGTGAAGTCCAACGCCATCCTGCTCGCCCGCCACGGCGCTGCGGTCGGCGTGGGCATGGGCCAGGTGAACCGGGTCGACTCGGCGAGGCTCGCCGTCGAGCGGGCGGGCGACCGCGCCGCCGGGTCCGTGGCCGCGTCCGATGCCTTCTTCCCGTTCGCCGACGGCCTCCAGGTGCTGCTCGACGCGGGGATCTCCGCCGTGGTGCAGCCCGGTGGCTCGGTGCGCGACGACGAGGTGGTGGCGGCGGCCAGGGAGGCCGGCGTGACCATGTACCTCACGGGTACCCGGCACTTCTTCCACTGATGACCCGGGGCCGGTTCGTCCCCCTCCTGGCCACGTTCCTGGTGGGTGGCCTCACCGCCCTCCAGTCGCGCATCAACGGCGAGCTGTCGAGGTCGATCGGGGGCGGGCTCGAGGCGGCCATCGTCAGCTTCGGGTCGGGACTGCTCATCCTCCTCGTGCTCACCGCGGTCAACCCGTCGATCCGCGCCGGGCTCGGCCGGGTGACGCGTGCCGTGCGCACAGGGGAGCTCGCCTGGTGGCAGATCCTCGGAGGCATCCTCGGCGGCTTCTTCGTCGCGGTACAGGCCGCCACCGTGCCGCTCATCGGCGTGGCCGTGTTCACCGTCGCAGTGGTGGCCGGGCAGAGCAGCAACTCCCTCCTCGTCGATCGGGTCGGCCTCGGCCCTGCGGGACGGCAGGCCATCACGGTGCGGCGCGCAGTGTCGGCGGCGCTCGCGGTCGGGGCCGTTGCCCTGGCCGTCGGAAGCCGCTTCGTCGAGGGCAGTGTCCCGCCGGCCGCCGTCGCTTTCGCGTTCGTCGCGGGACTGGCGATCGCGGTGCAGCAGGCCATCAACGGCCGGGTGGCCAGGACCAGCCAGAACCCGATGTCCGCCACCTTCCTCAACTTCCTGTTCGGCACCATGGCGCTGGCCTCCGCGTTCGGGGTCACCTGGGCCGTCACCGGCTCCGGTCCATCGGCCCTGCCGGCCGGCCCGTGGTGGCTCTACATGGGTGGGGCGATCGGGATCGTCTTCATCGCGATCGCCTCGTGGGTGGTGCCCATCGTCGGAGTCCTGTTCTTCGCGCTGCTCTCGATCGCCGGACAGCTGTCCGGTGCGCTGCTGCTCGACCTCCTGGCTCCGACGGCGGGCACCAAGCTGGAGTGGAACCTGTTCGCCGGCGTGCTGCTCGCCTTCTGCGCGGTCGCGTTCGCGGCCCGCGGCCGCGGGCCTGCGCCCCTCGCACCCGTGCGAGAATCCGGCTCATGACAGCAGTGATCATGGACGGCAAGGCCGCGGCCGCCGACGTCAAGGCCGAGCTCCGCGAGCGCGTCGCCCGGCTCCGCGAGTCCGGGATCCTCCCGGGACTGGGCACGGTGCTCGTCGGCGACGATCCCGGCAGCCATGCCTACGTGGGCGGCAAGCACCGCGACTGCGCCGAGGTCGGCATCGAGTCCGTGCGAGTCGACCTGCCCGCTGACACGACCCAGCACGAGCTCGATTCCGAGATCGCCCGCCTCAATGCCGACGCCGGCGTCACCGGCTACATCGTCCAGCTGCCCCTGCCGGGCCATCTCGACGCCAACCGGGTACTCACCCTCATGGACCCGGCCAAGGACGCCGACGGACTCCACCCCACCAACCTCGGCCGGCTCGTGCTCGGTGAGGCCGCACCCCTGCCCTGCACCCCCCGGGGGATCGTGGCGCTGCTACGCCGCTACGGCGTCGAGATCAACGGTGCGCACGTCGTCGTCGTGGGCCGCGGGGTGACAGTCGGGCGCCCCCTGGGACTCCTCCTCACGCGCAAGTCGGAGAACGCCACGGTGACCCTGTGCCACACGGGCACCACCGACCTCGCGGGGCACCTGGCGAGCGCCGACATCATCGTGGCGGCTGCGGGCGTGCCCCATCTCATCACCGCGGATCTCGTGCGCCCGGGTGCCGCGGTGCTCGACGTCGGGATCACCCGCACCGAGGCGGGCCTCGTCGGCGATGTCGCGCCCGACGTCATGGACGTCGCCGGCTTCGTCGCACCGATGCCGGGCGGCGTGGGCCCCATGACCCGGGCCATGCTCATCGCGAACGTCGTCGAGGCGGCCGAGCGGGCGCTGGCCGCAGGCGAGGCAGTCCACTGAGGGCAGGGTGGCAGGATGAGGCCGTGGCGGACGGCGAGGACGACAGCGAGCACGACGGCAACGTCGTCCCCATCCGGCGCCCGGCCCGCAGTCGCTGGCTCGCCCAGTGGCCGATCACGCTCGTCCTGATCGGCGTCGGTATCGCCATGCTGATGATCGGCCTCGACTACTTCCGACGCGGGTGCGTGGTGCTCTCGGCGTCGGTCCTGCTCGCGGCCTTCCTTCGGCTGATGCTGCCGGAAGGTGAGGCGGGCATGCTGGCCGTGCGATCCCGGAAGGTCGATGTCGCGATCCTCGCGGTCCTGGGACTGGGGCTGTCGGTCTTCACGTTCTGGGTCCCCGCCCCCAGCTAGGCCGCTTCGGCAGGGAAACGGATGTGGGCTCGTGATCGGTGTCATGTCGGGGCGCTGCGGTGACGTCCGAAGCCGACCCTGAGGGACATGCGAGGGAGGACACCGTGCCAGTGACAAACAGCCCGTGGCCCATGCGTGCGGGCGGCCTTCTCCTGCGTGATCCAGTGGCGGCCGACATCGAGTCGCTGCTCGCCTTCCGCAACGACCCGCAGGTCAACCGGTTCATGATCCGCACCGACGTCGATGCGGACACGTTCCGTCGTGAGTGGTCGACGCTGCCCGGCAGCGAGACGGACTTCTCCTGTGTCGCTGAGCGCGACGGAGCCCTTGTGGCGATGGGCTTCCTCGACGTCGTGGACGGGTTGGGTCAGCCGGGCATGCCTCTCGGCACTGAGGGCGTCATCGGCTACATCGTCGACCCCAGGTTCTGGAGACAGGGCGTCGGAGGCGACCTGGCGAGAGGCCTCGTGGCGGCCGCCTTCGGCCCGTTGGGCCTTCGACGGGTGACGGCAAGCTGCAACGCCGACAACCATGCGTCGGTCCGCGCGCTGGAGCGAGCAGGGATGCGCCGGGAGCAGCACGGAGTGGCGAACTCGTGGCATGCGGAACTCGGCTGGGTGGACGGCTACCAGTACGCGATGCTGGCGGGGGAGTGGCGGGCCCGCCAGTCCCCCGCAACTCCCTAGCCGACTGGGTGGGGCTCCCTGGAGTCCCCGCCGCCAGCTAGGCCTGGCTGGCGAGCTCCTCCAGTCGGGCGTGCACCGAGGGGACGGCGGCCTCGCTCTCCGGCTTCATCACGACGCTGCGCAGGATCCGTGCGTGATCCGCGTCGTGCGCGATCGCGTGCCCGCGCGCGTCCAGGTGCCCACCGGTAACCGCGTAGGTCGCAACGTGCACCTGATCGCGCGGGTCTCCCTGCCCTGCCGCCCGGAACACGGACTGGCTTGCTGCGTCCACCGCGGTCATCGTCGCGCGGTCGGGGAGGTACGTGACGATGTCGAGCTCCGGCGGCTGGTAGGGGACCAGGGCGTGGGACTCGTGCAGCTGGCGGTGCCACGCGAGCGCGCCGCGGCGGCCGGGCCGGAGCGCCGCACCGAGTCCGTCCGCTGTCAGGGGCAGCACTTCGAGCGTCAGCCAGAGCGCCGCTGCCGAGGCACCGGCGCGACTGCACTCGAGCGAGATCTCCCCGAGGTGGAGCTCATCGGAGCTGAAGTAGGTGTAGGGGGAGTCGTGCCCGTAGAAGCGTCCGACCGACGGGTCCGCGAACAGCACTGCACCGCAGCCGTAGGGCTGGAGGCCGTGCTTGTGGGGGTCGACGACAACGGAGTCCGCCTGCCGGATCGCCTCGAACGGCTCGCGCACGACACCGTCCTCGGTTCCGTCGGCGATCAGCGAGAAGAAGCCGCCGTAGGCGGTGTCGACGTGCACGCGGACCCCGTGCTCGCGCGCCAGCGGGACGATCCGGTCGAGCGGATCGACCGCGCCGAGTCCCGTCGTGCCGAGAGTCGCGACCACCGTGCCGATCCGTCCGGCGCTCAGTTCCGCGTCGAGCGCGGCGAGGTCCATCCGTCCGAGCTCGTCGGTGGGGATGGAGACCGCCTCGACTCCGAGCACGTGGCACATGCGCGCATGCGTGTAGTGGGCGTCGGCGCTGAAGGCAACGGCCTTCCCGGGGTGGCACTCGCGTGCGACGAAGAGCGCCTCGAGGTTCGCGATCGTGCCGCTCGATGTCAGGTGGCCGAGATGACGCGGCATGCCGAACATCGTCGCGAGCCGCGCGACGACGTCCTTCTCCATGGCCGCAGTGGCGGGTCCGCCGTCAAGAGCGTGGTTGTTGGGGTTGATGAGCATCGCCGTCACGTAGCCCAGCACGGCGGCCGGATGGGGCGGCTTGAGCATCTGGCCTACGTAGTGCGGGTGGAAGAAGGGGTAGTTGTCCGTCAGTCGTGCCGAGAGGGCGTCGAACGCGTCGGCGAGGCGCTCGTCATCGACGTGCAGGGACGGGTGGCGGGGGAAGCTGCCGAAGGATTCCTCCCACCTCGCGACCGCCTCGACCGCCCGCGGCAGCCACGTCGTGAGGTCCGTCACGTCGTCCTCCCGGGTGGCTCGTGCGGCGCCCACCGCCGTGGCATGGGCCGTCCCCCTAAGGTATCTTGACGTCAAGATTTCCCCCCGATCATCCACGCGGAAGGCACCCGTCAGCCATGGCACGAAGCGGCAAGGTCTCAGTCATCGGAGCAGGCTTCTACGGTTCGACGACCGCGATGCGGCTCGCCGAGTACGACATCTTCGACACGGTGGTGCTCACCGACGTCATCGAGGGAAAGCCCGAGGGCCTCGCCCTCGACCTCAACCAGTCCCGCTGGGTTGAAGGCTTCGAGACGACCGTCGTCGGCCAGACGACCGGCCCCAACGGTGAGGGCTACGAGGCGATCGCCGGCTCCGAGATCGTCGTCATTACGGCGGGCCTGCCGCGCAAGCCCGGCATGAGCCGCATGGACCTCATCGAGACCAATGCCCGCATCATGCGCGCGGTCGCCGAGAACATCGCCGTGCACGCCCCCGAGGCCGTCGTCATCAACGTCGCGAATCCGCTCGACGAGATGACCGCGCTCGCGCAGATCGTGACCGGCTTCCCGCACCATCGGGTCATCGGCCAGGCGGGCATGCTCGACACCGCGCGGTTCACGCACTTCGTTGCGGAGAAGCTGGGCGTTCCGGTCGCGTCGGTCACGACGCTGACCCTGGGCTCGCACGGCGACACCATGGTCCCCGTCGCCTCGGCCTGCGCAGTGGACGGCAAGCCGCTGTCCGACCTCCTGTCGGCCGACGAGATCGAGGAACTCGTGGTCCGCACGCGCAACGGCGGCGCCGAGGTCGTGGCGCTGCTCAAGACCGGCTCTGCCTACTACGCCCCGTCCGCAGCCGCGGCCCGCATGGCCAAGGCGGTGCACGAGGACTCCGGCGCGGTCATGCCGGTCTGCGCGTGGGTCGACGGCGAGTACGGACTCACGGGCGCCTACCTCGGCGTCGAGGCCGAGCTCGGCCGCGAGGGCATCCGCCGGGTCGTCGAGACTCCCCTCACCGACGCCGAGAAGGCCCTGCTCGTCGAGGCGTACGAGGCTGTCAAGACCAAGCAGGCCGACGTCACCGACCTGTAGTGACGCTGCTCCCAACGCTGTCGGACCGTGGATGAGATGAGGAGAACTTCGTGAGCAAGATCAAGGTGGTCAACCCGATCGTCGAGCTCGACGGCGACGAGATGACGCGCATCATCTGGCAGTTCATCAAGGACGAGCTGATCCTGAAGTACCTCGACGTCGACCTGCAGTACTACGACCTCGGCATCGAGCACCGCGACGCCACGGACGACCAGGTGACCATCGACTCGGCCATCGCCATCCAGAAGTACGGAGTCGGCGTCAAGTGCGCCACGATCACCCCGGACGAGGCCCGCGTCGAGGAGTTCGGCCTCAAGAAGATGTGGAAGTCGCCGAACGGCACCATCCGCAACATCCTCGGCGGCGTGATCTTCCGCGAGCCGATCATCATCTCCAACATCCCGCGCCTCGTGCCCGGGTGGACCAAGCCGATCGTCGTCGGCCGCCATGCGTTCGGCGACCAGTACAAGGCCACGGACTTCAAGGTCCCGAGCGCCGGCACCCTCACCATGACGTTCCAGCCGGCCGACGGATCCGAGCCCATGGAGTTCAACGTCTTCGACTTCCCGTCTGCGGGCGTCGCCATGGGCATGTACAACCTCGACGAGTCGATCCGCGACTTCGCTCGCGCGTCGATGCGCTACGGCCTCAACCGCAACTACCCGGTGTACCTGTCGACGAAGAACACGATCCTCAAGGCCTATGACGGCCAGTTCAAGGACATCTTCGCCGAGGTGTACGAGGCGGAGTTCAAGTCCGAGTTCGAGGCCGCCGGGATCCTCTACGAGCACCGGCTCATCGACGACATGGTCGCCGCGGCCATGAAGTGGGAGGGCGGCTACGTCTGGGCGTGCAAGAACTACGACGGCGACGTCCAGTCCGACACCGTGGCCCAGGGCTTCGGGTCGCTCGGCCTGATGACCAGCGTGCTCATGACCCCGGACGGCCGCACGGTCGAGGCCGAGGCCGCTCACGGCACGGTCACCCGCCACTACCGCCAGCACCAGCAGGGCAAGCCGACGTCGACGAACCCGATCGCGTCCATCTTCGCGTGGACGCGCGGACTGGAGCACCGGGGCAAGCTCGACGGCACCCCCGCGGTGAGCGAGTTCGCGCAGACCCTCGAGCGCGTCTGCATCGAGACGGTCGAGGAGGGGAAGATGACCAAGGACCTGTCCCTGCTCATCGGCCCCGATCAGCCGTGGCAGACGACGCAGGAGTTCCTCGGCTCGATCGATGAGAACCTGCAGAGGGCGATGTCGTAGCCCTGCCCGATGCCTCGTCACTCGTGGCTGGAATCCGTCCCGGATTCCAGCCACGAGTGACGAGGCATCGCTGCGTGCGGGGGAGGGCCGGGTTCGTGGGCAGTAGTGTGTCGTGCCATGAGTGACCTCTGGGTCAACATCCTCGTGGTGCTGTTCTTCATCCTCCTGGGTGGCTTCTTCGCCGCGGCCGAGCTCGCCCTCGTCTCCCTGCGCGAGTCGCAGGTCCAGCGCCTGGCGGAGGAGAGCCGACGCGGGCGCCGCCTCTCGGTGCTGACGGCGAACCCCAACAGGTTCCTTGCCGCCGGACAGGTCGCCGTCACCCTCGCCGGGTTCATCTCGGCGGGATTCGGCGCGTCGCAGATCGCCCCGCAGCTGTCGCCGGTCTTCGTGGGCTGGGGCATGGGCCAGGGTCTCGCCGACACGCTGGCGTTCATCGCGGTCACCATCGTCATCGCCTATGTCTCGCTCGTGCTCGGCGAGCTGGTGCCCAAGCGCATCGCGCTGCAGCGCGTCGAGCCGGTGTCGCTCGTCGTCGCGGCCCCGGTCGACTTCATCGCGACCGCGTTCCGCCCCTTCATCTGGGCGCTGTCGGTGGCGACGGACGCCATCGTGCGGCTGTTCGGCATCGACCCGCACGGGGCGAAGGAGGCGATCAGCGGCGAGGAGCTGCGCGACCTGGTGGCGACCCACGGCGAGCTCACGCGAGAGGAGCGCGAGCTCATCGATGATGTCTTCGCTGCGGGTGATCGCGAGCTGCGCGAGGTCATGCTGCCGCGCACGGAGGTGGACTTCCTCGACGCCGCGATGCCCGTGAGCGAGGCCGTG
The DNA here is from genome assembly GCA_937902285.1 of uncultured Actinomycetes bacterium. GTDB lineage: Bacteria > Actinomycetota > Actinomycetes > S36-B12 > S36-B12 > UBA10649. The sequence continues at coordinate 4,964 of CALGTB010000046.1, read as the reverse complement.
CGCGTCGTGATCGACCAGCCGCACAGTCGTTACCCCGTGCAGCGCGACTCGGCGGACGACGTCATCGGCTTCGTCCACATCCGCGACATCCTCGATCCCGACCTCATCTCGGGGAATGCGCGGGTGGGGGAACTCGCTCGCGACATCACGTCCTTCCCCGGGAGCAAGGAGGTCCTCAGCACGCTGACCGAGATGCGTCGGCTGCGCCAGCACCTCGCGCTCGTCCAGGACGAGTACGGCGGCACGGCCGGCATCGTCACCATGGAGGACCTCGTCGAGGAGCTCATCGGCGACATCCAGGACGAGTACGACGTGGAGCATCCCGCCGCCGAGCCGGCGACTGTCGGCGTGGTGACCGTGGCGGGACTGCTCAACGTCGATGACTTCGCCGACGAGACCGGCATCGAGCTGCCCGAGGGCCCCTACGAGACGGTGGCGGGCTTCGTCATCGCGGCACTGGGGCGGGTGCCGCTCCTCGGTGACGTCATCGACGACGGGGAGCACCGCTTCGAGGTGGTCGAGCTCGATGGGCGCCGGGTGTCACGCGTCAAGGTGACGCACGTGCCGCACGCCGCCGGAGATGTCGACGCCGATGAGCCCGCCGACGGTGATGCGACAGAATGACGGCATGACAGCCTCGTCCTCGCGACCCCCGCGCGTCCTGTCCGGCATCCAGCCCACGGCAGACGCGTTCCACCTCGGGAACTACCTGGGGGCCCTGCGCGAGTGGGTGCGGCTCCAGGACTCGCACGACGCCTACTACTGCGTCGTCGACCAGCACGCCATCACCGTCGACCACGATCCGGAGGTCCTGCGCCGGCGCACGTATGCATCCTTCGCCCAGCTGCTCGCGGTGGGCCTCGACCCCGAGCGCTCGACCGTCTTCGTGCAGAGCCAGGTGCCCGAGCACAGCCAGCTGGCGTGGGTGCTCGAGTGCCAGACCGGGTTCGGCGAGGCGGGCCGCATGACCCAGTTCAAGGACAAGTCGCAGAAGGAGGGCGCGGGACGGGTGACGGTCGGGCTGTACACCTACCCGATCCTCCAGGCGGCCGACATCCTCATCTACCAGGCCGACGCGGTGCCTGTCGGCGAGGACCAGCGCCAGCACCTCGAGCTCACCCGCGACCTCGCCCAGCGGTTCAACACCAAGTTCGGACCCGCCCTCACCGTGCCCGAGCCGCTGATCGTGAAGGCCACGGCCAAGATCGTCGACCTGCAGGACCCCACGGCCAAGATGAGCAAGTCCGCCCCAGTCGGGTGCGCGTGGCTCCTGGACGACGACCGGACGCTGGCGAAGAAGATCAAGAGCGCGGTGACCGACTCCGGTCGCGAGATCGCCTTCGACCCTGAGGGCAAGCCGGGCGTGTCGAACCTGCTCACCATCCAGAGCGCGCTGACCGGGCGCGATCTCGACGTCATCGTCGCCGGCTACGAGGGGCGTGGCTACGGTGACCTCAAGGGCGACACGGCCGAGATCGTCATCGACGCGGTGCGGCCCATCCGCGAGCGCACGGCCGAGCTGCTCGACGACCCCGCCGAGCTCCGACGGCTCATGGGCGTGGGCGCACGGAAGGCGCGCGCCACGGCGGCGGGAACGCTGAGCGACGTCTACGAGCGGGTCGGCTTCGTGCCCCTGGACCAGGATTGAGCGACGGTCCGGTGGCGGTGGGGCACACGCTCGGCGTCGCGATCGACATCCCACCTCCCGCTGGCGACCTGCTGGAGGAGGCCCGCTCGCGCTACGAGCCGGCGGCCGGGGAGATGCGGCCGCACGTCACCCTTCTGCCGCCGATCGACGTGGATGCCGAGGCCATGCCTGCGGTGCTGCGCCACCTCGAGCAGGTGGCCCGCGACACTGCCCCGTTCCGGCTGACGCTGGCGGGGACCGGCACCTTCGCACCGGTGACGCGGGTCGTATTCGTCACCGTCACCGACGGCGCCGACGAGTGCGCCCACCTCGAGGCGCGGGTCCGCTCGGGGGACATGGCCGTTGAGACCCGCTACCCCTACCACCCCCACGTCACCCTCGCCCACGACGTCGCGGATGCCCTGCTCGACCGCGCGCTCGCCGACCTCGCGGGCTTCACGGCCGAGGTCGACGTCACGGCGATCCGCCTGTTCGAGCGACGCAGCGACCGCTGGGAGATCGTCCGTGAGTTCGCGCTGACGGGGACCCGCTAGCTGCGACGCCGGCGAACCGCGGCGGCGATCCACAGCCCACCCGCTGCTGCGGCTGCTGCGCCGGCGCCCCACAGCACCGCCTGGCTCGGCCCCGCTGGGTCGGGCGCGATGCTCGGTGCCGGAGCAGCGGTGCGCGGAGCGGGGGCTGTGGTGGGAGCAAGCGCGGCGCTGGTGGGCTCCGGGACCGACGCCGGGGCGTCGGGCAGCGGATCGACCAGCACGCCGACGGGGCTGACGGCGTCGCGGTTGGCGAAGCCCCAGTCGAGCAGCTTGCGGGCAGCCGACTCGCTCGACTCGTGGATCCCCATGAGGGCGACGATCAACGTCGTGCCGCCACGACGCGCTGCTCCCACATAGGTGCGTCCGGCCTGCGAGGTGAACCCGGTCTTGACGCCGATGATGCCCCGGTAGCCCTTCAGCAGGAGCCGATTGGTGGTGTAGATGGGGTGCCGTCCCTTGCCCTTGGTGTCGGGGAAGGTGGCCCGCGCCGTGCCGGCGTACTTCGCGAAGTCGGCGCGCGCGAGCCCGGCACGGGCGATGAGGGTGAGGTCGTAGGCGCTCGACAGCTGCCCCCGGCGGTCGAGTCCGTTCGGCGTGCGCGCCACCGTGTCGTTCGCCTGCAGGCGTGCCGCGACCGCGTTCATCTCACGCAGGGTCTTCCGGACTCCTCCGTTGGCCTGGGCGACGGCGATGGCCGCGTCGTTGGCACTGGGCAGGAAGACCGCGTACCACAGGTCGTCGAGGGAGTAGCTGCGTCCGGGGCGCAGGCCCACCCGTGCCCCGTAGGTGTAGGCGGCCTTCTTCGTGGCGACGACGGTGGTCTGCGGTGAGGTGACGGGGAGGACGGTCAGCGCCGTGAGCATCTTCAGGGTGCTCGCGGGCGCCCGTCGCACGTGCGAGCCCTTCTGGGCGAGGACGTGGCCGGTGGTCGCGTCGGCGATGATCCAGGTCTCCGCCCAGATCTCCGGGAGGGGATCGGCGCCCGGCAGGAGGTCGACCGTGCGATGCGTGCTCGCAAGGCGGTCGCCGCCGATGGTGTCGGCGGTGGACGGGCCGGCCGTGCCCACCAGCAGGGCCAGTGCGGCCAGTGCGGCGAGGGCTGCCCGAAGGCAGGCCGAGGTGCCTTGGCGCATGGAACTCGAGTGTAGGCGCGGCGCTAGGCTCACCGGTGGATCACGGCACCCATGGAGGAAGCATGTCGACACCGACCGTCCCTACCGGCCTGCTCATCGGCGGCGAGTGGCTGCAGACCGAGACCCGGCTGCCGGTCAACGACCCGGCCACGTTCACGGTCCTCGCGGAGATCGGCGATGCGTCGGTCAGTGACGGGCTGGACGCCGTCGCAGCGGCTCACGATGCCTTCCAGACGTGGTCGGTCACGCCGGCCCGCCAGCGTGCGGAGATCCTGCGCAGGGCGTTCGAGATCATGACCGCCGAGGTCGAGACGTGCGCACGGCTGATCTCCCTCGAGAACGGCAAGGCGTGGCGCGACGCGATGGGGGAGGCGACCTACGCCGCCGAGTTCTTCCGGTGGTTCTCCGAGGAGGCGGCGCGGATCGAGGGCGGCTTCCGCTACGCCCCGGCTCGGGACAAGACCATCATCACGGACCATCGCCCCATCGGGGTCGCCTACATGATCACGCCGTGGAACTTCCCGGCGGCCATGGCGACGCGGAAGCTGGCGCCCGCCCTGGCGGCGGGCTGCACAGCCATCCTCAAGCCCGCCAGCGAGACTCCCCTCACCGCGCTGTGGATCGGTGAGGTGCTCATGCGAGCAGGTGCTCCCGCGGGAGTCGTCAACATCATCACCACCAGCCGGACCGGCGACGTGTCGTCGGCGATCCTCAGCGATCCCCGCATCGCCACACTGTCCTTCACCGGCTCCACGTTCGTCGGCAAGATGCTGCTCAAGCAGACCGCCGAGCGGGTGCTGCCCTCGTCGATGGAGCTCGGCGGCAACGCCCCCTTCCTGGTCCTCGAGGGAGCGGATGTCGATGCAGCGGTGTCGGCGGCCATGATCGCCAAGATGCGCAACGGCGGCGCGGCATGCACCGCGGCGAACCGCTTCTACGTCCATGAGTCGGTCTCCGGCGACTTCACCGATCGCCTGGAGTCCGCCATGGGCGCGCTGCAGATCGGCCCGGGGGTCGACGCGTCGAACGACCTCGGCGCCATGGTGTCGGTCAAGGAGCGCGACAAGATCCTCGAGCTGCTCGGTGAGGCCGAGGGCGAGGGGCTGTCGATCTCCGCTGTCTCGACCGCCCCGGCGCTGGGGGCCTTCATCGCGCCCTACGTGGTGCGCGACGTGCTGCACGGCTCGACCCTGACGCGCAACGAGGTCTTCGGGCCGGTGGCTCCGATCGTCACGTTCTCCGACGAGGACGAGGGCATCCGGATGGCCAACGACACCGAGTTCGGCCTGATCTCCTACGTGTTCGCCAAGGACCCTGGCACGGGCGTGAAGGTCGCCCGGCGGATGGAGTCGGGGATGGTGGCGGTCAACCGCGGCCTGGCGTCGGACCCCGCAGCGCCGTTCGGCGGCATGAAGGAGTCCGGGCTCGGGCGTGAAGGCGGCTTCGCCGGGATCCACGAGTTCCTCGAGACGCAGTACTTCGCCGTCGACCTCTAGGCCCCTGCCGCGAGTGGTGAGGTGTGGGCGCCTGTGCCCCGTCCACCAGGTCGACAGCTCACCGCTCGCGGAGATGGTGCGGAGCAGGGGGCTGACTACACGCGGCGGAAGATCAGCGCGCGCTTGACCTCCTGGATCGCCTTCGTGACCTCGA
>CALGTB010000045.1 GCA_937902285.1 uncultured Actinomycetes bacterium | reverse complement strand
ACGAAGTCCGCGACGAAGGCGCTGGCCGGTCGGGCCAGGATCTCGACCGGGGCGGCGTACTGCTCGAGGTGTCCCCCCTGCCGCATGACGGCGATCCGGTCGCCGAGCCGCACGGCCTCGTCGATGTCGTGCGTCACGAAGACCACCGTCGTCCTCACCGAGGCGAGGAGGCGGAGCATCTCCTCCTGGAGCCGGTCGCGCTCGATCGGGTCGACGGCCCCGAAGGGCTCATCCATGAGCAGCACCGGAGGGTCGGCCGCGAGTGCGCGGGCCACCCCCACCCGCTGGCGCTGCCCCCCGGACAGCTGCTGCGGGTAGCGGTCCCCGAAGGTGGCCGGATCGAGCCCCACCAGGTTGAGCAGCTCGTCGACCCGAGCGCGGATCCGCGCCCGGTCCCAGCCCGCGAGGCTGGGCACGGTGGCCACGTTCCGCTGCACGGTCTGATGCGGGAAGAGGCCCACCTGCTGGATGACGTAGCCGATGGAACGGCGGAGCTCGACGGCATCGACGGTCGTGACGTCGCGGCCGTCGACGAGGACCCGGCCGGAGGTCGGCTCGACGAGGCGGTTGATCATGCGCATGGTGGTGGTCTTGCCGCAGCCGGAGGGCCCGACGAGGACCGCCAGCTCGCCGCGCATGACGTCGAGGGACAGCTCCTGCACCGCCACGGTGCCGTCCGGGAACGTCTTGCCCACCTGCTCGAGCCGGATCATCGGCTCGGAGCCGGAGAACCCCGGATCGGCGACCATGCGGTGAGCGTAGGCCCCACGCGACCGCGGGGCGTTACCGTGTTCGCGTGGCCGTGAGCGTCGAGTCCGCGCCGAACCCGTGGTTCAGCTGGACGTACCTCGAGCGCAACATCGACGACCTGCTCCGCGCCGGCCGCGAGCATCTGTTCATCACCATCGCCGCGATGCTGCTCGCCATCGCCGTCGCGATCCCGCTGACCCTGCTCGTGCGCCGCTATCCGAGGCTGCAGGTGCCCGTGCTCGCCGGCTCGGGGATCCTCTACACGATCCCCTCACTCGCGCTCATCGCCGGACTCTGGCCGTGGCTCGGCCTGACCCCCTGGACCGTCATCGTCGCCCTGGCGATGTACGCCCTCCTCGTCGTGCTGCGCAACATGGTCGTCGGCCTCGACGCCGTGTCGGCCTCGGTCGTCGACGCCGCGCGCGGCGTGGGCTACGGCCGACGGCAGCTGCTGTGGCGGGTGCAGGTGCCCCTGGCGACGCCCACGATCCTCGCGGGGATCCGCATCGCCACGGTGTCGACGGTGGGCCTGGTGACCATCGGCGCCCTCGTGGGACATGGCGGCTTCGGCACCGTGATCCTGGGCGGCTTCGTCAACAACTTCTATCACGCGCAGATCCTCGCGGGGACGATCGCCGTGGTGGTGATGGCGCTCCTGCTCGAGGGCCTGCTCATCCTGCTCGAGCGACTGCTCACCCCGTGGACGCGCGTGAAGGGATCCTGGTGAACCCGCTCGGCCCGGTCGGCGCGTGGTTCGCCGACCCGGCGAACTGGACCGGCACGTCCGGCGTTCCGGCCCGGCTCGTCGAGCACCTGTGGATCAGTGCCCGCGCGCTCATCCTCGCCTTCGCCATCGCACTGCCCCTGGGCGTGTGGCTGGGGCACGTCGGCCGGTTCGGCACCCTCGTCACGAGCATCGGCAACCTCGGCCGCGCCATCCCGACGTTCGCGCTGCTCATCATCCTGGCGTCATGGGAGCCGGTCGGGGTGAGCGACCTCGCCGCCATCCTCGCGCTCGCCGTGTTCGCCGTGCCGCCCGTGCTGACGAACTCGTTCGTCGGCGTGCGCGACGCCGACCCCACGGCGAAGGAGAGCGCGCGCGGCATGGGCATGACGGGAGGCCAGGTGCTCTGGCGCGTGGAGCTGCCGCTGTCGGTGCCGATCGTCGCGGCGGGCGTGCGCACCTCCACCGTGCAGGTGGTCGCCACGGCCACCCTCGCCGCCCTCGTTGGCGGCGGGGGGCTCGGCCGCTTCGTCGTCGACGGCTTCGGCCGGCAGGACACCGCGCTCATGCTGTCGGGCGTCATCCTCGTGGCGATCGTCTGCGTGGCCATCGAGCTCGTCCTCGCCGCCGTGCAGAAGGCCCTTACTCCCCCTCCCCTGCGGGCCGGCTCCGTTCTGGGTGCCTTCTGAGGCAGTGCCGGGTGCCTTCTGACGCAGGTGATGCCAGACTTCCCCCACACCCCTCGAGAGGACTCCCCATGCATGCGTCCACCCTCCGGCAGCGGGCCGTCGCCGCCGCGGCCCTCGGCCTGGCCCTGACGCTCGCGGCCTGCGGTGGCTCGTCGACTTCATCAGACTCGTCCGCCGCCGACGCCAGCGCGCCGGCCTCCGCGGCGAGCACGGCGGCCGAGGCGTCGCCCGAGCCGGCCGCCGGTGGCCCGATCACGATCGGGGCGTTCGGCTTCGGCGAGAGCAAGATCCTCGCGAACCTCTACGCGGGCGCCCTGACGGCGGCCGGATTCGAGCCCAGCATCATCGAGCTCACGAACCGCGAGGTGGTCGAGCCGGCGCTCGAGAGCGGCGAGGTGCAGGTGGTGCCCGAGTACCTCGGCACCCTGACCGAGTTCCTCAATGTCAAGGCCAACGGCCCCGACGCCGCCCCGCTGGCCTCGGGTGACGTCGAGGCCACGCTGGCCCAGCTGCAGACCCTGGCGAACGCCGTGGGGATCACCGTGCTGACCCCGTCACCGGCCGCCGACCAGAACGCCTTCGCCGTGACCCGTGAGTTCGCGGAGGCGAACGGCCTGGCCACGCTGTCCGACCTCGCCGGATACTCGCAGTCGAACCCGGTGCGCCTCGGCGGCCCGCCCGAGTGCCCCACCCGCCCGTTCTGCCAGCCGGGCCTCGAGGAGACGTACGGGATGCAGTTCTCCGAGTTCACCTCGCTGGATGCAGGCGGCCCGCTGACCAAGCAGGCCCTGGCGCAGGGCGCCATCGACGTCGGACTGGTCTTCTCGTCCGACGGAGGCGTGGCCGCCAACGACCTGGTGGTGCTCACGGACGACCTGACGCTGCAGACCGCGGACAACATCATCGCCGCGGTCACGACGTCAGCACTGACCCCGGCGCTGCAGACCGCCCTCGACGCCGTGTCGGCGGCGCTCACCACCGAGGACCTCGTGCAGATGAACAAGATGGTCGACATCGATCGCGCCGATGCCGCCACGGTCGCCCAGGAGTGGCTGACGTCGAAGGGCCTCGTCTCCTAGGGTCGGGCCATGACCCAGACCTCGTTCCGGACCTGCCCGCTGTGCGAGGCCACCTGCGGGCTCAGCCTGACCATCGACGCCGGGCAGGTCATCAAGGTCCGTGGTGACGAGGAGGACGTCTTCTCGCACGGCTTCATCTGCCCCAAGGGCGTGTCGATCGGCGAGCTGCACCACGACCCGTCACGCCTGCGGTACCCGCTGGTGCGCGGCGCCGACGGCGTCCACCGCCGCGCCACCTGGGACGAGGCATGGGCCGAGATCGCACGCCTGCTCGCTCCGGTGCGCTCCGAGCACGGCAACGACGCGATCGGCGTCTACCTGGGCAACCCCAACGTGCACAACGTGTCGTCGTCGCTCTACGGACCCGCCGTGATCCGCGCGCTCGAGACGCGCAACGTCTTCAGTGCGAGCACCGTCGACCAGATGCCCCAGCAGATCGCGGTCGGACTGATGTTCGGCACCGGGCTGTCGGTCCCCGTGCCGGACATCGACCGCACGCACTACCTGCTCGTGCTCGGGGCCAATCCGCTGGTCTCCAACGGATCGATGTGGACCGCCCCCGACATGCCCGGGCGTCTCCGCGACCTGAGGGCGCGGGGCGGACGCCTCGTCGTGGTCGACCCGATCCGCACGCGCACCGCCGAGGCCGCCGACGAGCACCTGCCGATCCGGCCGGGGACGGACGGCTTCCTCGTCGCGGCCATCGCGCACACGCTGTTCGCCGAGGACCTGGTCGACGTCGATGCGATTGCCGACCACCTGGCGGACGGTGCCCTGGATGCACTCCGGTCCGCCGCCCTGCCCTTCGCGCCCGCTGACGTCGCCGCACTGACCGGGGTGCCCGCCGACACGATCGTGCGCCTGGCCCGTGAGCTGGCAGCCGCTCCCGCATCCGCCGTCTACGGGCGCATGGGCACGTCCACGGCCGGCGTGACGGTCGACGGCTCGGGGCCCCAGTCATTCGGCACCGCGGCCTCGTGGTGGATCGCGGTCGTCAACCTGCTCACCGGCAACCTCGACCGCGAGGGCGGCGTCATGTGGCCGCTGCCCGCCTCGGGCGGTCCGACGACGTCGGGGACGCCCGGGATCGGCCGGGGCATCCGGATCCCCGGATCGCAGCGCACCCGCGTGCGCGGGCTGCCGAGCGTGCTCGGCGAGTTCCCCGCGGCGGCCATGGCGGAGGAGATCGACACCCCCTCGGAGGACGGCCGGCGCCTGCGCGGCCTCATCACCGTGGCCGGCAACCCCGTGGTGTCCACGCCCGACGGCGCTCGTCTCGATGCGGCCCTCGCCACCCTCGACGTCATGATCAGCATCGACGCCTACGTCACCGAGACGAGCCGGCACGCGCACGTGATCCTGCCCGCACCATCGCCTCTGGCACGCGGGCACTACGACCTCGCGTTCTCGAGCCTCGCGGTACGCAACATCGCGCACTGGTCGCCGCCCTCGGTTCCTCTGCGCCACGACGCGGACGCCGACGAGATGGACGAGGGCGACATCCTCCTCCGCCTGGCCTGCGTCATCCTGGGCGATGCGCTCAGCGTCGATGCGATGGACGACCTCGTCGCCGCCGAGCTCGCCGGCCGCGCCTGCAAGGCGGAGGCCTCCCGCGTGCACGGCCGCGACCCGCAGGAGCTGGTCGCTGCGCTGGCGCCCCGGCGGCGCCAGGAGCGCCTCCTCGACCTGATGATCCGCAGCGGCCCGTACGGTGACGGCTTCGGGACGCACCCCGACGGCCTGACCCTGGCCGATCTCGAGGCCGCCCCCCACGGCATCGACCTCGGTCCGCTGAAGCCGCGACTGCCCGAGGTGCTGCGCACGCCCAGCGGCCGGATCGAGGCGGCACCGCCCCAGCTGCTCGCGGAGGCCGTCCGCATGGCCGACGTACTCGCGGTGGCCGCGAGGTCAGGCGCCCGAGACGAACTCGTTCTCGTCGGGCGACGCGGACTGCGCAGCAACAACTCGTGGATGCACAACGTGCCGCTGCTGGCCAAGGGCTCGAACCGCTGCACGCTGTGGGTGCACCCGCTCGACGCGGCGGCGCTCGGGGTCGTCGACGGTGGCAACGCGACGGTGACCAACGACGTCGGCACCGTGACAACGACGGTGGAGGTCACCGACGTCGTGTCGCGCGGCGTCGTCTGCCTGCCGCACGGCTGGGGTCACAGCGACCCAGGCACGTGGGGTCCGGTGGCAGCGGCCAACCCGGGCGTGAACTCCAACATCCTCACGCCGTCGTCAGGGCTCGACGAGCTCTCGGGGACGGCCGTCCTCAACGGCATCCCCGTCACCGTCTCGGCCGCCTAGCCGCGCGATCCGGCACAGCGCACTCACCTGATCGAGTGCCGTCGCTCGCGGGAGAGGAAGCTGCCCGCGGTCGACGGAGCTCCGGTCGACATCCCCGTGTGCGCCGCGAGCTCGTCGAAGAGGATGGCATTGGCACGGTAGGCGACGATGCACTCGGCGACGAACTCTGCGCGCTCGACGTCCGACCAGGGCACGAGGTCGAGAATGGCCTTGTACTGCCGGCGGTAGTGGTGCACGTCGCCCAGGGCGCTGAAGTCGTAGTAGGTGAGGGCCTCCGGTGCGATGTCGTACTGGCTCATGAGGCGGCTGGCGATGATCCGGCCACCCGCCATGTCGCCGAGGTAGCGCGTGTAGTGGTGCGCCAGCAGGCGCTGCGGGCTCGCGACCGACGCCCGGACGATGCCCACGTAGGCGGACGTGGCCGGGAGGAGGGTCGCCGACGCCGATACCGGGTCCTGGCCGACCGTGCGCAGGTCGTCGGCGATCCGGTCGCGTCGGTCGAGTCGCCGGTGGTCGAAGAGGCCGATCGACGCCTCCTCCGCGTGCGCCGCCAGCTCCTGCTCGAGGGCGACGTAGACGGGCAGGAGGGCCCGCAGCAGTTCCGCGTGCGCCCGCCGATGGAGGTGCCCGCCGATGAGCGCCCCGATGAAGGGGCTGCGCTCGGCGCGCTCGTGGTCGTCGCGGGTCTGCTGGCGGACGGCGTCGGAGAATGGCATGCGTCGGTCCCTCGCTCGGGGTAAGTTAGGCAAGCCTTACCTAATATCATCGCCGCGACGGAGTCAAGGCGGCGCGCGTCCGAGCGTGCTCCCGCCGCCGTGACCGAGGCTGTCTAGACTTCCTGCTGGGACTACGGGGACGGGGGGTGCAGCCATGGACCCCGACGCGGGCGACAACCGCGGCGGCACCGTCGCCTCCGACCTGGGCGTCCTGCACCGCTACCTCCTGGCCGTCAGCGCCGTCCTCGTCGTCATCGTCGGCGCCGGGACGATCTTCGGGTGGGAGGCCCTCACCCGGGTCCAGCCCTCCTGGCCGCAGATCTACCCCTACACCGTGGCCGGCCTCGCCGCCCTCATCATCGCCATGGTCCTGTTCGACCGGGGCGGCCGTGGCGGACTCATCATCGGCCGAGTCCTCACCTCCGTCGTCCTGCTCCTCGGCATCGGCGTCGAGGCCGCCGTCGCCGCGGGCTGGCTGCCCAGCCCGGACCCCGCCTCCGGCGAGGCGTCGTGGGTCACGGCCCTGCCGTCCGTCGCCATCGTGGCCATGGGCCTGTCGGTCCTCATGCTGGGCTTCCCGCGCGACCGATGGCCGCACCTGAGGTTCTGGCTCGCCGGGTTCGCCGCCATCGTCGCCCTGCTGACGCTGCTGTCGTACGTGTACGGGTCGGCGTCGATCTTCAACGGGATGGGCCTCACCGGCACGTCGATCGTCACGCCGATCATCGGCCTGCTGCTCATCGGCGCGGCGATCACCGCCCGACCCGACCGCCCGCCGCTGGCGTCGCTCGACGAGCGCTACGACAGCGCCCTGCTGCGCCGCGTGCTGCCGCCCCTGCTCGCGGTGCCCTTCCTGCCGGCCCTCATCGCGTGGGTCGTCGGGAAGTTCGACCCCGACATGGCCTCGGCAGCCGCGATCACCCAGCTCATCACCGTGGTGATCCTCATCGTGATCATCATCCTCGCCGGCGGCGGGCAGAGCCGTGCCCGTCGCACGCTGGCCTCCGAGCGCCAGCGGCTGTGGGACGCCTTCGCCCACACTCCCGCGGCGACCGCCATGCTCGGAGTCGACGGTTCCGTGCTGCTGGCCAACGCTGCCATGGGCCGCCTGCTGGGGATCCCCGAGGCCCAGCTCTCGCGGCGGTCGATGGTGGACCTCGTCGTCGAGCGCGATCGCTCGGCCGTCGCCGAGGAGCTGGCCGAGATCATGTCCGGGCTCGACGTCGTGCGCCTCGACGTGGAACTCCTGCGCGCCGAGGGTCCACCCGTATGGGTCGATCTCGGCGCCGCTCCCGTGCGCGATGTCTCGGGCCGTGTCACGTACGTCGTGATCCAGTGCAGCGACCTCACCGACCGCAAGCACCTCGAGCGCGTGCTCTCCGACCAGGCCACCCGCGATCCGCTGACCGGACTGCTCAATCGCGAAGGACTGTCGCGGCGGCTGCAGGAGCGCGGTACCGACCTCAGTCCCGGCTTCGTCACGACCGTCGTCTACGCCGACCTCGACGGCCTCAAGCACGTCAACGACACCATCGGCCACGCAGCCGGCGACGACATGCTGCGCGAGGTCGCACGCCGGCTCACGGCGTCGACGCGCGACGGCGACATCGTGGCCCGGGTAGGCGGGGACGAGTTCCTCGTGATCACCACCACCTCAGCCACCGGGCAGGACCCCGCGAGTGCCGTGATCACCCGACTGCGCAGCGAGCTGAGCGGGCCCGTCGCGGCCGGGCGCGAGATCATCAACCTCTCCGTGTCCCTCGGTGCCGCCATCCTCGACGGATCCCGAGACATGGCCGCGGCGGTGGCCCACGCCGACGAGGCGATGTACGTCGACAAGCGCAGGCGCCGCTCGGCCGACTGAGCCATACGGCACAATCCGCACATGTCCCTGCTCAGCAGCCGTGCCGGCTGGCTCACGCGATGGGCGACGGACACCCCCGTCCAGGCGGGCATCGCGGGCGCGTCGTGGTCGATCTCCGGCACGTTCGCCCGGGGTCTCCTGCCTCGCGACCCCATGCAGCAGGCCATCTCGACCGGCGTCGTCGCCGCCACCCACTACCAGCTGACGGCCACCGCGTGGGCGACGCTCCAGGCGATCGGCGCCGTCCCGGGCCAGCGCCCCGGAGCGCGGGCGAACCTCGTCATCGCCGGTGCCGGGATCGTGGGCGGGCTCGGCGCCTCCGCGATGGCCAGCCGGGCCGCCGAGGACTCGCTCCCGGCGTCCGTCGTCGCCACCGCGGGCCGGATCACGGCCTTCGCCGCCCTCGCCGGCGGCGCCGCCACGGCGTGGGACACCGTGCTGCACCGCAAGCTGGGGCTGCGTCCGGGCCTCGACACCACGCTGGTGCCGGCGGTCGCGACGGGTGCGCTCGTCGTGGCGGTCAGCGTGCTGAACCGCAGCCGGCGCGCGGCCAAGTACGGCATCGTCGCCCCCGAGCGGCGCGCCCTCGCAGGCGTCGGGCCGCAGGCCGCGGTCAAGGCCCTCGGCGTCGGCGTCGTGTCCGGTGTCGGCTTCGCCGCCGCCACCACCGGCGAGCAGGTGCTCGCGCACGGCCTCGAGCGCGGCATGGCCCGGGTGGTCGGCCGCGACCTCGGCGCCGTGGGCACCCTGCTCGCCCACGGGCTCATCCTCGGCACCATGACGGCAGGCGGCGTCGCCGCGCTCAACGAGGTCACCGGTCGCCTCCAGCGCCAGGACGACATCGTCGAGCCGGCGTATCCCACGCCGCCCACGTCCGTCCATGTCTCGGCCGGTCCCGCCAGCTCCATGCCCTTCGACACGCTGGGCAAGGAGGGTCGCCGCTTCGTCCTCATGGCGCTGACCCCCGACGAGATCAGTGCCGTCATGGGCGAGCCGGCCATCGAGCCGGTGCGCGTGGTCGGCGGGTACGAGTCGTCCGACGACATCGCCGAGCGCGCCCGCCTGACCCTGCAGGACATGGAGGACTGCGGCGCCTACGACCGCGGGCTCATCTGCATCGGGTCCCCCACCGGAGTCGGCTACTTCAACTACTCGATCGCCGAGGCGCTCGAGTACCTGACGCTCGGCGACTGCGCGATCGTCGTTCCGCAGTACGCCCTCGTGCCGTCCGCTCTGGCCCTCACCCGCACCCACGAGGCGGAGACCCTCACCCGGCTCGTGCTCGAGGGCGTGCGCGATCGCATCGCCCTGATGCCTCCGGACGACCGTCCGCGCGTCGTGCTCGTGGGCGAGAGCCTGGGCGCGAACGTGGCCCTCGACCTGCCCACCACCGCGGATGCCGAGCCGCACCTGCCGGCCTTCAACCCGCTGGGCGTCTCGGGGGGCCTCTACCTCGGCGTGCCGTTCCGCACGCGGCTCTGGAACGCGTGGCGTGCTGCGCCCGAGGACGTCGACCCCGAGGGCCGGCTGCTGCTCGTCAGTGAGCCCGAGCACGCCGAGCCGGTTCCGCCCGGACACTCACGGCACCTCATGGTGATCCACCACGACGATCCGGTGAACAAGTACGGCTTCCGCATGGTCGTGCAGCCGCCGTGGTGGATGGGACCGCCCGCCACCCGGCCGCCGCTCGTGCCACGCGAGGTGAAGTTCCGTCCGATCACGTCCTTCGTGCTCGCCACCGTCGACCTGTTCAACGGGATGCAGTCCAAGCCCGGCACGTTCGTGCGTCGTGGCCACGACTACCGCATCGACATCCGGCTCGGCCTCGAGCGTGCGTTCGGGCTCACCTGCACCGAGGAGCAGGGCGAGGCCATCGAGGCGGCGCTTCGCCAGCGCGAGCAGGACTGGGCCACGCGTCGCATGGTCGCGCGCAAGATGGACAAGGCCCGGCGCTCGATCCAGAAGCAGCTCGCCGAGTGGGGGGCGCCCACCATCGAGGTCGCCGACCTCGACCCCACCAACGCCGAGTCGGTGTCGCGGTTCTCCCGCCTGGGCATGATCAGCGGCCCTCCGGGCGCCTGACGGCGAACAGGGACGTCTGTCCGCAGACGCTGTCGCGGGGCCCATCTTGACTCTCGCGGGCTACCCGTAGGTGCAGGACGCAACCGAGTTCGACACCAGGGCCACGGTGAAACGGTCTGGTCGGTAGTCCGACGTGACAGCCTGGGGCACGCCGTCGACACTGCCCACGCGAGCGATGTACCCGTTCGACTGCGCGAACGCCTCCGCCTGGGCGAACGTCATGCGGCCCCGGACCATCTGCTCGCACATGGCCATCATCTGCGCTGACCCAGCGCCGTCCTCGGCACTTCCCTCAGCCAGCTGCAGCTCCATGGCGATGATCATGAGCATGTCGTAGCTCAGGCCAGTGCTCTGGAGGACGATCGAGGTCCTCGCGCTCGCGGGTGAGGGGGCGGGGAGTCGAGCCGTCATGACGACGACCCCACCGGTGGTCTTCACGTCCGATGGCTTGCATCGGAATCCGGCCGGAATAGGGCGGGGATCGGCGTTGGCGGGCTGCGGGAAGCAATTGGCGTACACCTTGGCCCGTACCGACGCGAACGAGTCACCGGCGACGAGCGGGATCCTCACGTTGCCCACGAGGGCCATGCTCGTCGAGTACGCCGGCTCGGCCGCCCACCCCGTGTCGGCCCACTTCTGGGAGATGCGGAGGGACCGGTTGCCCCGGACGTACTCGGCCCCCGCGAACGTGTCGCCTCCAGTAGCGGCGCCGCTGGCGAAGGTGAGGTTGTCTGCAAGCACGCTGATGCCCCCGGTCAAGCGCAGGCCGAACGTCACATTCGGCTCCCACAACGATCCCGCGGTACCCAGCCGGGCGGAGGCCTCCGACCAGGTGGCCGCAGTACTCGGCGAGCGGGGAGCCGTCTGCGCGGTGGCGGGCACGAGGGCACCGAGCAGGAGGGTTCCCACCGTGGCAGCCGCGACGAACGCGGCGACAGCAAGGCGATGGGTCATGGCCCAACCGTAGGCGCGGCACGTCGCGCTTCGACCACAAACGTCGAAAGCCCGCGCGTCATGCCGAGGGCGTCGCCGATCAAGCCCGGATGCGGGCGTTCTCCGGGTCGTACATCGGGCGCAGCGACGCCGTCGCCGGGTAGCGCTCTCCGGCCACGTCGATCTCCCACGCACCGCCCGCGATCCAGTCCGCCGTCAGCGGCTCGCCCGCGTCGACCATCGCGAGGCCGACGGCGCCCCCGAGGGTGTGGCCGTAGCTCGCCGCCCGCACGTAGCCGACCGGCGCTCCGTCGCGCAGCACGATCTCGGCATGGTGCATGAGCGGCTCGGGGTCGAGCAGCCGCACCTGCAGCAGGCGGCTCGTCAGCGGTCCGGCGGCTCTCTGCGCCAGCACCGCGTCACGTCCGATGAAGCCGCCGGGCTTGTCGACAGCCACGGCGAAGCCGAGTCCGGCCTCGAGCACCGAGTCGGTGTTGTCGATGTCGTGGCCGTAGTCGCGGTAGGCCTTCTCCATGCGCAGGCTCGACAGGGCCTTGAGCCCGGCGTGCCTCAGCCCCGCGCCCCGGCCCGCCTCCTGCAGCTGCTCGTAGACGTGGACCGCCTGCTCGGCCGGGACGTAGAGCTCGTATCCCAGCTCCCCCAGGTAGGTGATGCGCACGCACAGGGCGCGCGCGAAGCCGATGTCGATGTACCGGGCCGACCGGAAGCCGAACGCCTCGTTCGACACGTCCGCCGACGTGACGGACTGCAGCAGCTCCCGCGACCGCGGTCCCTGCACGTTGACCTGCGCCAGCGCCGAGGTGATGTCCGTGACGAACGCGCGATCGTCGTCGAGGTGCCTGCGCATCCAGGCCTGCACGTGACCATGCGCGTTGTCGGACGCGACGACCATGAACCGGTCGTCGTCGAGCTTCGTCACGGTGAGGTCGGCCTCGAGCGTGCCGGCCTCGTTGAGCCACTGGGTGTAGGTGATCACGCCCGGCGCACCGTCGACGGCATTGGCCGACAGCCGATCGAGGAAGCGCCCGGAGTCGGCGCCCTGGACGAGGAACTTCGACATGAACGACATGTCCATGAGGGCGACGCCCTCCCGGACGGCCCGGTGCTCGTCGGCCCAGTAGGGGAACCAGTTCTGCCGGCCCCACGTGAGCTCCTCGATGCGCGGCTCGACTCCGGGCGGGGCGTACCAGTCGGCACCCTCCCAGCCGCTCACGTCCTTGAAGTAGGCGCCCTCGGCCGCGAGCTGGGCATGCACCGGCGACCTCTTGACGCCGCGCGCGGTCTGCATCGACCGTCCGGGGAAGTGCGTCTGGTAGACCATGCCGAGCGTCTCGACCGTGCGCTCCGCGCGGTAGCGCGGGTTCAGCTGGAAGTCCTGCATGCGGTCGATGTTGAACCCGGTCACGTCGACATCCGGCCGCCCGTCGACGATCCACTGCGCGACGATGCGCCCCATGCCGCCGCCCGTGAGGATCCCGACCGAGTTCATGCCCGCGGCGACGAAGTAGTTGTCGATCCCCGGCGCCTCGCCCACGATCGGGGCGAGGTCGGGCGTGAACGACTCCGGTCCGCAGAAGAAGGTCCGGATGCCCGTCTCGAGGGACACGGGCACGCGCTGCATGGCGCGCTCGAGGTACGGGCCCATCCGGTCCCAGTCCGGTGCCAGCTCGCCGAACGAGAAGTCGGACGGGACGCCGCCGACGCTCCACGGCGCGCAGACCGGCTCGAACAGCCCGATCATGAGGCCGCCGCCCTCCTCGCGGTAGTAGCCGTGGCGGGACGGATCCTCGAACACCGGCCAGTCGGGATCGACCCCGGGGATGGGCTCGGTGATGAGGTAGTAGTGCTCGGCGGCCTGCAGCGGGATGACGACGCCGTTGCGCTCGCCGAGCTGACGCGCCCACATCCCCGCGCAGTTGACCACGTACTCGCACTCGATGTCGCCGCTCGCTGTCGCGACCCCGGTCACGCGTCCGTTCGCGGTGAGGACCTGGCTCACCTCGACGCCCTCGATGATGCGGACACCCTGCATGCGCGCGCCCTTGGCGAGCGACATCGTCACGTCGACGGGGTTGACCCGGCCGTCGGCCGGCACGTAGAAGCCGGCGAGCAGGTCGTCGGTCACGGCCAGCGGGAAGCGCTCCGACATCTCGCGCCGGTCGATCTCGTGCACCTCGAGGCCGACATGGCGGTTGAACGCGGCGACGCGGCGGAACTCCTCGAGCCGGCCCTCGTCGGCGGCCGCCTCGATGAAGCCGACCGGCTTGAACCCCGTCGAGAGGCCCGTCTCCGACTCGAGCCGGCGGTAGAGCTCGCGCGTGTACTGCCGCATCGACATGGACGTCTCGGAGAGAGACCCGAAGCAGGTCATCAGCCCCGCGGCATGCCACGTCGTGCCCGACGTCAGGCGGTCGCGCTCGAGCAGCACGACGTCGGACCACCCCAGGTGCCCGAGGTGGTACGCGACCGACGTGCCGATCACGCCGCCGCCGATGATGACGACCCGGGCACGATCCGGCAGGGTCACGGACGCTGCGCTCATCATCACTCCACCGTCGGGGCTCGTTGGCCTCGCCAGCCTAGTGAGGCACGAGGGGGGCGCGTCCTCAGCATTCCTTGTACCCTCGGCTGCAGATGCCCGTATGAGGGGCGAGGGAAGGGGGCATCACGTGACCGCCTTCGCGACCCTGCCCGCCCCTCGCCGCTCGATGGTCAAGGACCTCGGCTACGTCACCTGGGCATTCCTGGCCCTCGGCGGCGCCGTCGGACTCATCCTCGGCATGGTCACCGGCGGACCGCCCAACGAGATCGCGCTCGTCATCTGCATGGGCGTGTTCTTCGCCATCGTCTTCACCCGGCTCATCATCGCGATGGTCCGCTGGCCCGAGCGTCGGATCGCCCTCGGCTCGCTCACCGGAGGACTCGCCCTGTGGGCCGCCGGATCGATGGCCGTCAGCAGCGCGGGGTCGGCGTCGGGGCACACCTTCCCCTCCGCCGGCGAGTGGCTCTTCCTCGCCTCGTACGTGGGCTTCGCCGCCTTCGTCGTGCTCGATGCCGGCCACCGGAGGGGCAGCACGACGACGGCGTGGCTCGATGCCCTCATCGTGTGCGGCAGCGGCGGAGCCCTCGCCGCAGTGCTGCTGCTGACCCCGTTCTCCCGGGCCTTCCCCGAGGGCGGCGTGCCGCTGCTCGTGGCGCTGATCTACCCGGTGCTCGACCTGTGCCTGGCCCTCGTCGTCGTCGGGCAGTGGGCCTTGGCATCGCGCAGCCTGTCGCGACGCGCGCTGTCGCTCATCGGCGGATTCGTCGTCATGGCGATCGCCGACTCGAGCCTGGTGCTCAAGCTGTCGACGGGTCCCTACGACTTCACGATGACGCTGATCCTCGTCTGGGGCCTGGCCCTGACCCTCATCGTCGGGGCCGCCTGCACGCCGCGGATGCCCACCGCGACCCTCGGACGACGGCTCCCCGAGTGGTTCCTCGTCGCCAGCTTCCTGCTCGCGATCATCCTGCTCGTCGCCCGTCCGGAAGGCGCCATCGGCTACGCCGTCGCCTTCCCCGCCGTCCTGACACTCGTGGCGACCAGTGCCCGCCTGACCATCGCCCTCCGCGACTCGCGGGCCGCCGCCGAGGCCTTCCGGCTCGCGATCACCGACGACCTCACCGGACTGCCGAACCGCCGGGCCGTGTTCCGCGAGCTGGACATGCGCATTCCGCAGGAGCGCCCGCTCGCGCTGCTGCTCCTCGACCTCGACGGGTTCAAGGAGGTCAACGACACCCTCGGACACAGCGCGGGTGACACCCTCCTCGAGCTCGTCGCGCTCCGGGTGCGCGAGTCGCTTCCCCAGAACGTCATGCTGGCGCGCGTCGGCGGAGACGAGTTCGCCGTCGTCTTCGACACCGAGGATCCGCTCACCCTGCTCGAGAGCGCACAGGCGATCCGGCAGACCCTGCTGGCCCGCGCGCGCATCGACGGGCTCGACCTCGCCATGGACGCATCCATGGGCATCACGATGCGCGAGCCCGGCGACACCGAGGCCGCCGACCTGCTGCGCAGGGCCGACGTTGCGATGTACGAGTCGAAGACGACGCGCGCCGGAGCTCAGCTCTACAACGTCGAGCGCGACGAGTTCTCCCGGCAGCGGCTCCAGATGGGCGATGAGCTGCGTCGCGCCCTGAACAAGGGGCAGATCAAGGCGTGGTACCAGCCGAAGGTCGACTCGGCGACCCAGCAGGTCATCGGGGTCGAGGCACTCGTGCGGTGGGAGCACCCGGACCGGGGCATGGTCCTGCCGATGCTCTTCCTTCCGGTGGCCCGTCGTGCCGGGCTCATGCAGCAGCTGTCCGAGGTCGTGGTCAGCCAGGCGATCTCCGACGCATCGCGCTGGCGCCGCGCAGGGCTGCACCTCAACGTGTCGATCAACATCGCGCCGCCGGAGCTGCTCAACGGCGGGCTCATGCCGTTCATCTACAAGGCGCTGTCGCGCACCTCGGTGCCGAGGGATGACATCACCATCGAGGTCACCGAGGACACGTTCATCGCCGATCCCGAGAGGGCGCGCGAACTGCTCCTGGACATCCGCCGGCACGGCCTGCGCACGTCCATCGACGACTACGGGACTGGTTTCTCCTCGCTGTCGTACCTTCGCGACCTCCCCCTCAGCGAGCTGAAGATGGATCGCAGCTTCGTCGCCAGCGTCCACTCCGACCCGCGCAGCCGCCTCATCGTGGCGTCCACCATCAACATGGCCCATGCACTCGACGTCAGGGTCGTCGCCGAGGGAGTGGAGTCAGAGGAGGTGGCGTCCGAGGTCACGGCCCTGGGCGTCGACATCCTGCAGGGCTACTACATCGCACCACCGATGCCGGCCGAGGACATCGAGGAGTGGGCCCTCGACTGGGGCCGTCCGCTGCCGACCATGCGGATCGTGCCGCCCGCCGAGGACCAGCCCGACTCCGCATAGCCCGAGCCGGTACGAGCCGACCCGGGTCCGCCCGGCTCGGGCGCCCTCGACCACCGCTCCCCCGTCACGCGGCCACCTCGCCACGCCGCGTCAGCGGCACGGTCGTGGGCAGCAGGAACGCCGAGTCGTCCGGCACGGACACCCCGTCGAGGCCCACGCCCTGGATCACCAGTCGGAACGACTCGGGGTTGGCCCGACGCTGGGCGTCCAGCATGCTCGCGTGGTAGTACACGGGCGTGCTCGATGCCGACCCGAGGTAGGGCGCCGATGACGTGCCCGGCAGCGGCAGGTGGGTGTAGTCGAGCGCGGCCAGCACGCGACGGGCCTGCTCGTCGAGGATCGCCGTCAGCGAGCGCACGCCGTTGGCCCGGCCCGCGCGCAGGATCCCGTGGTAGAGCGACATGGCCACCTTGACCCTGCTGCCACGATGCTCATCACGCACGCCGAGGGTCGCGATGTCCCAGGTGGCGTCGAGGTCTGCGCCGGCGGCGCGCGCCGACCGCTCGCCGTCGATGAGCCACGGTGCCTTCTTGACATCGTTCAGGGTCTTGAGCCCGGCCGGCCCCGGCGTGATGATGCGCACGGCACCGAGAACCACGTTGTCCGAGTTCGACACGGTCAGGAACACGGACTGCGCGTCGTACGGTCCGTACTCCTCGTCGAGCTGCTCGCGGGTGTTGCCGAACGAGGCGAGGAACACGTCCTGCTCGCACTGGCGGGCCGCCTCGAGGAGGTCGCCCTTGACATTGAAGTTGAGGAACAGCAGCGTCGCTGCGTCCACCGATCGGGCCGCCGGCCGCATGAGGGTGTCAGAACGCACGGGACACCACCTGACGGGCGTTGAAGAAGTCGCGAGTGAACTCGACGGCCATCTCGTTCGAGAACCACTTGCAGGTGTACATGTCGACGCTGAAGAACAGCCGCGGGCGATCCCAGGCGTAGAAGTGGGCGCCGGACGTCTCCCAGTGGATCCAGCCGGCCCAGCCGTACAGGTCGGACTCGTGCGTCACGGGCTCGAGGACGGTGATCATGTCCAGGACCCGCGACAGCTGCGACAGGTACTCGACGATCTCGTGCCGCTCGATCGGGCGGTCGACGAGTCCTTCGACGACCAGGCGCTGACGGTAGATCTCGGGGGCGAGATCGATCATCTCAGCGCTGGTCACCGGCGCACTCGCCCAGGCGGGTGATTCGGTCGTGATGGTCATTCGGGGGACCTCCATCGTGGGTTGATGCCCCTCGACGGACGTCGTGCCCATCGGGCTGAAGGACTCAGCCACACCTGAATCGGGTAGGGACGACTAACAGGGTAGGGCGACTGTGTTACAGCCGCCTAACACACGTATCGGACGGGTGACTGCCCATCCGCCCTCACGGCGACGAGGCAGGCCCGCTTCCGCTCGCCGCCACGGCGTCCAGGATCTCCGCGGCACGGAGCGACTCCGTGAGGGGCACGACCCACCCGGCACCGCCGTCGACCGCCGCGCTCACGTTCTCGACCATCACCGCGTAGGCGTCCACGGCCTCGAAGTGCTCCACCCGCGACCCCACCTGCAGGCTCGTCGGCTCGCGCCAGGAGGTGAAGGCCTGCGGTCCGAGCGGCATGGCGGACGCCCGCTCCCCGGTGACCGTCAGGCCCTGCCGCTCGGGCAGGTCGAACGAGCTGACCGACTGCACGGCGACCGCCCCGCCCGCGCGGGCGGCCACCCGGGTGGTCACGTCGATGCCGGTGGGCCCGACGACCCGCTCGACCCACTCCACCACGAAGGGATCCGTCGACGACGCCAGGGCGATCAGCGCATGCGCCTGGTACCCGCCGACGTCCAGGAGGGCGCCGCCGCCCAGCGCGGGCTGCGAGCGGTATCCGCCGTCCTCGGCCCGCGTGAACGTGAACTCCGACCGGAACCCGGTGAGGGGCCCGAGGAGACCCTCGTCCACGACCTCGACGAGGCGGCGGAACCGCGGATGCCATCGCGTCCACACCGCCTCGACGAGCATCCGGTCGGCCGCATCGGCCGCGGCAGCCATCGCGCGGGCCTGGCCGGCGTCCAGCGCCAGGGGCTTCTCGCACAGCACGTGCTTGCCGGCCTGTAGCGCCCGGATGGCCCACTCAGCGTGCTGGTGGTTGGCCAGCGCGATGTACACCACGTCGACCGCGGGATCGCTCACGAGATCGTCGTACGAGCGATGCACGGCCCCAGGTCCGAGCAGTGCGGCACGGCTGGGATCGCTGCTCGCCGCGGCCACCAGCCGGGCGTTCGGCGCCGCCGACACCGCCGGGGCCATCGCCCGCTGCGCGATCCAGCCGGCGCCGAGGAAGCCCCACCCGACGGTCATCCCCGCAGCAGGCTCGGCGTGACGGGCCGCCCGTTCTCGAGGGCGGACTGCTCGGCAGCCTCCATCAGCGCGACCACGTCGCGCGACTGCGCACTCGTGATGCGCATCGGCGTCCCGTCGCGCAGCAGGCGCACGATCGAACGGTGGAACTCGTACGCGGGCGGCGACACGGGTGCCAGCGGCGTGCTCGTGCCGTCTGCCCGGAAGAGGGTGAGGAGCGCCGGCAGGTCGGCGACCGCGGAACCGGCGGCCGGGTCCCAGTCGCCCACGATGCCGCCTTCCGTGCCCAGTACGTAGAACTTGGGCTTGCGCGCGGCGGCGAGGTCGGAGTTGATGAACGTCGCCTGGGCCCCGTCCGCGAACGTCACCGTCACCTGGGCATGGTCGGCGTTGGTGACGTGGTGCCAGTGCCGCTTCTGGTTCAGTCCGGTGACATGGTCGACGCGGCCCGGCATCACCGCGAGCACCTGGTCGAGGAAGTGGCTGCCCCAGTCGAAGATCGCTCCCCCGGACACGCTCGCGTCCGAGTGCCAGTAGGTGCACGGCGAGGAGTAGCCGCCGACGAAGGACTCGTAGCTGAAGACCTCCCCGATCTCCCCGGCCGCGATGGCCGCGGCCATCGCCACGAAGTCGGGATCGAAGCGGCGGTTCTGGTAGACCACGAGGAGGAGGCCTGCCGCGGCGGCCATGTCGATGAGCTCGTCGCACTGGACGGTGGTCAGGGCCATGGGCTTCTCGAGCACCACGTGGATGCCCCGCGACAGTGCGTCGCGCGCGCCCGCGAAGTGCCGGTCCGGCGGCGTGGAGATCACGACGAGATCGATGAGCCCCGAGTCGAGCATCTCGGTTCCGTCGGTGAAGGCCTCTGCCGACGGTGCCAGGGCCAGCGCTGCCTCGATCCTCGCGGGGTTCGTGTCGCAGACCGCGGCCAGCACCATCCCGGGCGTGGCCTGCACCGCCTGGCTGTGCTCGTGCCCGATGGCCCCGTAGGCCAGGAGCCCCACCCGGATCGGTGCTCCCGTCACGTCCACTCCCTCAGCCGCCTCCATGATCCCCTGACCCTAGGCGCTGCACGCGGGTCCCGCAGTTCCACGGAAGGCCCGGCAAACCACCCGCGAGCGTCGCCGTGACGGCCTAGCCTCGGGCCATGACCAGCCTCGACGTCCTTCCGCACGCGACCAACGAGTTCGACCGACGGGTTCGCCTGGTCGCTCCGGACCAGTGGACGCAGCCCAGCGGGCTGGGCGAATGGACCGTCCGCGACCTCGTCGATCACGTCGTGGGCGGCAACCGCATGGCCACGGTGCTGCTGGCCGGCGGCACGCGCGATGAGGCCAAGGCCGCTTTCGGGCTCTCGCGGGAGGACACCGACCTGCCCGCCGCCTTCGCCGAGAGTGCCCGCGCCCAGGCAGACGCGTTCGCCGCCGGCGACATGACCGCCATCGTGCATCACCCCATGGGCGACATGCCGGCCAGTCAGCTGCTCGACTTCAGGCTCACGGACCTCGTCGTGCACGCGTGGGACCTCGCCCAGGCGACCGGAGGCGACGAGGCCCTCGATGCCGAGGCCGTCGCCGCGGTCTGGGAGCTGCTTCAGCCCTTCGCGCCGTTCATCGGCCAAGTGGGCGTGTTCGGCGAGGGTCCGAGCGGATCAGTGCCCGACGACGCACCGCTTCAGGAGCGGATGCTCGACTTCACGGGCCGTCGGCCCTGAGCCACTCGCGGGCGGCCGCGACGAGTGCCGCGATGCCCACCGTGAGGGTGGGCTCGACCACGGGGGCGAACAGCGGCGAGTGGTTGGACGGGATCGTCCGGACGCGCTCAGCAAGCTGCTCCATCGTCGTGGCTCCCTCGAACGCGGCATGATCGGCGCCGCCCAGCAGCCAGTAGACGCAGGGCGCGCCGGCCGCCGACGCCAGCATCCCGACGTCCTCGCTGCCGGTGATGCTGCCGGGATCGACCACGAACCCGGCAGCCTCCTGCAGCGCGGCACGCGTGCGCTCGACCGCGTCCGGATCATTGACGACGGCGGGGAAGGAGTTCAAGGGCTCGATGTCCGGCTCTCGCGGGGCCCCCGAGGCAGCCGCCTCGGCGCGGGCGATGCGACCGATGGCATCGATGACGCGGGTGCGCACGTCGTCGGTGAACGTCCGGACGTTGAGCACGAGCTCCGCGTCCGCCGGGATGATGTTCGCCGCTGATCCCGCGTGGATCGTCCCGACGGTGACCACGGCCGTCTCCGCCCCGCCCACCTCGCGCGACACGATGGTCTGCAGCCGCATGACGGTCGCGGCCGCCATGACGATGGGATCGACCGAGGCCTCGGGGCGCGACCCGTGGGCCCCCTGCCCATGCAGCGTGATCCGGAGGGTGTCCGCTGCCGCGAACGTCGGCCCCGAACGCAGCCCGATGACCCCGGCCGGCAGCGGCGCGACATGCTGCCCGAGCACGACGACCGGCGTCGGGAAGCGCGAGAAGAGGCCGTCCTCGATCATCGCCTGGGCGCCGGTGCCCTTCTCCTCCGCAGGCTGGAACACCGCGAGCACGGTTCCGGACCACGTGGTGCGGTCCTCCGCGAGCGCGGCGCAGGCGCC
>CALGTB010000044.1 GCA_937902285.1 uncultured Actinomycetes bacterium | reverse complement strand
CCGTTCTACGGGAGAAACGGGAAGGGGCCGCCGCGCTAGGGCGCCGTCCCCGCCAGGGCACGGCTCATCGCGTCGAGGGTGGCGGTCATCGTCCGGGCGTTGTGCGCCGACCGGTCGCGCACCCCGGTGCCCACGACGCCGGCCAGCACCATGGCCTGACCGCGGGCGTCCGACCAGGTCTCGCGCACCCGCACGCCGTCGCCCTCCTGCTCGAGGACGTACGACCAGCGCGCCACCGCGCGGCCCGCGAACGAGACGTCGAACGCGAACTCCCGGCCCGGGTCGGCCACGGCGACCGAGCACGAGGTCGACCAGCGGAACCATCCGTTGCGGTTGCTGCCGCCGAACCGCGCACCCACCGTCAGGGCACCGTCCGGACCGGGCACTCCTCGGCCTTCCGGGCTCCACTCCCCCATCCGCGCCACGTCGCTGATGGCGGCGTAGACGTCGCCGGTCGTGGCCCGCGCAATGAGCACCTCGACGACGACCCGGCGCGGAGCAGCCTCGATCACGCGGGCACCCGCCATGGGTCGCTAGTCCTGGCGCGCGGAGATGGGCGCGTAGTCGCGGAGGACCTCGCCGATGTAGACCTGTCGCGGCCGGCCGATCTTCGTGTCGGGGTCGCCGATCATCTCGCGCCACTGGGCGATCCAGCCCGGCAGCCGCCCGAGGGCGAACAGCACCGTGAACATCCGCGTCGGGAAGCCCATCGCCTTGTAGATCAGGCCGGTGTAGAAGTCGACGTTCGGGTAGAGCTTGCGCGAGACGAAGAAGTCGTCGGCGAGCGCGACCTCCTCGAGGCGCAGGGCGATGTCGAGGAGGGGATCACTCACGTTGAGGGCGTCGAAGAGCTCGTGCGCCGTCCTCTTCACGATCGCGGCCCGCGGATCGTAGTTCTTGTAGACGCGGTGCCCGAAGCCCATGAGCTTCACGCCATCCTGACGGTCCTTGACCTGGCGGATGAAGGTGTTGACGCCGCCGCCCTGCGCGTGGATGCCCTGCAGCATCTCCATGACGGCCTGGTTGGCCCCGCCGTGCAAGGGCCCGAACAGCGCGTTGATGCCGGCCGAGACCGAGGCGAACATGTTCGCGTGCGAGGAGCCCACCAGCCGCACCGTCGAGGTCGAGCAGTTCTGCTCGTGGTCCGCATGCAGCAGCAGCAGCTGGTTCAGGGCCCGCGACATCACCGGGTTGACGTCGTAGTCCTCGGCCGGTACGCCGAAGGTCATCCGCAGGAAGTTGTCGATGAACCCGAGCGAGTTGTCCGGGTAAAGGTACGGCTGCCCCACCGACTTCTTGTACGCGTAGGCGGCGATCGTCGGAACCTTCGCGAGCAGGCGAATCGTCGAGATCTCGACCTGACGGGGGTCGAACGGGTCGAGCGAGTCCTGGTAGAACGTCGACAGGGCGGACACCGCCGAGGAGAGCACCGGCATCGGGTGCGCATCGCGCGGGAACCCGTCGAAGAAGCGTCGCAGGTCCTCGTGCAGCATCGTGTGCTTGCGGATCAGGGCCTTGAACTCGTCGAGCTCCGTCGCCGTGGGCAGCTCGCCGTAGATGAGCAGGTACGAGGTCTCGAGGAAGGTCGACTTCTCCGCCAGCTGCTCGATCGGGTAGCCCCGATAGCGCAGGATGCCCGCATCCCCGTCGATGTAGGTGATCGACGACGTGCACGCCGCGGTGTTGACGAAGCCGTGGTCGAGGGTCACCCGACCGGTCTGCTTGAGCAGCGCGCCGATGTTGACCCCGGACTCGCCGACGGTGGACGGGACCTCCGCCAGGGGCAGCTCGCCACCCGGATAGTTCAGAACGACCTCAGTCACGACAACCTCCTGACCGGAGCGTACCGACCCGCTTCCCGGAGTCATCCCCAGCCTGTCTATACGACTGATCAGCCGGTGGCCAGCCGTCCCGGGACGGTGTCGATCCGGTCGTCGGTGCCGGTGAGCGCGATCCGCACGTGCAGCGCTCCGGCCGGGCCGTAGAAGTCCCCGGGAGTCACGAGGATGCCGCGATCGGCGAACCAGGCCACGGTCTCCCAGCACGGCTCACCCCGGGTCGCCCAGAGGTAGAGGCCCGCCTCGCTGTGATCGATCCGGAAGCCCGCAGCCATGAGGGACGCGCGCAGGACGTCACGCCGGCGCCGGTAGACCTCGCGCTGGACGGCCACGTGCTCGTCGTCGTTCCACGCGGCGATGGCGGCCGCCTGCACGGGTGAGGGCACCATCATCCCGCTGTGCTTGCGCACGGCCAGCAGATCGGCGACCAGCGACGGGTCACCTGCCGCGAAGCCGAACCGGTAGCCCGCCAGGTTCGACCGCTTCGAGAGGGAGTGGACCGCCAGCACCCGCGCATGGTCGTCGCCGCAGACGTCGGGGTGGAGAACGGAAACCGGCTCGGCGTCCCATCCCAGCTCGACGTAGCACTCGTCGCTCACGACGATCGCTCCCGTCTCCCGCGCCCACGCGACGATCTGCGCCATGCGCTCGGGCGCCAGCACGGATCCCGTCGGATTGCCCGGCGAGTTCAGCCAGACGAGCGCGGCACCCTCCACCGTCTCCGGCTCGTCGGTGGCCACGGGCTCGGCTCCGGCGAGGACGGCGCCCACGGCGTACGTGGGGTACGCGATGCGCGGGATGACCACCCGGTCCCCCGCCGACAGCCCGAGCATGCGCGGCAGGGAGGCGACGAGCTCCTTCGACCCGATGCCCGGCAGCACGGCGGACGGCGCGACCACGGCACCGAGCCGGCGGTGGATCCAGCCGGCGCATGCGGCGCGGAGGTCGTCGCGGCCCGCGGCGGTCGGGTAGCCCGGGGCATCAGCGGCCGCCCGAAGCGCGTCCTGGATGAGAATGGGGGTCGGATCGACGGGAGTGCCGACCGAGAGGTCGACGATGCCGCCGGGATGCCGGCGCGCGATCTCGCCGTAGGGAGCGAGGACGTCCCAGGGGAAGTCGGGGAGCCGGTCGGCGAGCCGGCCGGCCGCGACCGGACTCAGTGCTCGTGCTCCTGCGGCGGCACGCTGGCCAGCAGCGGCGCGTCGAAGTCCTGCGCACCGAGCTTGGCCGCACCGCCGGGCGATCCCAGGTCGACGAAGAACTCGGCGTTGGCGGCCGTGTAGTCCTTCCACTCGCCGGGGACGTCGTCCTCGTAGAAGATCGCCTCGACCGGGCAGACCGGCTCGCACGCCCCGCAGTCGACGCACTCATCCGGCTGGATGTAGAGCATCCGATCGCCCTCGTAGATGCAGTCGACCGGACATTCCTCGATGCAGGCCTTGTCCTTGAGGTCCACGCAGGGGAAAGCGATGACGTAGGTCACCTGAGCCTCCGAATCATGTGGCGGGTGCGGGCGCAGTCGCCGACCGAGGACAACTTACACAACCGCCGAGCGGGAGGGACGGCGACCGCGCCCAAGGGCCGCGTGGCGCGACGCTCCCGGACGCCTAGTCTGGGCAGGTGCGCCTCTACGACACCCGCCTCAAGGCCGTGGTCCCCGTCGTCCCGAGCCGGCCCGGGGAGCTGAGCGTGTACGCCTGCGGGCCGACGGTCTACCGGGATGCCCACGTCGGCAACATGCGCACCTTCCTGCTGACCGACCTCATCCGGCGCACCGCCGAGATGGAGGGGCTGTCCGTCGTGGTCGTGCAGAACATCACCGACGTGGGCCACATGGCGGACGACACCGGACTCGGGGCCGTCGACGAGGGGCAGGGCGACGGGGACGACAAGGTTCTCCGGCAGGCGGCGCTCGAGGGGCTCACCGCCCTCGAGATCGCCCGCGAGTACGAGCAGCGCTTCCACGCCGACCTCGCCGCGCTGAACATCTACCCGGCGGCGCACTACCCGAGGGCCAGCGAGTCGATCGACCTCATGATCGACCTCATCGCCCTGCTGATGGAGCGCGGGCACGCCTATGTCGGCGGCGACGGCTCGGTCTTCTTCGACGCCCGCAGCTTCCCCGGCTACGGCGAGCTCAGCGGCAACCGTCTCGACGACCTCCGGCCAGGCCACCGGTTCGAGGGAGCAGTGGACCCCGCCAAGGCCTTCCACGCCGACTGGGCCCTGTGGAAGCGGGCCCTGGACACCCGCACCCAGCTGGTGTGGGACACACCGTGGGGCGTCGGCTTCCCCGGCTGGCACACCGAGTGCAGTGCGATGAGCCTGGCCCTGCTCGGCAGCACGATCGACGTGCACACCGGTGGCATCGACCTGCGCTTCCCGCACCATGAGGACGAGCGCGCGCAGAGCAACTGCGCCACCGGCACCGACGTGGTGCGGCACTGGGTGCATGGAGAGCACCTGCTCTTCGAGGGCCGCAAGATGAGCAAGTCCTCCGGCAACGTCGTGCTCGTCGGCGACCTCGTCGACCGCGCTCTCGACCCGCTGGCGCTGCGGCTGGCCTTCCTGCAGCATCGCTACCGCCAGCAGATGAACCTCACCTGGGAGGTGCTCGTCGCGGCCGACTCGATGATCACCCGCTGGCGCGAGCGCCTCGCGGACTGGGCCACCCACCCCTCGGAGGCCATGCCGGCCGAGGTCGTCGCGAGCGTCCGGGCCATGTTCGACGACGACCTCGACACACCCCGGGCCATCAGCCTGCTGCGCGAGCTGGAGAAGGACCCGGCAGTGTCGCCGGGGGCGAAGTTCGAGGCGTTCGCGCACCTGGACCGCCTGCTCGGGCTCGACCTCGCCCGCGACGTCGGCCGCGCTCCTGCGGCACAGGCACCCCTGCCGGACGAGGTCGAGGCGCTGCTGTCCGCCCGGGCCGAGGCGCGCGCGGCGCGCGACTGGTCCGGAAGCGACCGCCTGCGCGACGAGCTCGCCGCCCTCGGCTTCCCCGTGATCGACACCCCGGACGGCCAGCAGGTTCAGCGCTGACGACGGCTCGTCGCGGTCCGACGCTGGCCGGCTAGTCGCGGTTCGGCTTGGCCGGCTTCGTCGACGACGGGCTCGGCGACGGGTTCGTGAAGGTGTCGCCCTCGACCGTCGGCTCGGAACTCGGCTTCGGGCTGGGCTTGGCGCTGGGCTTGTCACTCGGCTTGGCGGTCTCCGAGGCCGACGGCGACGGGGACGGGGAGGCCGAGGGACCGTCGGGGTCCTTCTCCGGCTTCTTGTCCGGCTTCTTGCCGCAGATGACCTCAGGCGCGGGCTTGTAGGTCGTCGTGATCGGCTCGCGCTTGACCTCCTCACCGTCCTTGTAGAACACCCGGTCCACGGTGATGGTGAATCCGTCGACCCCGCCCTGGCCGAGGCAGGTCTTCGACTTGTCGTAGATCGTGGTGAACGGCCGGATGTTCGTGCGCTTGCCGTACTCGGCCTCGATCTTGTCGTACTCCTTGGTGCCCCAGAGCGACACCGTGATCGAGCCGTTGGTGATCGACGAGGTGATGAAGACGGCGTTCGGGGTGGTGTTGCGGAACTTCATGTCGAACAGGCCCCACGCCACGGTCGCCTCGAGTCCCGGCTTGTAGCGGGAGATGTAGATGGAGTGCGCCACCGTCTGGACGCGCTCCATGCCGCCGTAGAACGCCGCGGTCCACGCTGTCGTGGCGGCCGTCGATACGCCGCCGCCCAGCTGCTCGTCGAAGACGCCGCCCTCGCCCACCACGAACCCGACCGTGTAGCCGTTCTTCTCGGTGCGCTCCTTGATGGTGTCGTTGAGCGAGAAGGTGTCGCCGGGCATGAGCAGCGTGCCATTCATGCGCCGGGCCGCCTCGCCGATGTTCTGCACCCGGTAGGCGGCGTAGGGGAAGTACTGGGTGAACGTCGAGAGCCGTTCCGTGACACCCAGTTCCCGCGCCTGCTCGGTGGTGAGGTCAGGCTCGCGGAGCCCGACCGTGACCGTGACGGATCGCTGCCCGGCCGGCTTGTCGAGGACGGCGGCGACGGCCGTCGCAAGCTCGTCGTCGGACACGCCGCGCCCGACCTTGGACTTCACGACCTTGGGGACGCCCTTGCGGATCTTGAAGGTGGCGTCACGACCGGAGATCTCGATCGGCTTGAGCTGCTTGCGGAGGGCGCGATGCAGGACGGCGCCGTCGAGCTGGGGGACGAGCTCGTCGCCCTCGACCGTGAAGCTGAGCGCCTCGCCCACCGCGTCACCGGGGAGCACCGCCGACACGGACTCCGCACGCACCGTGATGGGCGACGAGACCGCCTCCGTCGCCATCTCGACGGCGGACGCGGCAGCCTCGGACGACACGGACGGCTCGACCTTGATGACGGCTGCCCTGACGGGGGCCCGGGGCCTGAGCACGGCATCGACCAGCGCCGCCGACGTCGCCTCCACGTCGAGGGCGCGGCCCGGCACGCCCGGCGTGAGCACCGGCTCGCCGTCCTCGACGACCAGGACGGGCTCCACCGGTGCCACGTCGAGGGCATCCGAGATCACCTGCACCTGGGCTGCCAGGGCGGCCTCGTCGACGGCGGCCACGGCCGGGAGGGAATCGCCCCCGAGGAAGCGGTCCACGAGGTCCTTGGGGTTCCAGGTGCGGCCGTAGGCGGGAGCCACGGAGGCGGCAGCGTCCAGTGCGAGACCGGCCTCACCCGGCTTGACGACGAAGGTCTGATCGAGCGCCGTGACCCGCAGGCGCTTGCGCTGGATCGGGCCGAGGGCCTCGGTGACGGCGGCCTCGGCCTCCTCGACGGTGAGACCGCCGATGACGACGCCTCCCACCGTGGTGCCGGCAGCGGCCGTCGAGCCGGATCGCATCGCGACGGCGACGTACAGGGCCAGGACGATGATGAGGGCGAGGACCACGCCGGCCAGGATGCGCAGGCGCAGGAGCGGCATGGTCATGAGGCTCCCGCCCGGCATAACACCCGCTCCTCGCTCCGTCTGCGGCCGGGGGTGGCCGTCCTACTGATCGTAGGCGGGATCGCCGAGAACATCACGCCCCGACGTTCGGACGCGCGAACACGTCTACGGGTTCCCCTCACCGCCTGCCGCCCGCGCGGACCGGGGCACCGGCAGCGTCGCCGCCGCCGAACCCAGGATGACGCCACCGAGCAGGTAGGTCATCTGGCGCGCGCCTCCGGAGAGGGCGAGGTCGCCGGAGGGCGACTCCGTGGACAGGAGGACGGTCGCCACGAGCCAGCCCGCGAGGATGGCCCAGCTGCCCCATCGTGAGCGCAGGGCCCAGGCCCCGCCCCTGATGGCCGCGAGGAGCGCCACCCACACGAGCGCGAGTCCCCACGGGATCGCCAGCGTGCCCCACGGCAGCTCGACCACGGCGCGCTGAGCCTGCACGAACGCCCCGAGCAGTCCGATGACGGCGCCGGCCAGGACCAGGGCGAGGGCCCCGGCCCCGCGGGTGATCACCGCCGCGTCACTCGGGGAGCCCGGCGAACAGGTCGGACTCGACGGAGGCGCCGGGCTCGACGTGGAGCGCGCCCCGTGCGAGCCGGTAGTACTCGGTGCCGAACGCCTCGGCCCCCACGTTGTCGGCGAGGGCGAAGAAGCCGCCGTCGACACTGACCTGCGTGCCGTGCGCCCGGAGGGCGCCCATCTTCTGGTCGAGGAACGCGTGGGCCTCGACGGCGGTCGTCACCAGGCTGTCGTCGCAGGCGAAGGGCAGGTCGTTCGGGTCCATCGACGTGAAGTCGTCCTCGATGCCCTGCGCCTTCATCGCCTCGATTCCGGCCACCACCACGCTGCGCGGGAAGGCCGTCCAGTAGACCTTCGACACGCTCCAGGCCTCGCCCAGGTCGCGGCGGAAGGTGGGGCTCTCGGCCAGCGCCACCGCGTAGTGCGTGACCCGATGGGCCTGGATGTGGTCCGGGTGCCCGTAGCCGCCGAAGTCGTCGTAGGTGACCACGACCTGGGGTCGCACCTCGCGCAGCACTGCCACCAGTTCGATGGCGGCCGTCAGGAGGTCGGTGCGCCAGAAGCAGTCAGGACGCTCGTTGGCCGGAGTGCCGATCATGCCCGAGTCGCGGAACCGGCCGGGGCCGCCGAGCAGTCGCCAGTCCGTGATGCCGAGGACAGACATGGCCGCCGCGAGCTCCTCGCGACGGTGGGCACCGAGGGCGTCGTCCTGGTCCGAGGCCAGGTGCG
This sequence comes from uncultured Actinomycetes bacterium, assembly GCA_937902285.1. Taxonomy (GTDB): domain Bacteria; phylum Actinomycetota; class Actinomycetes; order S36-B12; family S36-B12; genus UBA10649. Next base: position 9,178 of record CALGTB010000044.1, on the reverse strand, counting down.
AGAGCTCCGGCAGGAGCACCTCGCCCTCCTCGCCAAGGGTGCAGGTGACAAGGGTGACGCCGACTCCCTCGGACACGTACTTGGCCATCGTGGCGCCCGTCCCGATGCACTCGTCATCGGGATGGGCATGGACGATAAGGAGGCGTCGGCTCACCGGCACAGGGTACCCGTGCCTAGCATTCGCGCATGACCACTGATGCCGCCCAGCCGCCCGTCAGCTTCCCTCGGCAGGAGGCGGCGACCCGCCGGTTCCGGCTCGGCCTCCCGCGCGCCTTCCGGCTCTCCCCCGACGGTGGTCGCCTCGCCTTCATCCGCAGCGCCGGCGGCCGCGACCCGGTGGGCAGCCTGTGGGTCGCCGAGGCGATGGACGGACGGCTCGAGGAACGACGCGTGGTCGACGCCCGCACCCTGGTGCGCGAGGGAGCCGAGCTGCCCGCTGCCGAGAAGGCCCGGCGCGAGCGGATGCGCGAGACGACCGGCGGCATCACCGCCTACAGCGTCGACGCGGCGCTGTCGCGTGCCCTCTTCAGCCTCGACGGCATCCCCTACGTCGTCGACCTGGCCATGACCGATGCGGCGGCACGCGAGGTGCCCAGTCCGGGCCCCGTCGTCGACCCGCAGCTGTCCCCCGACGGGCGGTGGGCCGCGTACGTCAGCGACCGGGCCGTCCATGCCGTCCCGGTCGACGACGCCGCCGGCACGGGGGCCGTGTGCCTGGCAGCACCCGAGAACGACCTCCAGAGCTGGGGACTCGCCGACTTCATCGCCGCCGAGGAGTTCGACCGCTCCCGCGGACTGTGGTGGCTGGGCACCAGCGACCGCCTGCTCGCCGAGTTCGTCGACGAGTCGGAGGTCGAGGTGCGATGGATCTCCGATCCCGCGCAGCCTCAGGTCGCCCCGGTCCCGCACCGCTACCCGGCGGCCGGCACCGCCAACCCCGAGGCCCGGCTCTTCGTGCTCTCGCTCGACGGGACGCGCACCGAGCTCACCTGGGACCGTATCGCCTATCCCTACCTGACCACCGTCGTCACCGACGACCTGGGCGGCGCCATCGTCAGCGTGCTGAGCCGCAGCCAGGACCGTCAGCTCATCCTGGAGCTCGCCCCCGGCGCGACCGCGCTGGCGGAGGTACGCGAGCGGGTCACGACGCCGTGGGTGACGATCCTGCCCGGCGTTCCGTGCCGAGCGCCCGACGGCGGGCTCCTCGAGATCGTCGCGAACATCCCCGACGACACCTTCCAGCTGGTGGTAGACGACCGGCCGCTCACCCCGCCCGGACTGCAGGTCGCCGGGGTGATGGACGTGTCCGATGATCGCGTCGTCGTCGTGGGCACCTCCGACTCCATGGACCAGCACGTCGTCCATGTCGCCTGGGACGGCACGGTCGAGCAGCTCACATCCGGTCCGTCGGTCAACTCCGTCGTGGCCCGGGGTGACGCGATGCTCATCGCCACCGCCAGGCCCGACCGCGTGGGCACCGACTACCACGCGACGCTGGTCGGCGCCTCCGGCCCGATCGGGTCGCTCGCCGAGACCCCCGCCGTGGACCCCGTCGTCGGATTCGCCCGCGTCACCGACCGGTCGCTGGCCACCGCGGTGCTGTGGCCTGCCGGGCATGTGCGGGGGTCGGGACCCCTGCCCGTGATCGTGTCGCCGTACGGCGGGCCGCACCACGCACGCGTCGTCCACGCCGCCGGCGCCTTCGCGTCCGACCAGTGGCTGGCCGACCAGGGGTTCGCTGTCGTGGTCATCGACGGCATCGGCACTCCGGGGCGCGGACCGGCCTGGGAGTTCGGGGTGCACCTCGACCTCGCCACGGGCGTGCTGGCCGACCAGGTTGCCGGGCTCCAGGCCCTGGGCGAGCTCCACCCCGATCTCGACCTCGGTCGCGTGGGCATCACCGGCTGGTCCTTCGGCGGCATGCTCGCCGGCCTCGCCGTGCTCGATCGTCCGGACGTGTTCCACGCGGCCGTCTCAGGAGCGCCGGTCGCCGAGCAGTCGCTGTACGACACGGCCTACACCGAGCGGTACCTCGGGCTTCCCGACGAGCAGCCCGAGGCCTACCGGGTCTCGTCGCTGCTGTGGCGCGCGCCCCAGCTCGAGCGGCCGCTGCTGATCATCCACGGACTCGCCGACGACAACGTCCTTGCTGCCAACACGCTGCAGCTGTCGAGTGCGCTGCTCGCCGCCGGCAAGCCCCACTCGGTGCTCCCGCTCAGCGGGGTGACCCACATGACCCCGCAGGAGATCGTGGCCGAGAACCTGCTCCGACTCGAGGTCCAGTTCTTCCAGGACCACCTCGGGGGCGCCTGACCTGGCCGCCTCACGAGGGACGGCTGGGGACTCCTACCAGTCGCCTTCACGGAAGGTGTTGGGGTCCCCGGCGTAGTCGACGCCCTCGGGACGCGACGAGCCGGCGGACTCCATGTCCGCGATGACCTCGCTGGGCGGCTGCACCATCGGAGCCTGCAGCTCCACCAGGCCCGAGTCCGGCCCGACGATGAGCTCGGAGCCCAGGCTCTCGGTGACGGGGTAGTGGCACGCCACCTGATGGCCGGGCGAGTACTCGAGCAGGAGCGGGACCTCCATGCGGCAGCGGTCCTGCGCACGGAAGCAGCGGGTGTGGAACACGCATCCGGAGGGGAGGTTGATCGGGCTGGGCAGGTCGCCCTGCAGGACGATGCGCTCGCGGGTCGCCTCCACGCGCGGATCCGGCACGGGCACCGCGGACATGAGTGCGTGCGTGTACGGGTGCAGCGGCTTGGCGTACAGCGAGTCGCGGTCGGTGATCTCGACGATGCTGCCGAGGTACATCACGGCCACGCGGTGCGACATCTGCCGCACGACCGACAGGTCGTGCGCCACGAAGACGTAGGCGATCCCGAACTCGTCCTGCAGGTCCTGCAGCAGGTTGATGACCTGCGCCTGGATCGAGACGTCGAGCGCCGACACCGGCTCGTCGCAGACGACGACCTTCGGCCGGAGGGTCACGGCTCGGGCGATCCCGATGCGCTGGCGCTGGCCACCGGAGAACTCGTTGGGGTAGCGGTTGTAGTGCTCGGGGTTGAGGCCGACCCGCTCCATCGTCTCCTGCACGGCCCGCTTGACGCCTCCGGGCGGATCGATCTTCTGCACCTCGTAGGGGGCGGAGATGATCGAGCCGACGGTGTGCCGGGGATTGAGGGACGAGTAGGGGTCCTGGAAGATCATCTGCAGCTCGCGGCGCAGCGGCACCATCTCGCGCTTGGTCAGCCCGGTGATGTCGCGGCCGTCGTACCAGACGTTGCCGGCCGTGGGCTCGAGCAGCTTGAGCAGGGTGCGCCCGGCCGTCGACTTGCCGCAGCCGGACTCGCCGACCAGGCCGAGCGTCTCTCCCGGTGCGACACCGATCGAGATGCCGTTGACGGCGTTCACGGTGCCGATGGTCTTCTTGCGGATCGCGCCCTTGGTGATGGGGAAGTGCTTGACGAGGGCGTCGGCGCTGAGGATCGGCTCGGCGGTCATGAGGATCCATCCTTCTTGCCGGACACCGCGGCCAGCGACTCGGCGGCGAAGCGCTTGCGGTCGGCGTCGGAGAGGTGACACCGCACCGAGTGCGTCGAGGAGATGTCGAGGAGCTCGGGGCGCACGGTCGAGCACCGATCGTCGCCCAGCCACGACCGCGCCCCGCAGCGGGGTTCGAACACGCACCCGCTGGGAAGGTTGATGAGGGACGGCGGCTGGCCGCCGATGGGCGTGAGCCGGGCGCTGACGTCGTCCAGTCGCGGCACCGACGACAGCAGGCCCACCGTGTAGGGCATCTGCGGGTCGTAGAAGATGTCTTCGAGGGTGCCTCGCTCCACCAGGCGCCCGGCGTACATGACGGCGACCTCGTCAGCCACATCGGCCACGACGCCGAGGTCGTGGGTGATGAGGATGATCGCGGTGTTGTACTGCACCTGAAGCTCAGCAAGCAGCTCCATGATCTGCGCCTGGACGGTGACGTCGAGGGCGGTCGTGGGCTCGTCGGCGATGAGCAGCGACGGACCGTTGATGAGTGCCATCGCGATCATGACGCGCTGCCGCATGCCGCCGGAGAGCTGATGGGGGTAGTCGTCGATGCGGCGCTCGGCATTGGGGATGCCCACACGCTGGAGCATGTCGAGGGCCTGCGCGCGCGCCTCAGACTTCGACACGTCCTGGTGGACGAGCACCGCCTCGACGAGCTGGTTGCCGATCCGGTAGAACGGATGAAGCGAGGCGAACGGGTCCTGGAAGATCATGGAGACGACGCTGCCGCGCAGCTTGCGAAGCTCGTCGTCGCTCGCGGCGATGAGCTCGTTGTCGCCGACCCACGCGCGGCCCTCGATCGTGGCGGTGCGCCGGTTGACCAGGCCCATGAGGGCCTGCGAGGTGACGCTCTTGCCGGAGCCCGACTCCCCCACGATGGCCAGGGTCTTGCCGCGCTCGACGCTGAAGGTCACGCCGTCGACGGCACGGACGATGCCGTCCTCGGTCGGGAAGCTCACGCGCAGGTCGTCCACGCGCACGAAGGCGTCGGTCATGAGAGCCTCACCCGCGGGTCGATGACGGCGTACAGGAGGTCGACGATGATATTGGCCACGACGATGAAGAAGCCGGCCACGAGGACGGTCGCCGTGATCACCGGGAGGTCGGCGTCGAGCACCGAGTTGATCGCCAGGCGCCCGAGGCCCGGCAGGGTGAACACGCTCTCGACGATGATGGCGCCGCCCAGCAGGCCGGCGAGGTCGAGGCCTGCCGCGGTCACGATGGGCGTGAGCCCGGCGCGGAGGGCGTGCTTGCGGATGACCGTGCGCTCCGGAAGCCCCTTGGCGCGGGCCGTGCGGATGTAGTCCTCGCCGAGGGTCTCGAGCATCTGGTTGCGCGTGAGGCGGATGTAGAAGGCAGCGAAGACCAGAGCGAGCGTGATCCACGGAAGGATCATCGTCTGGAAGAACTGCAGGGGATCCGTCTGCGGTGGGACGTAGCTGGGATACGGCAGCAGCTGCCACTTGATGACGATGAAGAACAGCAGGAGCAGGCCGATGAAGAAGGAGGGGAACGAGTAGCCGACCAGCGCCGCGCCCATCGTCGCGCGCTCCTGCCAGCGGCCGCGGCGCAGGGCCGCGTAGATGCCCAGCAGGACGCCGGTCACGATCCAGAGGATGAAGGCGCCCACGGCCAGGTAGATGGTGACCGGGAGGACGCCGAGGATGAGGGGCGTCACCTCCTCGCCGCGGCGGAACGAGTAGCCCAGGCAGGGGGCACTGCACTCGAAGGTGGCACTGCCTGAGCCGTAGGTGCGCCCGAAGAAGATGCCCTTCACGAACTCGATGTACTGCATGTAGAGCGGCATGTCGAGGCCCAGGCGCTCGCGGTTGGCCTCGATCGTCTGGGGGTTGCACGACTTGCCGCAGGTCAGTGCCGCGGGGTCGGCGGGCAGGGCGTTGAACAGGATGAACGTGAGCATGCTGAGCAGCACCAGGATGAGGATCCCGGTCAGGACTCGCCTGATCACGTACGCGGTCACGTCACTTGCCCCTTGTCTGAGTGGATGTCGTCGAACTCTGCCAGCAACTCACGTGAAGCGGTGGCTCCGGGGACCAGAAGTCCCCGGAGCCACCACGGCACGATCGACTAGCTCTTGACGAACAGGTCGCCGAACGCGAAGGAGCCGTAGGCATCCCAGAGGTAGCCGTTGCCGACCTTGGATCCCCAGAGGTACTGGATCTTGCCGAAGCGGGTCGGGACGACCCACGCCTGCTCCATGGCCTTCTTGTTCAGTGCCTTCCACGCCTCTGCCTGAGCCGCACGATCGGTCATGGCAAGGGCAGCCTGGACCTCGGCCTCGTAGGCCGGGTCGTTGACGCGGGACAGGTTGAATCCGCCGTTGGCACCGAAGAGCTCGGGGATGACGGTGGATGCGTTCTGCCAGTCCGGGCCCCAGCCTGCGGAGACGATCTCCTTCTCCTGGGCCGGATCGAGGACGACGCCGTAGTACTGACCGGCCTCGATGCCCTCGAGGGTGACCTTCATGCCAGCCTTCTCCAGCGACCCCTTGATCGAGGCAGCGGCCTTCTCGTTGGTGGGCGAGATCGGGAACTGGTAGGTGAGGTCGACCATCGGCTCACCGGACTCGGCGATGAGCTTCTTGGCGAGCTCAGGGTCACCGGCGTCGGGAACGGCCGCACCGAACATGTCCGTCCACATGCCCGAGGGCGCGTAGTCGGTCGCGAGGTTCGGCTTGACGACGCCGTCGCCGATGTCACCGGCGAAGTCGCCACCGGCGATGGTGATGAGCTCGGCGCGGTTCAGAGCCACGGCGATGGCCTGGCGCTGCTTCTGGTTCGGCACCTTCTCGCTGTTGATGGCGAGGTAGCGCACGTAGGGGTCGTAGCCGTTGACCGAGCGGTCGGTGAACCGCGGGTCCTCAGCGCCGAACACGGTGGCGAGGTTCTCGGGCTGCATGCCCGCGAGCGTCACGACCGTCTGGTCCTCGGCAGCGTCAGCGATGAGACGCTGGTCGATCGCCGCGGGGTCGATGGCGAAGTTGACGACGATCGAGTCCGGGTAGGCCGGGCGGTAGTCGTCGGACGCCTTGGACCACTTGTCGTTGCGCACGAGGACCATCTTCTGGCCCTTGGTGTACTCGGAGATCTTGTAGGGGCCGCTCGAGACGACGGCGTCGTCGTAGCCCTCACCCGTGTCAGCTGCCTGGGGAACCGGCGAGAACGCGGTCAGGGTGGTGGTGTAGTTGAAGTCACCCGCGGGGCGGGAGAGGTTGAACGTGATGGTCTTGTTGTCGTCCGAGCAGGTCACAGCCTTGTCGAACGCTGCGACGTCGTTGCCCTCGGTGACATACGGGCCCTTGTAGACGGACGAGCCGTCCTCGGCCTTGGGGATGTCGAGCAGCGAGATCGCGTAGGTCGGGCCGTCGGTGATGACGTCGGTGGCGAAGGTGCGCGAGACGCCGTACTTGACGTCGGAGCAGCCCACGGCCGTGCCGTCCTCGAAGGTGACGCCGTCGCGGATGGTGAAGGCCCAGGTCTTGGCGTCATTCGAGGCCGTGCCCAGGTCGGTCGCCATGTCGGGGACGATGGTGACGCCCTCGGCGCCCGGAGCCATCTTGTAGGCGGTGAGGGTACGGGTGGTGTACCCGTTGAAGAAGGCGATGTCGACGCCGGTGTAGATGCGCTGGGGGTCAACGTGGAGGAACTGCTCCTCGAGCGTCAGCACGTTGATGGTGCCGCCCGGCTGTCCCTCGCCGCTGCCCTCAGCGGCCGCACTGCTGCTGTCACTGCTGCTGCTGCTGCCACAGGCCGCGAGCAGCAGGGCGCCTGCTGACGCCACCGCGGCGAGCCGCAGGCCGTTCTTGATAGCCGAACCCATGAGTTCCTCCTTATCAAGGATCGCGTGTTGTCACGACCCTGTCCCGATCAGGTTGATCGGACTCCCGTCCTTGTTGGCGGGAAGACTGTGATGGTGCGATGAGACTCCGTCGCGTTCAGCCTCATCGCGTGCCCCGGCCGGTGCGGGGATCGAGCGCGTCGCGCACGGCATCGCCGAACACGTTGAACGCGTAAACGACGATGAAGAGAGCCGTGCCGGGGATGAACAGGTACGTGGGGACCACGGCGAAGTAGCGCACCGAGTCGGCGAGCATCTTGCCCCAGGACGGGGTGGGCTCGATGATGCCGACGCCGAGGTAGGACAGGACGGCCTCGGCGGCGATCAGCGTCGGCATGGAGATCGTGACGTAGACGATGATCGGCGCCCACAGGTTGGGCAGCATCTCCTTGAACAGGATGCGTCTCGTCGGTGCACCGCTCGCGACGGCGGCCTCGACGAACTCTCGTTCTCGAAGGCTCAGCACCTGCCCGCGGATGAGGCGGGCGAGGTAGGGCCACCCGAAGAAGGCGAACACGAGGATGAGGTAGCCGATGCGCGCCGCCTCGGGGCTGAGCCCGGCCGCCTCGAGACGCTGCGTGAGCACGGGGCTCAGCGCGATGAGCATGAGGAAGAACGGGAAGGCGAGGAGCAGGTCGGTCGAGCGCCCGATGATCGTGTCGAGCCAGCCGCCCTTGTAGCCGGCCACGATGCCGATGGTGGTCCCGATGACGGCGATGATCACGACCGAGGTGAGCGCGATGAACAGCGAGACCCGGGCGCCGTAGAGGAGGCGGGCCAGCAGGTCGCGGCCGGTGAGCGGCTCGACGCCGAGGGGGTGGTCGAGCGATGCGCCGCCCCAGGGGCCGGCCGGCAGTGATCCCTGGGACGGGTCGAGGGCCGTGCCGTCGAACGCATAGGGGTCGAGGCCGAGGAGGCTGACGATCAGCGGGGTGAAGATGGCCGTGAGGAAGATGAAGATGAGCAGGTACATCGCGAACATGGCACCGCGGTCGCGGCGCAGGCGGCGCCAGGCGAGAGCTCGCAGCGACATCCCGGTCACGGGCTCGTCCACGACGGGCGGGACGACGGGCTCCGTGACTGTGCTCACGTGTTCGCTCCCCTTCCGCTCGGTGCGGCACCTGCCGCCTGTGGACGCATTCCTTCAGCCGCACTCCCATGAGCACGGCCTGACCTTGGTGTGCTTGCCTCATGGAGGCTAGCCGCCTGAGATTACGACACGTTTACGCGCCGGTAACTACGGGAGCCTCTGATCGGGACATACGTTCCCAAATCGTGACCTTCACAAGGTCACAGAGCCACGCGGCAGCCCGCAGACAGGAGATCGTCCTGCATCAGGACTTGTTCTTGCCCCGTCCGGCGCGAACGCGGTCGGTCATCGAGAGAATCACCTTGCGGATGCGCACCGCGCCGGGAGTCACCTCGACGCACTCGTCCTCGCGGCAGAACTCCAGGGCCTGCTCGAGCGACAGCTGCTTGTGGGGGATCAGCGGCACGAGGATGTCGCCGGACGACTGCCTCATGTTGGTGAGCTTCTTCTCCTTGGTCGGGTTCACGTCCATGTCGTCGGAGCGGCTGTTCTCGCCCACGATCATGCCCTCGTACACATCGGTGCCGGGCCCGACGAACATCGTGCCGCGGTCCTGGAGGTTGGCCAGCGCGAAGCCGGTCGCCACCACCTCGGGCGCGGTCTGGTCGGCGACAACGATTTCCAGCAGCTTCATGACATGCGCGGGGCTGAAGAAATGCAGCCCGATCACGTCCTGCGGCC
>CALGTB010000043.1 GCA_937902285.1 uncultured Actinomycetes bacterium | reverse complement strand
CAGTACGGCCACCCCTGGGTCGGCCCGGGCGAGAGGGCGTGGCAGTTCATCAGCGGCCGGTCCGACAATCCGATGGTGGACCTCGGCTGGAAGTCGATGGGCGTGCTCGAGCTCACCGCCCTTCCGAGCATCGACCACGAGCGCTGGGTGCCGCTCGTCCAGGAGGCCGACGCATTGCTGGCTGCCGGAGGCGACGTGATGTACCTCAGCTACTGGATGCGGCAGTCCGGACTGGCGGACCTGCTGCCGACGCTGACCGAGACGGTGTGGGTGGGACTGAGCGCCGGAAGCATGGTGATGACCCCCGAGGTCGGGGACGACTTCATCCAGTGGAGAGCACCGGACGGCGACGACGCCCCACTGGGCCTGGTGGACTTCTCAATCTGCCCCCACCTGGCCCAGGACGGCATGCCGGGCAACTCCCTCGCCGAGGCCGAGGAGTGGGCCGCGGGGATCTCCAGCCGGGCCTACGCCATCGACGACCAGACGGCCATCACGGTGGTCGACGGCCAGGTCGAGGTTGTGTCCGAGGGGCACTGGACGCTCCTGCGATGACGGAGACGCGTAACACCACGACGTGACCTCGCGCGTGGGCTAGCCTCACGACGTGTCCTTCCGGGCTGCTGCGACCGCGGTGCTGCTCACGGGGGCGAGTCTCATCGCCACCGCGCCCGATGCCCACGCGTCCTGCACGCCATCCTCATGCGACACGCCCTTCCCCGGGTCGGTGAGCGACCTGCTGGCGACGCCCCGGGTCAGCGGGGTCAGCGACCAGATCGAGGCCATGAGCGAGGCCGACTTCGTCGGCCAGGAGTGGTACCTCGGAGCCGGATGGGAGGAGGCCCAGATCACCCGGTTCGTGCGCGTGAAGGGAGTGACGCGCACCAGCGTGCGCGCCTTCAACGACACGCCCGGCCGGGTCACCTACCTCTCGAAGACGAAGCGGTGCGCTCGCACGGTCTCCGCCGCCCACCCGAACACGTACGCCGAGGACGCGAAGGCGACCTGGACGTGCCGATCACGTCGGGCGAGCGATGTCGATGCCGCCGCATGGCTCCTGTCGACCCTGCCGGCGACGCAGGTGCCAGCGTCGCCGAGCTCGTGGTTCGTCGACTACACGGAGGAGTCCGGCTTCCCCAGCACCGAGGGTCCCCCGACCCTCGGCATCTACGTCGCGTCCACGCGCTGGCTGGAGTACCGCATGACCTCGACGTCGATGGAGTTCCAGGACTACGTCCGCAGCACGGAGTCAGACGTCACCGTCTACACCGCCAGCACCACCGGGGTGCCGACACTGCCCTCTATGTCCTCGCTCCATCGCCGATAGCCGCGACACAGCGAAACCGGCTACTCGGCGGCTGCGCACGCCTGTGCCGCGGCCGACAGGCTCTGCTGGGCCGCCTCTTCCCCGCGCAGCAGGCTGCCGAGCTCCTCGTCGGTGAGGATGTTCATGTAGTCGGCGAGGCAGGCCTGGGCGGCCTCGGATGCATCGGTGTCGGCGAAGCCGGCGATGAACTGGTCGATGGTCTCCTGCCGTGCGCACGTGACGAGGATCTCCGCCTGGGCGGCCTGCTGCTCAGCCGTCGGCGTGCTGCCGGGGGGTGCTGCCGCCGCGGCCAGGTCGACGTCGTCGAGAGTGCCGGCCCAGTCGACGATGCACGAGGTCGCCTCGGCGGAGAAGCCACCCGCGGAGATCTGCCGCTCGACCTCGGCCAGCGCCGCGTCGCGGTCGAGCTCACCCGCAGGCGCACTGCTGGCCGGGTCACTGGCGGCCTCGCTGCTCGCGGGAGCACTGCTCGCCGGGGCACTGGCGGCCTCACTGCTCGCCTCCGCGGAGGCGGCAGGGCTCGACGAACTGCTCGATGAGTCCGACCCGCAGCCCACGAGGAGGACCGGCAGGAGTGTGCTGGCCGCGATGACGGCGAGGTGCGCGCGCTTCATGGTGTCCCGTCCTGAGGATGAGCCGAAGGCCGATGCCCGCAGCACGTCTGCGCAGGCTATCGCGAGCGACTGCCCCTGCCGGAAGCGCCACACCCGGCAGGTTCTCTGCGCTCAGGCCCGCCCGAGGGCCTCGTTCACCTCATCGAGCCGCGGGCCACGCAGCCCGACGCAGTCGTGCTC
>CALGTB010000042.1 GCA_937902285.1 uncultured Actinomycetes bacterium | reverse complement strand
GCCGGCACGACCCACACCTTGCGCAGCGGCTCGTCGATCTCCCACACGGTGCTGGTACCCGCTGCCAGCACGCCGAGCGTGCCGGGGGCCAGCGGCAGGACGGTTCCGTCGTCGAGGATCACGCGCCCGCTGCCGGAGATGACGACGAACACCTCGTCCTGCTCGACATCGGTCGACCGGCCGACCGGGTGCTCCCACACCCCCGCCTCCAGGCGGTCGGTCGACACGAGGGTGGCGACACCGGTCGCGATGATCCCGTCCGGGCACTGGTCATCGGGCAGGTCCGCGACCTCGAGCACGGCAGCGGTCGCATCGAACGCGGCGTCCGTCACGAGCCCCTGACCACGAGCCGGTCGAGCAGGTCCTGCGTGGCGGCCGCCACGCGTTCCACGGCCTCGTCAAAGGCCGCCCTGTTGTGCGGGGCCGGCTCGCGGAAGCCGCTCACCTTGCGCACGTACTGGAGGGCGGCGGCCCGCACGTCCGGCTCGGTGACCACGTCGGTGAACGGGGGACGGAGGGTCTTGATGCTGCGGCACATGGTTCGCAGGCTAGTGGCCCGGACGCGGGGTAGGTTGCGACCGTGGACAGCACCGAGGACGGCACCGTGGCGACGACGCAGCGCACCCCCGGCAGGTCACGGCGCATCGTGCTCGGCGTGCCCAGCATGGTCGGCCTCACCCTGGCCGCATTCGGGTACGCGGCGGCCCTCACCCCGTCGCTCCTGCCGCGCAAGCTGATGTTCCTGCTGCTGCTCACGGCGCTGGGCGCCCTCGCCGGCTACGCCGTGGGCACGACGGCGTGGTGGGCCCTTCGCAAGATCCCGCCGCTGGGCCGCTGGCAGGCTCCGCGCCTCCTGCGCTTCGGCATCCCCGCGATCGCCTGGCTGGTGGCCTTCGGCTTCACTCCCGTCGCCGTCTCGTGGCAGGGCGAGCAGCAGACCGCTCTCGACATGCCCTCGACACTGCCCGGCACCGTGACCCTCATCGTCATGACCGTCCTCATCAGCACACTGCTCCTGCTCGTCGGCCGGCTCATCCGGCTCGGCACGAACAAGGTGGCCGGGCTCATCACCCGCATCGGCCCGATCCACCGGTGGGTGTCCGGCCAGCAGCCCAGCCGGGTGCACCGGTCGATCGCGGTCGTGCGCGCGTGCGTCGCCGTCGCCGTCATCGTGCTGGCGGCCATCGGCCTGCGGGTGGGCATCTCGGCCCTCATCTCGTCGTACGACTCCGTCAACGCGAACATGGAGGGGCAGGAGCCCACCAACCTCGGCCTGAACAGCGGCAGTCCGGAGAGCTACGCCCCCTGGGAGACCCTCGGCCGCGAGGGACGCTTCTACGTCGCCAACACCATGACGCCGGCGGCCATCGGCGAGATCACGGGCCGTCCCGCGCAGACCCCGGTCCGGGTGTACGTGGGCATGGAGCAGGGCGACACCCCAGACGCGCGCACGGAGCTCGCCGTCAAGGAGCTCGACCGTGTCGGCGCCTGGGACCGCGAGTACCTGGTCATCTTCGGAGTCACGGGCACCGGATGGGTCGACCCCAACGCCATCAACGCACTCGAGGCCGTCACCGAGGGCGACGTCACCACGGTGGCGGTCCAGTACTCGGCCGTGCCGAGCTGGATCGGCTTCGTCATCGATCCGCAGACGACGATCGACCAGAACCGCAGCATGATCGACGGCGTGCTCGCTGCGTGGCGTGCGCAGCCGGCCGACCAGCGACCGGAGCTGATCCTGTTCGGCCAGTCCCTGGGCGCCATGGGCACGCAGGGGGCGTGGGACGCGTCCGACACCCCCGTCGACGTGACCGCCGAGATCCCGCACGTGATCTGGATGGGGCCTCCAGCGGCGGCGGTGCTGTGGAAGACATGGCAGGCCGACCGCACGTCCGGGCCGGCGTGGGACCCCGTGGTCGGCGACGGCTCCATCGTGCGCGTCCTCGTGAGCTCGGGCGACACGAGCAAGGGCCCCAAGCCGGCGCCGACCATCGTGTTCGCGGCGCACGCCAACGACCCGGTCGTCTACTGGAGCCCGGACCTGCTCCTGAGCAAGCCCGACTGGCTCGAGCCCCCGCTCGGCCCCGGCGTCGCGCCGGAGATGCAGTGGTATCCGCTCGTCACGTTCCTGCAGGTGGGCATGGACCTCATCGGCGGTGGCGAGCCTCCCGAGGTGGGCCACAACTACAGCGCCAACATGGCACCGGCGATCACGCTGGCGGTGAGCCCGGACGGCTGGACGCAGGAGAACACCGAGCGACTCCAGGCGGCATTGCCGGACCTGCGCTACGCCACCGGCTGACCGGCCGTCGCCGAGGCGGAGCTAGAGCTCGTCGACGATCTCGATGGTGCGCATCGTCGGATCGCTGTTGTACGCGACCCGGCCCACCCTGGCTGCGACGGCGAGTGCGTCGACGGCCGCCTGGGTCACGCGCTCCCCGGGCGCGATCAGCGGCACTCCGGGCGGGTAGGGGCAGAACTGCTCGGCGCTGACCTCGCCGACCGCATCGGCGAGGTCGATGCGGCGGCGGCTGGCGAAGAAGGCCTCGCGCGGCGTCACGACGACCTCGGGCTCGAGGGCCCACACCGCGGCGGAGATGCCGGGCCGAGGGTCTCCGCGCAGCTCCTCGATCAGCCCGATGATCACGTCGGTGACGTGCGAGACGAACTCCGGCTCGTCGAGCAGCGTGATGGTGAGCACGAGGGTGTCGCGATCAGCAGTCTCTGGGCCGTGGCCGAGGTCCCACAGCCGGGCGTTGAGGTCGATCCCGGAGACACCGGTGCGCGGCAGCCAGAGCGTCACCTTGAAGGGATCGACGCCGTTCGGCACGTTCTCGTCGTCGAGGATCACCAGTCCCGGCACGGCGGCCAGGCCCCGGCGCATCGTGAGCACCAGCTCGATCGTGCGATCGAGGGCCGCGGCGCCGTCGCGCTCCATCACGGCGCGCGTGGCGTCGATGGACGACATGAGCGTGCCCGACGGGGACGTCGTGGCGACGAGGTCGACGCAGCGGTTGAGGTGCCGGGGATCGACGAGCCCGTGCCGCATCGAGATGACGGCCGTCTGCGAGTAGCCCATGAGCGCCTTGTGCACGCTCGTCACCGACACGTCAGCACCCAATGCGATCGCCCCCCTGCCGGGCAGGAAGCCGAGGTGGGCTCCCCACGCCTGGTCGACGACGAGGGGGATCCCCCTCACGTGCGCCGCCGCCGCCAGCGAGGGCACGTCGCACAGCGACCCGACGTACGACGGCGAGGTGACGAAGAGCGCCGTCACGGGTTCCGTGAGGCGCTCCAGGTCACCCGCGGGGATGCCGATGGGCAGCCGGAACTCAGGGTCGAGATCGGGGTAGACCCACACGGGCCGGGCGCCCGTGATGACGAGGGCCGCATGCGTGCTTCGGTGCGACGTGCGGTCGACGGCCACGGGCTGCCCGGGGTGGGTCACCGTCGACAGCGCGGCGATGTTGCCCTGCGACGAGCCTCCGACGAGGAAGCGGCAGTGATCGGCCCCGACTGCGGCGGCCCACAGCTCCTCCGCCTGCTCGAGGTAGTGATGCGAGAACGCATTGTCGTCGACGCCGCCCTGCAGCGGGATGTCATCGCGCACCATGGCCCGCAGCAGGTCGTCGCCGAGCGCCGACTCATCGGTGGCGTACCGGTTCTTGTGGCCGGGGATCTGCAGGGGCCTGCGGCGCAGCGCCATGGCCTGACGCCACGCATCGGCCAGCGGGCTTCTCGGCACGGGGTGCTCCTCATGGTGTTGGCTGGCAGGGTGACCCTTCCGCCCATCCTGTCGCACGACGGGCGACCGGCGCAGGGCGACGTGACCGTGCTCGTGGCACCTGACGCCTTCAAGGGCTCGCTCACCGCAGGGGCGGCGGCAGCGGCCATGCGGCTCGGAGTGGAGGATGCCCTCCCCCTCGCCCGCGTCACCGAGCTGCCGCTCGCCGACGGCGGCGACGGGTCGGTCGACGCCGCCGTGCGGGCCGGCTACCAGCCGCACGCCGTCACCGTGCGCGGGCCCACGGGCTCGCCCGTCGACTCGGTCATCGCCCTCCACCTTGGCCGCGCGATCGTCGAGGTCGCCAACACCTGCGGGCTGCTCCTCCTCCCGGCAGGCCGGCTCGAGCCGCTCGCGAGCAGCACGGCGGGCCTGGGCGACGCCGTGCTCGCGGCGCTGACCCTCGGCGCCACCGAGGTGGTCGTGTGCCTCGGGGGCAGTGCGTCGACCGACGGCGGCGCCGGGCTCCTGCAGGCCCTCGGCGCGGTTCTGACCGGCGCCGGCGGCGAGCCGGTGACGGCGACCGGCGGCAGCCTGGCCTCGATCGCGACCCTCGACCTCGACGGCCTCGATCCCCGCGTCCGCGCGGCCCGGTTCGTGGCCGCCACGGACGTCGACAGCCCCCTCACCGGCGAGCGTGGTGCCGCGGCTGTCTTCGCCCCCCAGAAGGGGGCCGACGCGGGCACGGTCGTCCGGCTCGACGCGGCACTGGCCGCCTGGGGGCGGGTTCTCGCCCGCACCACAGGCCGCGATGTCACCGAGGCGCCCGGCGCCGGGGCGGCGGGAGGCACGGGCGCCGCACTGCTGGCGGCCCTGTCGGCCGAGCGCGTGTCGGGAGCCGCCTACCTGCAGGACCTCACCGGCCTCCCGCACGCGCTCGCGGGCAGCGACCTCGTGGTGACCGGAGAGGGCCGGCTCGACGCCCAGAGCGCGCTCGGCAAGGGGGCGATGAGCGTGGCCGTCCGGGCGCAGGCGATGGGCGTCGCCTGCGTGATGGTGTGCGGCGCCATCGACGTGGGCACGCAGGACCTGGAGCGGGTGGGAGTCCAGTCCACCGCGACGATCATGGACCTCGCCGGTGACTCGGACGAGGCCATGCGGCGCGCCGGCGACCTTCTCCGCCAGGCGACGCGGGAGGCCGTGCTGCGTGCCGTCACCGCGCCCGGAGGTGCGGCACCGCGCTAGTGCCGCCCCGAACGCAGGGCCTGGTCGCGAAGGTCGAGCTGCCGCAGCAGCGGTCGGACGATCGCGTCCGCAAGGCCCTCCTCGTCACGCATCCGCAGCAGTTCCTCCTGCTCGGCGCGCACCATCGCGCGTGCGGCCGACAGCAGCTGGCGCACCTCGATCTCCTGCGTCTGCGTGATGCTCCCGGGGTCGACCGAGGCGACGATCCGCCGTTCGGTGTCCATGCGCAGGCGAGCGGACACCTCCGGTGCGAGCGGATGCCCGGCCTCGTCAGCCTCCACCTCCACGTCGCCCAGCCGCTCGAGGGCGGCGCGGGCGAGCATCATGTCGATGCGGCGCATCGTCTCGGCGTCGTCGTCCCTCTCGATGCGCAGCAGTCGTGCGAGCGGACCCAGGGTCAAGGACAGCAGCAGGGTGATGACGATGATGCACAGCGTGGTCGCGAGGATGAGGTCGCGGTAGGGAACCTTCTCGCCGTCGGCGAAGGCCAGCGGGATAGAGAAGGCGGCGAGCCCTGAGACCGGCCCGCGGGCTCCGGCCCACGAGATGATCGCCGCTCCGCTGAGGTAGCCACGGCCCGTGCCGCCCTGACGCGCCGCCCGGCCGAGGACCACCATGCCGAAGACGAACAGGGTGCGCGTCGCGACGAGCGCCACGATCACGACCGCGACGAGGATGGCGACATGTCCCTGCGCCTCGGAGTCGAGGCTGCCCAGGACCGCGAACAGCTCGAGCCCGATGAGGAAGAAGGCCAGGGCCTGCAGCACGAAGGTGATGTGCTTCCAGACGATCGTGCTCTGCACCCGGCCGGATGCCCCGGGGTTGGCGTTCTGCGAGTGCGCGATGACCAGCGCGGCCACGACCACCGCCAGGATGCCTGAGCCCTTCAGTTCCTCGGCGATGACGTACAGCAGGAACGGCGCGACCAGCACGAGCGAGTTCGAGGCGACGAGATCCTTGCTGCGGCGCAGCACCCACGCGAGCAGCCACCCGCCGATCCCGCCGACGAGGACGCCCGCCACCACAGCGACCATGAAGATGCCCGTGACCTGCAGCATCGTCACGCTGCCGGCGGCCGCGGCGGCGAGGGCCACCTTGAGCGCCGTGAGCCCGGTGCCGTCGTTGACGAGGCTCTCGCCCTCGAGAATGGAGACGAGTCTGCGGGGCAGTCCGGCGCGGCGGGCGACGGCACTGACGGCGACGGCGTCGGTCGGCGACAGCACCGCCCCGAGGGCGAAGGCCATGGCGAGGGGCATGGCCACGACCGTCACGGTCACGGCGCCGATCACGAGGGTCGACGTGATGACCAGCCCGATGGCCAGCGCCAGCACGGGCCTGCTGACCTTGCGCAGGTCGAGATAGGACGACCCGAGCGCCTCGCCGAAGACCAGGGGGGCCAGCACCGTGACGAGGATGACCTCGGGGTCCGGGGGCGCCGTGGGGCCGATCGGCAGGGCGCCGACGAGCGCGCCCGCCGCGATGAGCGGGAGGGCCATGTTCCAGCCGCGCTGGCGGGCGAACGCGGCGATGCCGACGGCGATCGCCGCCGAGCCGGCCAGCGTCACATAGGTCTCGTTCATGGCAGCGCCAGACTATTGGTGGCGCCGCCCCTCCTCAGGCGACCTGGACCGACCTCTTCGACAGCCCGAAGAAGTAGCCGTCGATGACGGTCTGCGGAGGAGCCTCCGGGTCGGTCGCTGCGCCCAGGGCGATGAACAGGGGCACGTAGTGCTCGACCGTGGGATGCGCATAGGGCATCCCCGGCGCGCGCGAGCCGAACGCGGACAGCGTCTCGAGGTCGCCACGGCTGAGGGCCTCGGCCGCCCACAGGTCGAAGTCGACGCTCCAGCCGGGCGGCTTGGCGTCCGGGCTCCAGTCGCGCAGGAAGGGCAGGCCGTGGGTGAGGTAGCCCGAACCGATGATGAGAACGCCGTGATCGCGGAGCGGACGCAGCCGCCGGCCCAGGTCGAGCAGCCGGGCGGGGTCGGACGTCGGCAGCGACAACTGCAGCACGGGGACGTCGGCCTCGGGGTACATGACCGTGAGCGGCACCCACGCGCCGTGGTCGAGACCACGGCTGGGGTGCTGGTGCACGGTCTGGCCATCGGGCAGCACCGAGGCCACCAGTCGCGCCAGCGCCGTGGCATCGGGGGTGGGGTAGGTCATGGCGTAGTACTTGGGGGCGAAGCCGCCGAAGTCGTAGACCAGTGGCGTGGCCGCCCCGGTGGCGGACAGGCTCATCGGGGCGGACTCCCAGTGCGCCGACACGATGAGGATCGCCCGCGGGCGCGGCATGCTGCCGGCGAGGGCGCTCAGCTCGGCCGTCCAGAGCCGGTCGTCGAGCAGGGGCGGGGCGCCGTGCCCGATGTAGAGGGCCGGCATCGGCCCCTGCTCGGCAGTCCAGTCGCTCATGTGCCGAGCGTACCCTACTAGTTGAACGATCAACAATAAGACCCCGAACGTGCGGACCTACGGAGTTTCCGACACGCTGTCGCCATGACGACCGGCACCGACACGTCCCCGCCCCCCGCCGCACCTCGACGGGCCGCAAGGCCGTCTGGCTCGCCATCGCCGTGGCCATCGGCTGGCTGCTCATCGGCAGCGCCGTCGGCCCGCTGAGCGGCAAGCTCTCCGAGGTGCAGACGAACGACAACGCGTCGTTCCTGCCCGCCTCGGCGGAGTCGACCCTCGTGGCCGACGAGGTCGCCGGGTTCAACGACCAGGAGTCCTTCCCCGCCCTCGTCGTCATCACCCGACCCGACGGCGGCGTCCTCACGCCCGCCGACCTGGCGGAGGCCGACGCGCTCGCGCAGGCCATTCCCACACTGGCCATCGGCGAGGGCACGGTGGCGGACTACCTCGATCCCACCCCCGTGCTGACGTTCCCCTCTCAGGACGGCATGGCGGCCCTGATCTCCGTTCCACTCAAGACCGACGCGATCAGCGAGCGGGTCGACGGCGAGCCGGCCCTCGGCCTGGTCATCGACGCCATCCGCGAGCGTGCCGCCTAGGTGCCCGACCTGCAGGTGAACGTCACCGGGCCCGGTGGCATCCTCGCCGACCTGTTCTCGGTCTTCGGCGCCATCGACACGACCCTGCTCGCCGCGACGGCGCTCATCGTCGCCATCATCCTGATCTTCGTCTACCGCTCGCCGTTCCTGTGGCTCATCCCGCTGGTCGCCGCCGGGATGGCCCTGGCCGTGGCGAGCGCCATCGTCTACGTCCTCGCGAAGAACGAGATCCTCGTCCTCAACGGCCAGAGCCAGGGCATCCTCACGGTGCTCGTGTTCGGAGCCGGCACGGACTACGCCCTGCTCATGGTCGCCAGGTACCGCGAGGAGCTGCATTCCTTCGAGCGGCACACCGACGCGATGAAAGCGGCCTGGCGTGGCACCGTGGAGCCGATCGTGGCGAGCGCGGCCACGGTCATCATCGGCCTGATGTGCCTCCTCCTGAGCGAGCTCAACTCCAACCGATCGCTCGGCCCGGTCGGCGCCGCCGGCATCATCGGGGCGCTGGTCGTCATGCTGACGTTCCTTCCGGCACTCCTGGTGATCCCCAGCATCGTCCTGCCGATCCTCGCCTTCCTCGTTCCCACCGTGATCGGGCTCGGCCTCAGCTTCATCACCGACATTCCGGTCGGGCCGTTCGTGTCCGTCGGCGGCGTCCTCGCCCTCATCACCATCGTCGGGTGGGTGGTGTTCGGCATCATGCGGATCCGCCGGCCCGAGTGGGGCCCCTTCTCGCGGACGAAGTTCCCGCCCGGTCGCTGGGCGTTCTGGCCCAAGGTCCCGCAGGTCGGCGAGCCCGACGAGCGGCTCTCCGGGCTGTGGTCGCGACTCGCGAGCAGCGTCGGCCGCCGGCCGCGCATGACGTGGGTGGTCACGGCCATCGCCATGCTCATCCTCGCCGCCTTCACGTTCACGCTGAAGGCCGACGGCATCACGACCACCGAGGCCTTCGTCGAGCGCACCGACTCCGTCATCGGGCAGGAGCAGCTCGCCGAGCACTTCGCCGGGGGCCTGGGCACCCCGGTCATCATCGTCGCGAACGAGAGCGAGCTCGACGCCGTCACCAGCGCCACGGAGGCGACTCCGGGCATCTCGTCGGTGTCGGTGTTCACCGGCGCGCCCGCCGGGATCCCGGGCGCGGAGTCTCTTCCGCCGAAGGTGGTCGACGGCCGGGTGCAGCTGCAGGCGACCCTCGCTGATGCTGCCGACAGCCCTCAGGCGATCGAGACCGTGAAGGTGCTGCGCGACAACCTTCACGCCGTGCCCGGAGCCGACGCACTCGTCGGCGGCCAGACCGCCTCGCAGGTCGACGTCGATGCCGCGTCACTCCACGATCGCAACCTCATCATCCCCGTCGTGCTGGTCGTGATCTTCCTGATCCTGATCATCCTGCTGAGGTCCATCGCCGCCCCGCTCGTGCTCATCGGCACGGTCGTCCTGTCCTACTTCGCGACGCTGGGGGTGTGCGCGATCTTCTTCAACCACGTCTTCGGATTCGCGGGCGCGGACACGTCCTTCCCGCTCTTCGCGTTCGTCTTCCTCGTGGCGCTGGGAGTCGACTACAACATCTTCCTCATGACTCGGGTACGGGAGGAATCCGTCAAGCTCGGCACCCGGCCGGGCATCCTGCGCGGGCTCACGGTCACCGGCGGCGTCATCACCAGCGCCGGCATCGTGCTGGCGGCGACGTTCCTCGTGCTCGGCGTCCTCCCGCTGGTGTTCCTGCGCGAGATCGGCTTCGCCGTCGCCTTCGGCGTCCTGCTCGACACGTTCATCATCAGGACGGCGCTCGTGCCGGCGCTGTCGTACGACATCGGCAAGCGGATCTGGTGGCCCAGCAGGCTGGGCAAGGCACCCGAGCCGGAGGCGAGGGACGAGGAGCCGGTGCCGGTCGCCTGACGGTCGGGTCAGGCCGGGCTGGGGTCAGGCTGGGTCAGGCCGACTCGGTCGGACCGCTGTCGACCTCGGCCGGCGGCGCGAAGATCTCGTCGAGGCGCTCCACGATCCCGAACGCGTCGGGCGTCGGCACGGCATTCCGCAGCGGTGCCTCGGCCGCCGCGAACGTCGAGTTCACGTCGTCCTGCGTCATGGCGAACTGTGCAGGGTCCTGGGCCGCCGCAGCGAGGTAGGCCTGCCATGCCCGGTTGTGGGCCAGGTAGGCCTCCTGCGCCTGGCGCACGTCGGCGTGCCACGGCAGCGTCTGCACCGAGGCCACCAGGTCGCCTCCGCGCGTGACCTCGAGCAGGCCGTTCGCCGCAGCGGCCATGAGGAGCCGGTCGAGCTCGGCCTGGTCCTCCGCCGTGGGCGGGCCCGTGGGGGCGACCTGGGCGATGGCGTCCTGGACCGCCTGCTGGGTGTCGCCCATGGCCTGCTCGGACACCTCGATCTGGGCGACGAGCGCCCTCATCTCGGTGCTGCGCTTGGCCCAGTCGGCCGACAGCAGCCCGGCGCCCAGCAGGACGGCGACGAAGACGGCCGCGCCGATGACGGGCGGGAGCCAGCGGGGAACGCGGGAGTTCATGCCGCAATTGTGGCCCAGACCGGTGAGCAGCCGCTCCGCACCCGGTCCACGGTCACTACGGTTGCCCCCGTGACGACGATCGACAGCGCGCCCGACTGGCGCACCCGCTACGACGCACTGCGCTCGACCCTGCTTGCCCAGTACCAGTCGATCCCGACGGGTGCGCCCGTGCGGCTGGCGAAGCGCACGTCCAACCTCTTCCGGCCCCGTGACGCCGTCAGCACCCCCGGCCTCGATGTCGCCGCCTTCGACGGCGTCCTGCACGTCGACCCGGAGTCGCGCACCGCCGAGGTGCTGGGCATGACCACGTACGAGCACCTCGTCGCGGCCACGCTGCCGTACGGGCTGATGCCGATGTGCGTCCCCCAGCTGCGCACCATCACCCTCGGAGGCGCGGTCACGGGCCTCGGCATCGAGAGCGCCAGCTTCCGCAACGGCACGCCGCACGAGTCCGTCGTCGAGATGGACATCCTCACCGGCGCCGGCGAGATCCTCACGGTCAGCGGCCGCGCCGACGACCCGAACCGCGACCTGTTCTTCGGGTTCCCCAACTCCTACGGCTCGCTCGGCTACGCGCTGCGCCTGCGCATCGAGCTCGAGCCCACCCGCCCCTACGTCCTTCTCCGGCACGTCCGCTTCGCCACGGCCGAGGCGATGACCGACGCGATGCGGCAGATCGCGTCCGCCCGCGAGTTCGAGGGGCGCCGCGTCGACTTCCTCGACGGCACCGTCTTCTCCGCCGACGAGCAGTACCTGAGCATCGGCACGATGGTCGACACGCTGCCGGCCGGCGTGACGACGAGCGACTACACCGCGATGGGCATCTACTACCGGTCGATCCAGGCGCACACGATCGATGCGCTCACGATCCACGACTACCTGTGGCGCTGGGACACCGACTGGTTCTGGTGCTCGCGCGCGTTCGGCGCCCAGAACCCCGTGCTGCGACGACTGTGGCCCAAGCGCCGCCTCCGCAGCGACGTGTACTGGAAGCTCGTCGCGCTCGACCGGCGCCACGGGCTGTCCGCGCGGGTCGCGAGGCTGCGCGGCCGGCCGGCCCGCGAGGCGGTGGTCCAGGACATCGAGGTCCCGATCGACCGGCTGCCGGAGTTCCTCGAGTTCTTCCACCGCGAGGTGGGCATCGAGCCGATCTGGGTGTGCCCGCTGCAGCAGCGCGACCGCACCGCACGCTGGCCGCTCTACGAGTTCGACCCCGAGGTCCTCTACGTGAACGTGGGCTTCTGGTCGACGGTGCCGCTCCCCGAGGGCGTCGATCCCGAGGAGGGACGCGTCAACCGGCGCGTGGAGCAGGTGGTCACCGAGCTCGACGGCCGCAAGTCCCTCTACTCGACGGCCTTCTACGACCGGGAGACGTTCTGGTCGATATATGGCGGTGACGAGTATTCGAGGCTCAAGTCCCTCTACGATCCTCAACGGCGACTTCGCGGGCTGTACGAGAAGGTCGTCGAGGGCAAGTAGCCGGGCGCACGGCGCACGGGTGGACAGCGTGGAGGAGTGGGTTCGATGAAGCTGGCGGATGCCTTCGCAATCATGGTTCCGGCGGAACGCGGCGTCGGCTTCCGGGCCTACGACGGCTCGACGGCCGGGCCGGCCAATGCCGACGTGGTCCTGGAGGTGCGCAGCCCCCGGGCCGTGCAGTACCTCGCGAGCGCCCCCTCGCAGCTGGGCCTGGCCCGTGCCTACGTCACCGGCGACCTCGAGATCGTGGGCGACGCCTACACGGCCCTCAGCCGCCTCTACCCGATGACGTGGGACCACATCAGCTGGAGCGACCGCCTGAAGCTCGTGCGGCAGTTCGCCCCCAAGGCCATCCACCGGCCCGCACCGCCGCCCCAGGAGCGCACGCTCGGGGGCCGCCGTCACTCGAAGAACCGCGACGCCGAGGCCATCCACCACCACTACGACGTCAGCAACCGCTTCTACTCGTGGGTCCTCGGCCCCTCGATGGCCTACACCTGCGCGGTGTTCCCCTCCGCGGACGCGTCCCTCGAGACGGCCCAGGAGGAGAAGTTCGACCTCGTCTGCCGCAAGCTCGGCCTCGAGCCGGGCATGCGCCTGCTCGACGTCGGCTGCGGCTGGGGCGGCATGGTCATGCACGCCGTGAAGCACTACGGCGTCAAGGCGATCGGGGTGACGCTCTCGGAGCAGCAGGCCCTGTACGGCCAGGAGTCCATCGACCAGGCCGGGCTCGGGGGGCAGGCGGAGATCCGGTTCAGCGACTACCGCGACGTCTCCGAGGCGGGCTTCGACGCCATCTCGTCGATCGGGCTCACCGAGCACATCGGACGCGACAACTACCCCTCCTACTTCAGCTTCCTCTACGGCAAGCTGCGCCCCGAGGGCCGGATGCTCAACCACACCATCACCCGGCCCCACGACCAGTGGGTGACGCACTTCCGCAAGTCGTTCATCAACCGCTACGTCTTCCCCGACGGCGAGCTCTCCGGCCCCAGCCAGGTCATGACGGCGATGAACTCGGCGGGATTCGAGATCCGGCACGAGGAGAACCTCCGCGAGCACTACGCGCTCACGCTCAAGCACTGGTGCGAGAACCTCGAGGACCACTGGGACGAGGCCGTGGCCGAGGCCGGCCTCGGCACGGCTCGCGTATGGCGCCTCTACATGGCCGCATCGCGCCTCGGATTCGACATCAACATGATCCAGCTGCACCAGATGCTGGGGGTCAAGCTCGGCCCGGGCGGCACGTCGGGGATGCCCCTCCGTCCGGACTTCAGCACCCAGCTCGCGCACGCCTAGGCCGAGCGGCTGCCGCGGATCTGCTAGATCGAGGCGTCGACGAACGGCGAGACCGAGGCGTCGACGAGCACGTGCGCGGCGATGTCGTCCGACAGCTCGGTGTACTCGCCCGCGCTGCCGATCGTCACCCCGCCCGCCGACCGGTGCACCTTCACCGACGCTCCCGGCATGGCGCCGATCCGGCGCATCGTGGTCATCGCGAGGGCGTCGTCCTGCAGGGGCTCGGCGATGCGCCGCACGATGACCCACCGCACGTCGTCGCCGGCGATGTGGCTCAGTGTCTCGAACGGCCCCTCGGAGGGACTCGCGGAGGCGGCCCCGGGGGCCAGCTCGTCGAGGCCCGGGATCGGGTTGCCGTAGGGCGACACGGTGGGGTTGTCGAGCAGCACGAGGAGGCGACGCTCGACGGACTCGCTCATGACGTGCTCCCACCGGCAGGCCTCGGCATGCACCTCCTCCCAGGGCATGCCCAGCACCTCGACGAGGAGGCACTCGGCCAGGCGGTGCTTGCGCATGACCCGGGTGGCGGCCTCGCGGCCCGCCGGGGTCAGCTCCAGGTGCCGGTCGCCCTCGACCACGACCAGGCCGTCGCGCTCCATGCGGGCGACGGTCTGCGACACCGTGGGCCCGCTCTGGTTCAGGCGCTCGGCGATGCGGGCGCGCATGGGGACGATGCCCTCCTCCTCGAGCTCGAACACCGTGCGCAGGTACATCTCGGTGGTGTCGATGAGCTCACTCACGCGTGACCGCCGATCGAGGGATGGAGGGTGGTGGGGAAGGCATGCCTTGCCTCATCACGATAGCGAACCGGGCCGGATCTCACATCAGGACGGCGGCGATGAGGAGCGAGAGCGCGAACCCCGCGACCACGAGGCCCCCGGTCCATTCGCGCTCCACCTCGTAGGCCTCCGGAACCATCGTGTCGGCGATCATCGCGAGGAGCGCACCCGCCGCGAAGCCCTGCGCCACTCCCGCGAGGACCCCGCCGTCGGCCGCGAGCACCTCGTGGCCGAGCGCGGCGGCCAGGGCGCTCGAGACCATGACGGCGGACCACATGCCCAGCACCCGGATCCTGGGCCAGCCGCGCGCCCGCAGCCCCGTCGAGGCGGCAAGGCCCTCCGGCAGGTTCGACAGCCCGATGCCCACGAGCAGGGGGACGGACACGCCGCCGTGCAGGACGCTGAGCCCGAGCACGAACGACTCCGGGATCCCGTCGAGGACGCTGCCGAGGACGATCGGCAGCGGGTTGCCCGTCGCGTCCTGGCCTCCCGACGGCGACTTCCGCCGGCCGCCGCCGCGGCGTTCGATGATCCGGCTGCCCACGACGAACAGTGCGGCCCCGGCCATCAGCGACACCGCGGTCCCCGCGATCGGCAGCGACACCTGGGCGTCCTCGACCAGGTCATAGGCGACCGAGCCGATGAGCAGGCCGCTGCCGAGGGCCATCACGATGGCCGCGAATCTCGGCGACGGGCGCATCGCGTAGGCGATCACGCCGCCGATCAGCAGCGTCGACGCGGCCAGGGCGCCGAAGAGAGCGGCCAGCAGCATGGCCCCAGTGTCCTGCACCGAGGCCTCGTTCGGCACCGGACGGCGAACCGCCCTAGCCTTGCGGCGTGCCCAGCGTCCTGTGGTTCCGTCGCGACCTGCGACTCCACGACAACCCCGCACTCGTGGCCGCGGTGGAGACGGCCCGGTCGGACGGCGACGGGCAGGTCGCGCCCGTGTTCGTGCTCGACCCGCGCCTGTGGGGGCCGGCAGGCCCCGTGCGCCGGGCCTACCTCGTCGCCTCCCTGCGCTCCCTCGACGCCAGCCTCGACGGCCAGCTCCTCATCCGCCACGGCGACCCCATCGACGTGATCCCGCGCCTGGCTGCATCCGCGGGCGCCCGGTCGGTGCACATCGCCGCCGACTACGGACCGTACGGCCACCGTCGCGACGTGTCGGTCGAGGCCGCTCTCGGAGACGTCGCACTCACCCGGACGGGCTCCCCCTACGCGGTCGCCCCCGGGCGCGTGCGCAAGGAGGACGGCACGTCCTACCGCGTCTTCACCCCCTACTACCGCGGCTGGTCCCGCCACGGCTGGCGCGCGCCGGCCGCGGATGACACGGCGGCGTGGTGGATGCCGGAACCCTGCGACGGGTTCCCGGACGCACCCGAGCTCGGCGACCTGGTGCTTCCGCCCGCCGGCGAGGCGGCGGCGTGGCACCGGTGGGAGCACTTCCGCGCCACCTCTCTCAGCGCCTACGCCGACACCCGCAACCGCGCCGACCTCGACGGCACCAGTGCCCTGAGCCACCACCTGAAGTACGGGGAGATCCATCCGCGGTCGCTGCTCGCCGACCTGCCGGACGAGGGCGACGACCCGGGAGCCGACGCCTACCGCCGCGAGCTGTGCTGGCGCGACTTCTACGCCGACGTGCTCCATCAGGAGCCGTCCAGTGCCCACGCCTCCCTCGATCCGCGCTTCGACGAGGCCATGCGATGGGCCGAGGGCCCCGCGGCCGACGAGCGCTTCGCGGCCTGGCAGGCGGGTCGCACGGGCTACCCGTTCGTCGACGCCGGCATGCGCCAGCTGCAGGCGGAGGGCTGGGTGCACAACCGGGTGCGCATGGTGGTGGCGAGCTTCCTCGTGAAGGACCTCCACCTGCCGTGGCAGCGGGGTGCCGCGGAGTTCATGCGATGGCTGCGGGACGGCGACCTTGCGAGCAACGCGCACGGCTGGCAGTGGACCGCCGGCTGCGGCACGGATGCCGCACCGTTCTACCGCGTGTTCAACCCCGTGCTGCAGGGCCTCAAGTTCGATCCGCAGGGCGACTACGTGCGCCGGTACGTCCCGGAACTGCGCCCGCTGCCGGGCGCGTCCGCCCATGAGCCGTGGCGCACGCCGGAGCTGGTCCCCGACTACCCCCGGCCGATCGTGGACCACTCCGTCGAGCGGACGGTCGCGCTGGCGGATTTCGCGGAGATCAAGCAGTCGCCCTGAGGTAGTCCGAGACGATCACGGCGCGACCTGACAGACTGCGCGCCATGACCGTCGTCGCCGTGCTGTCCATGAAGGGCGGCGTGGGCAAGAGCACGGTCGCCCTCGGACTGGCGAGCGCGGGCTGGCAGCGCGGGCTGCGCACTCTGGTCATCGACCTCGACCCCCAGGCCAACGCATCGATGGCCCTCGACGTCGCAGAGGCACCCTTCACCACGAGCGACCTGCTCGCCGATGCCCGGCCCGGCGTGGCAGCCGACGCGGTCATCGACAGCGGCTGGGGCGAGTCGGTCAAGGTGATCGCATCGGAGCGCGCACTCGAACATCGCAACGTGGGCGATGGGCGTCGGTCGGCCCAGCGCCTGCGCACCGCGCTCGCCACGCTGCCGCGCAGCTTCGACCTCGTCGTGGTCGACTGCCCGCCATCGCTGGGCGAGCTCACGCGCAACGCGCTCACGGCCGCCGACCGCGCGCTCGTCGTGACGGAGCCCAACCACTTCGCCGTGCACGGGGCCACCGAGGCGGTCGAGGCCATCGACGTGATCGCGGCGACGTCCAACCCCCGACTGCGCGCCTCAGCCATCGTCATCAACCGGATGCGCCCCGACGACCGCGAGCACCGCCTGCACGCGGAGATGCTCGCCACCGAGCACGGCATGCTCGTGTACCCGCATGCGCTCCCCGAGTGCGCCGGCATCCCGCAGTCTCAGCGCGCCGGGAGCCCCATCCACGCGTGGAGCTCCCCCGGCTCGCGCGAGGTCGCGGAGCTGTTCGACGACCTGCTCGACTCGCTGCTCCCCGCGCCCCTCCCGCAGCCGGCACGGCCGACCTTCTCGCTGCGACGGTTCCTGCCATGAACGACCGCGAGCCTCTGCGCAAGGCCGGTGACGCCGACGTCCATCCGACCACCCCCTTCGGGCACGGTGACGAGCCCGGCTTCGCGCGGCGTGGCTCGACCACGTCCGATGCCATCGGCCCGCCGGACAAGGACAAGCTGGTCGACCTCGCCGTCCAGGTGCCCAAGTCGCTCCGGAAGGCGGTGCGCGCCGAGGCCGAGCGCCGCGGCATCTCGGTGGACGAGGTGGTGGCCGAGGCGCTTCGGGATCGGTCGGTGCGCTAGCCCTCGCCTCGGCTTACAACCCGGGCCGCGCCGGTCTAGATTCGCAGCATGGAGATCGATCGGCGCTGGCTGCTCCGTGGTGCCGCAGCCGTCGGCGCACTCGCTGCCACTGCACCCCTGCTCGGAACCTCCGCAATGGCGTCCGTCGGGCGCGCCCGGCGGACGGGACTCTCCGTCACCCCGCTCGACCTGTTCGCCGCCAGCACGTTCAACGACGAGGGCCTCTTCGCGCTCGGTGCCGCCAGCTCGCAGGCGGCCGAGGTGGGCGAGGTGCTGCGCATCGCGCAGACGATCAACGCGCGCAACGGCAACCCGGACGAGCCGGACACCGCTGCCTTCGACGCCTACTTCGACGGCTTCAGCGACTTCGGCAACCACCTCGCGACGCTGGCGCGCGACGCTGCCGAAGCGCATCCGGTGACGTCGCGCGACCGCTCGATGAGGGCCGCCATGTACGCAGCGCAGCAGCTGTTCTTCGTGCTCGGCACCTCGGACGGATCGCGGGAGGAGCACGCGTTCGACCTCGCCCAGGCGCGGTGGCAGCGGGCGGCTCGGCTCTTCGACCCCGCCGTGGAGAGCACCGAGGTGGCATCGCCGTTCGGCCCGATTCCGGTGCACTTCTTCGCCAGTCCCCACGGATCAGGCCCGCGCCCCACCGTGATCATCAGCGAGGGAAGCGACGGGCAGAACGTCGAGACCATGCAGTTCGGGGTCACGGCCGCACTGGCGCGCGGCTACAACGTCGTGCTGTTCGAGGGCCCGGGGCAGATGACCCTGCTCTTCAAGCGCCGCGTCCCGTTCACCGCCGACTGGAACCGGGTCGTCGGCCCAGTGCTGCGCTGGGCCAAGGCCCGGCCGGACGTCGGCAAGGTGGCGCTCATCGGCATCTCGTTCGGCGGCATGCTCTGCAGCCGGGCTGCCGCACGGCTCTCCGGACTCGACGCCGTCGTGCTCGAGCCGGCCGCCTTCGACTTCACGACGATGTGGACCGACCAGGAGAGCATGGCCCTGGTGAAGGAGACGGTCGACGCCCCCAAGCCGGAGAAGGACGGGGCCCGCAGGGGCCTCAATGAGGGCTTCCTCCAGGCCTGGCCGTCGATCCCCCGCGAGGCGCAGTTCACGCTCTACAAGCGGGGCTCGATCTTCGACAGGCGCGTGCAGGCGGAGGCCCGCGCCGGCCGGCCGATCTCCGACTACTACGGCCTTCTCGAGAGGCTGCTCCCCTTCCGGTACCGCACCGACTTCGAGGCGATCCGGATCCCCACGATGCTCACGGCGAATGAGGGCGACGAGTTCTTCGACGAGCAGTCCACGGCCGCCTTCGCCTTCCTGGATGCCGTGCCGCCCTCACGCAAGGTCCTCGTCCGGTTCACCGCCGAGCAGGGGGCGTCCCTGCACGACCAGCCGGTGGGGCCGCAGGTGGCCCAGGAGGTCGTGTTCGACTGGCTGGACGACCAGCTCTCGTAGCCGGCTACGGCACGGGGTGACGGGCGTCGTACCTGAGGAAGCCGGGGAACCGCGACGCGAGGCCGACCGACAGGCCGACGCAGATCAGCCCGCCGGACACCACGGAGAACGCCTCTCCGAACAGCACGGCCACGGCCCCCGCCTCGACGTCGCCGAGCCTGGGACCACCGGCCACCACGACGGTGAACACGCCCTGGAGCCGGCCGCGGTACTCGTCCGGCGTGGCCGCCTGGAGGATCGTGCTGCGGAACACCGCCGAGACGTTGTCGGCCGCGCCGGCGACGGCGAGGAGGAGGAGTGCCAGGGGCAGCCAGCGCACCAGGCCGAACGCGGCGATCGCCAGGCCCCACACGATGATCGCGCCCACGATCGCCCGGCCCTGCCAGCGCACCCGGCCCAGCGGCCCGCTCAGCACCCCCGAGATCAGCGCTCCCGCGGCCGGTGCTGCGGACAGCAGGCCGAGCACGAGGGCCACGTCGCGCGTCGAACCCCCGTACCACTGGGCGGCGATGGCCGGGAAGAGCGCCCGCGGCATCCCGAACACCATCGCCACGATGTCCTGGTAGAAGGTCATCTGCAGGTTGAGCTTGCCGCGCAGGAAGGCGAACCCCTCCTTGACCGCGCCCCAGCCCGGGCGGGGCCGCTCCTGACCGGGCTCGACGATGGGCGGCAGGCTGGGCAGCCGAAGCATGGCCCAGGTGACCACGCCGAACGCGACCACGTCGACGGCGTAGGGCGCCGTGACGGTGCCCGTGGCCGCGACGAGGAGGCCCCCGAGCAGCGGCCCCAGCGTGAAGCCGATGTTCCAGGTGACCATGCCGAGGGCGTTCGCGGCGGGCAGCAGCTCGGGCGGCACGAGTCGGGGGATGATCGCCTGCCGGGCTGGGCTGCCGACCGCGAAGAAGGCGGACTGCACGGCGACGATGAGGTAGAGCACCGCCACCGAGGTCGACTGCAGCAGCGACTGGGTGAGGAAGGCCATGGAGCAGAGCCACAGTCCGCAGGCCGTGATGAGCCCGACGATGCGCCGGTCGAACGCATCGGACAGGGTGCCCCCGTAGAGGCCGAAGCCGACCAGCGGGATGAGCTGGGCGAGGCCGACCAGGCCCACCATGAGGCTCGACCGCGTGAGGTCCCACACCTGCAGCCCGACGGCCACCGAGGTCATCTGCTGGCCGATGTTGCTGATGCCCAGTGCGGCCCACAGCCGGCGGTACGGGGCGCTGACCCGCAGCGGCGTCAGGTCGGCGAAGAGGCGGGCCACCCCCGGAACCTACGCCCCTGCCGCGTTGCGGCAGGGAGGCTAGGGGGAGAGCCGCTCGACGACCCAGTCTTCCGGGATCGCGAGGCTCGGGGACGAGTCTGCGACCGCGCGGAACCGCAGCCGATCGTGCAGGCGAGACACCCGGCCCTGCCAGAACTCCACCGTGATCGGGCGCACGAGCCAGCCGCCCCAGAAGTCCGGTGCCGGGATCGGCGTCCCCTCGGGGTACTGGGTCGCCAGCCGCGCGTACTCGTCCTCGAGCATCGAGCGGTCGGCGATGACGGTCGACTGCCGGCTCGACCAGGCGCCGAGCTGCGACCCGCGTGGCCTGCTGGCGAAGTACGCCTCCACCTCGGCCCGTCCGATGAGCTCGGCCCTGCCGACGACCACGACCTGACGGTGCATGGCGAACCACGGGAAGACCAGCGACACCCCCGGGTTGGCCCCCAGCTCTGAGCTCTTGCGGGATCCGAGGTTGGTGTAGAACGAGAAGCCACGCTCGTCGACATCCTTGAGCAGCACGGTGCGCGAGCTCGGCTGTGCCCCCGAGGCCGCCGTCGACGCCACCATGGCGTTCGGCTCCGGCATGCCCGCCTGCGCCGCGGCCTCGAACCAGGAGCGGAACTGCTCGAGCGGCGAGGAGGCCAGGTCCGACTCCACCAGTGCTCCCGTGTCGTACGACACGCGCAGGTCAGCCAGTCGCCTCGGGGCATCGTCGGGAGGCGGGCTCCACAAACTCATGACCCGATCACACCACGAATCCGGCAAGGTTGTTGAATGAGCCGCAGGACGTCCGACGCGAGGGGAGTTGACGGTGAGCGATTTCGTGCCGGGCCTGGAGGGCGTGATCGCCTTCGAGACCCAGATCGCCGAGCCGGACCGCGACGGCAGCGTCCTGCGCTACCGCGGAGTCGACATCGAGGAGCTCGTCGGCCGCGTGTCCTTCGGCAACGTGTGGGGCCTGCTCGTCGACAACGAGTTCAACCCCGGACTCCCCCCGGCCGAGCCGTTCCCCATCCCGATCCACTCCGGCGACGTGCGCGTCGACGTGCAGTCGGCGATCGCGATGCTGGCTCCCGCGTGGGGGCTGAAGCCGCTCCTCGACATCGATGACGACACCGCTCGCGAGAACCTCGCCCACGTGTCGGTCATGGCCCTGTCCTTCGTCGCGCAGTCGGCGCGCGGCATCGGCCGGCCGATGGTCCCCCAGGCGCACATCGACGAGGCGACCACCATCGTCGAGCGCTTCATGCGCCGCTGGCGCGACGAGCCCGACCCGCGCCATGTGCAGGCCGTCGACGCCTACTTCGTCTCCGCTGCCGAGCATGGAATGAATGCCAGCACCTTCACCGCCCGCGTGATCGCCTCGACCGGGGCCGACGTCGCGGCCGCCATCTCGGGCGCGGTGGGTGCGATGAGCGGTCCGCTGCACGGCGGTGCCCCTGCACGGGTCCTGAGCATGATCGAGGAGATCGAGCGCACCGGCGACGCCGATGCCTACGTGAAGGGCGTCCTCGACCGCAACGAGCGACTCATGGGCTTCGGGCACCGCGTCTACCGCGCCGAGGACCCGCGCGCCCGCGTGCTGCGACGCACGGCCCGCGACCTGGGCGCACCCCGCTACGAGGTCGCACTCGCCCTCGAGGAGGCAGCCCTCTCGGAGCTGCGCGACCGCCGCCCCGACCGCGTGCTCGAGACGAATGTGGAGTTCTGGGCCGCCATCGTGCTCGACTTCGCCGAGGTTCCGTCGCAGATGTTCACGTCGATGTTCACGTGCGCGCGACTGGCCGGCTGGAGCTCGCACATCCTCGAGCAGAAGCGCACCGGCCGGCTCATCCGGCCCTCGGCGCGCTATGTCGGGCCGGCGCCACGCCACGTCGAGCAGGTGCCCGGCTGGGACCCCGCCATGGTGGCTCCGTCCGGCTACACCCGCACGGTCTAGGCTGGCATCTCAGCCACCTTCTCTGGGAGAACGCACGTGCCTGCCGCACCGGAAGACATCCAGATCCCCACCCACCTCCTTCCGTCCGACGGGCGGTTCGGCTCCGGGCCCTCGAAGGTCCGCCAGCCGCAGGTCGATGCCCTCGCCCGCGTGTGGCAGTCGTACCTGGGCACGTCGCACCGCCAGAAGACCGTGAAGTCCCAGGTCGGCCGCCTGCGCTCCGGCCTCGCCGACCTGTTCTCGCTGCCCGAGGGCTACGAGGTCGTGCTCGGCAACGGCGGCTCGACTGCGTTCTGGGACGTGGCCTCGTTCGGCCTGATCCGCGACCGCGCGCAGTTCCTGTCCTTCGGCGAGTTCGGCGCCAAGTTCGCCAGCGGGGTCAAGAAGGCACCCCACCTGGGCGATCCCACCATCCTCAAGGCCGACCCGGGCTCCGCCCCGGTGTTCTCGGCCGAGGCGGGCGTCGACGCCTACTGCAGCCCGCACAACGAGACCTCGACCGGCGTGGCGGTCACCCCCCGGAGGGTCGCCGGTGCCGATCCCGACGCCCTGCTCGTGATCGACGCGACGAGCGGAGCGGGCGGCCTGGCGGTCGACGCCGCCGAGTTCGACACCTACTACTTCGCTCCCCAGAAGAGCTTCGGGTCCGACGGCGGGCTGTGGGTCGCCCTCATGTCTCCGGCCGCAATCGCCCGCGCCGCCGAGATCAAGGAGTCGGGCCGCTGGATCCCCGACTTCCTCGACCTGCAGACGGCGATCGACAACGCGCGACTCGACCAGACCTACAACACCCCGGCCCTCGCCACGATCCTCATGATGGCCGAGCAGGTCGACTGGTTCAACGGCAACGGCGGCCTCGACTGGTGCGTCGCCCGCACCGCGGAGTCCTCAGGGGTCCTCTACGACTGGGCCGAGGCGAGCGACGTGGCGACCCCGTTCGTCGCCGACCCCGCCCTGCGCTCCGCCGTCGTGGCCACCATCGACATCGACGACTCGATCGACGCGACGTCCATCACGAAGGCGCTGCGGCTCAACGGCATCGTCGACACCGAGCCGTACCGCAAGCTCGGCCGCAACCAGCTGCGTGTGGCGGTCTTCCCGGCCGTCGAGCCGGACGACGTGCGTGCCCTGACCCGCTGCATCGACCACGTCATCACGCAGCTCGCGTGACCGCGCCAGCCGGCTCGGGGGTCATGTCGACCCGGCCGGTGCACGACAGGCCGACCTGGATCTCGTACATCCAGCTGTCGTTCTATGCGTCCTTCCTCTACGCGTTCGGAGCCACGCAGGCCCTCCTGCGTGACGAGCAGGGAACCACCCGTTCCGTGGCGGCCCTGCACGGCACGGCGCTGGCCCTCGGGGGGCTCATCGCCGCGCTGATCGCCGCAAGGGTCATCGACCGATGGGGCCGAGGCATCGTGCTCCGGTCCGCCGCGATCGGCGCGGCGGCCTCGATCCTGCTCTTCACGATCCCGACCGGCGGCCTGCCCGAGACGCTCGCCGGAGCGGCGCTGGCCGCCTTCTTCGGGACGTTCCTCATGATCTCCATCAACGCCTTCCTCCTGGACTACCAGGGACGGGCCGGCCCCGCCTCGCTCACCGAGGCGAACGCGATGGCATCGTTCGCCGGTCTCCTGGGCCCTCTGGTCGTCGGCGTGGGAGCAGCAACGGTGCTGGGCTGGCGTGCAGGGATCTGGTTCACCGCCGTTGCGCTCCTCGCCGTCGAGGTATGGCGCGGCCGGCACGTGGATGTCTTCGGCACCCGTGCCCGGGCCGACCGCGAGGACGACGGCAGGCGCCTTCCAGGGAGGGTCTACTGGTCGCTGGCCGTCATCATGTGCTTCCTGGGCGCGGAGTTCTGTCTCGCCTTCTGGGGGGCCGACCTGCTCCGGGAACGCTGCGGGTTCGGCGCCGCGGCCGCGGCCGCCTCCCTCGCCTCG
Source organism: uncultured Actinomycetes bacterium (assembly GCA_937902285.1). Taxonomy (GTDB): domain Bacteria; phylum Actinomycetota; class Actinomycetes; order S36-B12; family S36-B12; genus UBA10649. The sequence goes on along the minus strand of CALGTB010000042.1, from coordinate 7,128 downwards.
ATCACCGGCGGCATGCTCATCGGCCGCCTGTGGGGCTCTCGCCTCACGCAGCGCATCGACACCGAGACCCTGCTCAAGGGATCGATCCTGTTCGCCCTCGTGGGGTTCGCCCTCGCATGGTCCTTCACGCTGTGGCCGGTGGTGCTGCTCGGACTCCTCCTCACGGGTGTCGGCATCGGTGTCCACTGGCCCCTGGGCGTCGCACGGGTGGTGCGTGCCTCCCGAGGCATGACCGACCGAGCAAGCGCCAGCTGCTCCGTGGCAGGCAGCATCGCCATCGCCCTGGCGCCCATCACCCTCGGCGTCCTGTCGGACACGGTGGGCTTCCACGTCGCTTTCCTGCTGGTGCCGTTGCTGCTGCTCACTGCCCTCGCACTGCTGGTCCTGCGGCCGCTGCGCGACGTCGACGCCGTGCTGAGCTAGCCGCCACCACGCCCAGGGTGACGACGGCCGCCACCACGACGGCCCCCACGAGCACCGCCACTCCCCACGCTCCCTGAGACCGGCCGCCCGGCTCGGTCCCCGCGCTGCTCACGATGGTCGACGTGATGGGCGATGCCGTACCGGCCTCCTCCGACGAGGACGAGTCCACGGCGTCCGGCGGGGACACGACGGCGGCGGGGGCGGACACCTCGACGCGCTGGAGGCGGTCGTCCCGCTCGCTCGCGATGAGGAGCGCCCGACCGTCGGAGGTCCAGGTCACCGCCTCGCCCTGCGGCTGGAGGGGCAGGAACACCGTCTCGGCCAGCGTCCCCTGGGGGAGGCCGTCAAGGATGCGGGCGTTGAGGTAGTCGCGCAGGACGTACCGGCTGCCGTCCGGGCTGACCGCCCCGTCCGTCACGAGACCGCCCTCCTGGTGCACCGGTCGCGCGACATTGACCTCGCTGCGCGACAGGCGGTCGGGCAGCTCGTAGAGGCGGCCGTGCGCCAGCTGCTTGGTGACGATCCACAGCCGGGTGGAGGTGGGGTCGGCGAGGAGCGTCTCGGCGTCGTGCGGCCGATCGCGATAGGTCACCCGGTAGGTGCGCGGCGTCACCGTCCGGTCGGCGAGCACCCGGGGCTCCCTGATGCGATGGAGGAACACCTCGGGCCACGAGTCGCGGTTGTCCCCGAGATCCCCCACCCACAGCACCGGGCGGCCCTTGCGATCGCGACCCGTGGCGATCGCCTCGATGTCGCGGGCCTCGATGCCGGCGATCGTCACCCGCGCGAGCGTCCGGCAGGTCGTCGAGTCGACCGCATAGATGTAGGGACCGCCACCCGAGTCGTTGTGCACCCAGATGACATCGCGGTGCAGGAGCGAGTACGTCATGCCGCTGATCTCGGCGTACCGGTCGTCGGGGAAGCGGCAGACCGTCCCGGCCTCGTCGGCCGCCGACGCCGGCGACTGCCCGCCGGCCAGCAGCGCGGCAGCGACGGCGAGCGCGGCCAGGACCCTCAGCACGCCATCAGCGCCAGATCGCCGTCACGACGACGACGACGGTCAGGGAGATGAGGACGGCAAGCGTGACGAAGCGCCTCGATCGCGGGTCCATGACCCCAGACTACGTCCCTACTTCAGGCCGAACATGACCTCGATCGGATAGATCGCGAAGTAGACCACGAAGGCCAGCGACACCACCCACATAAGCCAGTTGACCTCGCGCACCCGCCCGGTGAACACCTTGATGACGACCCAGGTGACGAAGCCGGCACCGATGCCGTTGGTGATGGAGTAGGTGAACGGCATCAGGGCGATCGTGAGGAACGCGGGGATGCCGATGCTGTAGTCGGTGAAGTCGATGTGCCGGATCTGGGTCATCATCAGGAAGCCGACGACGACGAGCGCCGGAGTCGCCGCCTCGTAGGGCACGATCGTGACGAGCGGCGAGAAGAGCATGGCCACCAGGAAGAGCGCACCGGTCACCAGCGACGCGATTCCGGTCCTCGCGCCCTCGCCGATGCCCGAGGCCGACTCGATGTAGGCGGTGTTGCTCGACGTCGATGCCGCGCCACCCGCAACGGCCGACAGGGAGTCGACGACGAGGATGCTCTCGAAGTGCGGGATCTGGCCCTCCTCGTCGAGGAGCTCCGCCTCCGTTGCCAGGCCGAACGCCGTGCCCATGGTGTCGAAGAAGTCGCTCAGCATGAGCGAGAAGATCGCCAGCAGCGAGGCGACCACGCCGATGATCTCGAAGCTGCCGAACAGGTTGAACTGCCCGAGCAGCCCGAGGTCCGGCGACGCCACCACGGAGTCGGGAATGCGCGGGACGTTCAGCCCCCAGCCGAGGGGGTTGTCGGCCGACTTGGCCCCGACGTCGGCGATCGCCTCGATGACGATGGCCAGCACCGTGGTGGCCAGGATGCCGATGAGAATGGCGCCCTTCACCTTGCGCACGACGAGCACGATCGTGAGCAGCAGTCCGAAGCAGAACGTGAAGATCGGCCATCCCTGCAGCTCGCCGAAGTTGCCGAACGTGATGAGCGGCACGCCCGTGCGGACGATGCCCGCGTCCACGAGGCCGATGATCGTGATGAACAGGCCGATGCCGACGCCGATGGCGTACTTGAGCTGCTCCGGGACGGCGGTGAACACCGCCGACCGGAAGCCGGTCAGCACCAGCAGCAGGATGAGCAGTCCCTCGAGCACGACCAGGCCCATGGCATCGGCCCACGTCATCTGCGGCGCCAGCGTGAAGGCGACGAAGCCATTGAGTCCGAGGCCGGCAGCGATCGCGATCGGGAACCGGCCGATCGCGCCCATGAGGATCGTCATCACCCCGGCGACGAGGGCCGTCGCGGCGGTCACCATGGCGATCGACGTGACCACGTCGGTGGTGCCGCCGACGTAGTCGCCGTTCATGTCCTTCGCCGTTCCGATGATCAACGGGTTGAGGACGACGATGTAGGCCATCGTGAAGAAGGTGACGAAGCCGCCCCGAACCTCACGGCCGTACGTCGAGCCCCGCGCCGACAGCTCGAACCAGCGGTCGAATGAGCTGGTGGACGTGCCCTGCGATGTCACGGACATGCGTGCTCCCCTGGACCTGGTCTTCGCCGGGGAAGGCGACGGTGTCGGGCGATCTGCGCGCAGAGTAGCGTGGCATCCCGATGAACACGCCCATACCCGCGAAGTCGGATGAGGACGCGATCCTGCCGGTCTCGATCGGCACGGGGATCTGGCTCGTCGTGCTCGTCGCCCTGCTCATCCGCAAGCCGACCCTCGACGAGAACGGCACGGGCTGGTGGATCGCGGTGGCTGTCGTCGGGTTCGTCAGCGGGGCACTGGGACTGGTGTTCCTGCGCTGGCGCGCTCGTCGCAAGGCCGTCCCGCGCGGCTGACAGCAGCAGCCCGGGGGGTGGCTCAGGAGTGGCCGAGCTCCAGCGGATCCCAGGAGCCCTCGTCGAAGACCTCCTCCGCCTTCGCCTCGACCTCCACCTCGACCTCGGAGTGGGCGCCGCAGCCGAAGGTGAGCGCGACGACGCGACCGTCCGCCGGGCTGAGCAGGTTGGCGCACACCGCGAAGAGCTGGCCCAGCGGGCCGCCGATGGGAAGCATGAACCCGCACGACCCGCACTCGTGGGAGGCCTGCCGTGCCATGGGGGTGGTCGGGCCGAAGTCCCCCTCGACCCAGCGATCGGCGGCATCGTCGCGACCGACCGGCGACAGCACGCGCACACGCCCCAGGCCCAGCTCCCACTGGCCGGGGTACAGCGGGCTCTGGGAGGCGGCGGACTCGAGATCGTCCTCTGCCGTGAGGCCCGCGACGAGACGAACGTCGTCCGGCGCCGTGGGAAGGACATCGCCCGGGCCGAGGTCACCGGGCAGCACGCGCTCGCTCCACGGCAGCCACGGCGGAGCCACGATCGCAGTCTCGCCCGGCACCAGCACGACATCGCTGACCGTGACGGTCTTCGAGCGGGGCGCGCGTGCCAGCGTGACGCTCCAGCGCCACCCGACATAGGCGGGATTGAGGCACGCGAAGGAGTGGGTCGCCAGGCGCTCCTCCTCCATGACGACGCCGAGGTGCTCCCCCACCAGCGCCTCGCCGGTCTCGGACACGGCGGCCGCACGGGCAGCATCGACGGCCGCGACGAGCACGGCGTCGCGCTTGGCCTCGGTCGTCACTGCGGCGGGAGTCATGGGGAGATTGTGTCCCACCGGCCGGATCGGCTTGCGGCTGGGGCCAGCGGTAGTGTCAGGCACATGCATCGCGCCCGGATCGCCCTCGCCCTCGTGGCGGGCACCGTCCTCGCCCTCGGCCTCTCCGGCTGTGAGAAGCCGAACCCGGGGGCCAGCGTGTTCTCGGGCACCACGACCAAGTGGCAGCAGGCCAACTGCTGGGGCTTCGACGGCGCGGCGATCGATGTCGACGCCTGCGCCAAGGACGTCATCGAGAGCGCCCAGTCGGGCGTCAAGCTGCCCGTGGTTCCCGTCCTCCCCGGCCAGACGATCGGCATCAGCGTCGACCCCGTGGTCGCCGACGCCGGCTGGCAGCCGCTGATCAACAACCAGCCGATCACCCCGACGCCCATCACCAGCACCTACTACCGGTTCACGTTCCCGGAGTTCCAGGACGTCCCTGAGGACGGCATCCTCATGCAGATCCTCGCCGGCGAGGAAGGCTCCGCCCGCGGGATCTGGATGTTCCGCCTCGTCCCGTCCTAGCCCGACCGGGCGGGGCTAGATGTCCAGGTCGTCCGCGACGGCACGCAGCACGGCGGCCACCTTCTGGGCAGCCGCGTCCTGCGGGTACTTGCCCCGCCGCATCTGGTTGGAGACGCTGTCGAGGAGCTTGATGAGGTCCTCGATGATGACGGCCATGTCGTCGGCGGGCTTGCGCGACCCCTTGACGACCGACGGGGCCGCGGACAGGACCGACAGCGACAGCGCCTGCTTGCCCCGGCGGCCATCGACGACGCCGAACTCGACCTTGGTGCCGGGCTTGAGAGCCGCCACCCCGGCGGGGAGGGTGGAGACGTGCACGAACACGTCATCGCCCTCGTCGGACGTGATGAAGCCGAAGCCCTTCTCCGAGTCGTACCACTTGACGGTTCCCGTTGGCACGACAGCCTCACTCACGCATCGCCACGGGCGGAGGGGTTCCCGGCGCCCGGCGCGGGCCTTCCCGCGCCCCAACAGGCTACCGTCCCTGACCCGCGGATCGGGCACGTGCCCTGAGAGGCTGTCCCCGTGACCGGCGAACCCCGACCAGCCTCCTCGACGAGGGCCGACCTGGTGCTGCGCATCGGGATCGGCGTCATCATCGCGGGCCTGCTCTTCACCCTCATCGCGATCATCCCCCTGCTCCTGCCGTCCGTCTCGATGCCGAGCGCCCTGTGGTTCTTCTCGATGCTCATCGGCGTCGGCCTGATCATCGTGTTCGTCGGGCTCGTGCTCGGCTCACGCTCGCGTCGCGCACCGACGCGCCGGACCCGGTGACGCCCAGGCGCGTACCGTGGGTCTGATGACCACCTACCGCAGCCTCGCCGACGACCTGCGGCATCGCGATGACGCGGCGCTGTCCCGGCTGCTGCGACGCCGGCCCGACCTCGTGCATCCGGTGCCGTCGGACATCACGTCGCTGGCCACCCGCGCCACCACCGGTCCCTCCGTCTCGCGCTGCCTCGACGGCCTCGACGCGCTGCACCTGCACGTCCTGCGCATGGCCGCTGAGGTGACCGCCTCAGGAGCCGTTCCCGATGCTGCGATCATCGCGGCGGCGGCCCACGGCCTGCCGCACGAGGCCCTGCCGTCGTGCGAGGCCGCGCTCGGCGACCTGGTCGATGCGGCGCTGGTGTGGGGCACAGGGGATGCGCGACGCTCCGTGCAGGCCGTGCGCGACCTCGTCGCCGAGGTGCCGCCTCCCCTCTGGCCACGACCGGCGCTCGACGTGGGCGTCCAGCACGACCCGGCCGACGTCGACGCCCAGGCGGCGCTGAGCGCGCGCGAGTCGCTCGCGCAGGTGCGCGATCTCCTCGACGACTGGTCGAGCCATCCGCCCGCCATCCTCCGCAGCGGCGGACTGTCGCTGCGCGACTTCGCCGCAGCCCGCCGACGTCTCCACTCCGACTGGCCCCGCACCTCGCTGACCATCGAGCTCGCGCATGCGGCGCGCCTCGTCGCCGACGACCACGAGGACCCGCCGCACTGGGTTCCCACCGATCACTACGACGCGTGGCTCGCCCTGCACACCGTCGAGCAGTGGACCGTTCTCGTGACGGCGTGGCTGCGGCTCCCCCGCCTCGCCTCGGTGGCCGACGAGAAGACCCAGGTGCTCTCCGCCGAACGGGACCGCCGCGCCATCCCCGTGCTCCGGCGCCAGGTGCTCGACCTGCTCGCCTCGGCACCGGCTGGCGCCTCGGTCACCGTGGACGGCCTGCTCTCGGTGCTCGACGACCGGCAGCCCCGGCGATCAGGGGAGCTGCGCCGACTGACCGCCGAGGCGACCGTGCGCGAGGCCGGTGAGCTCGGACTGCTGGGAGCGGGCGCCCTCAGCACGGCGGGTCGACTGCTGCTGGACGATCCCGGAGGCACCCCGGCCCAGCGGCGCTCGCACGAGCAGCGGGTCGGCGCAGCGCTCCACGACGCTCTTCCCGAGGATCTCGACCATGTCCTCATCCAGGCCGACCTGACGGTCGTGGCGCCCGGGCCCCTGGTCGCGCATGTCGCCCGCACCCTCCGCCTGGTCGCCGATGTCGAGTCGCGCGGTCACGCGACGGTCTACCGCATCAGTGAGGCGTCCGTCCGTCGCGCCCTCGACGCCGGGTGGGACGCGGCCTCGATCCACACGCTGCTGTCGGACATCTCCCGCACGCCCGTCCCGCAGCCCCTCACCTACCTCATCGACGACGTCGCGCGGCGCTACGGGGCCGTGCGGACCGGGAACGCCCTCGGCTACGTGCGCTGCGACAACCCGGACACGCTCACGCAGCTGCTCACCGACCGCCGGCTCCGCACGCTGGGGCTCTCGCGCATCGCCGACACCGTGCTCATCAGCCAGACGCCCGCCTTCGAGGTCATCGCGGCCCTGCGCGCGGCGGGATACGCCCCGGCTGCCGAGAGCCCCGACGGCCAGGTGCTGATCCGCCGGCCGGACGACCGGCGGACGCGGGCGGCTCGGCCCGCACCGGTCACCACGCGCCGTG
>CALGTB010000041.1 GCA_937902285.1 uncultured Actinomycetes bacterium | reverse complement strand
CTGATCGAACTCCCGCAGGTCGACGGCGACGGAGGTGATGGGCAGCGTCCCCTCCTGCATACCGATGGCGGCCGTCTCGGCGAGGTTCTCGGCGCGACGGCCCATGACGACCACCTGGGCGCCGAGCCGGGCGAGCTGCAGGGCGGTCGCGCGGCCGATGCCCGATCCGCCCCCCGTCACGAGGGCCACACGCCCGTCGAGGCAGTCGGGGCGGAGGACGTCCACAGGATTCATGGCGGCACCCTACCGGCAGACCTTGACGCGCGTATCAACTTGACGTTAGCGTCAGATTCGTGGCTCCGGTCCTGCGCTCGCACGTCGACACCCGCTCCGAGGCGTTCGCCTCGAACCGGGCGGCGCTCCTGGACGCGCTCGCCGAGCTCGACCGGCTCAACGGCGAGGTCACCCGCGGGGGCGGCAGCGGGAACCCCGAGAAGGACGCCCGGACGGTCGCCCGGCACCGGGGCCGGGGCAAGCTGCTGCCGCGCGAGCGGATCAGCCTGCTGCTCGACCCGGGCGCCGCGTTCCTCGAGCTCTCGCCCCTGGCCGGCTGGGGCACCGACGACGCCCTCGGCACCGGCCTCGTCACGGGCATCGGGCGGATCAGCGGCGTCGAGTGCGTCATCAGCGCGAACGACCCCACGGTCAAGGGCGGATCTCAGTCGCCCATCACGGTCACGAAGGCGCTGCGCGCCATGGCGGTGGCTCGCGAGAACCGGCTGCCGCTCGTGTCGCTCACGGAGTCCGGCGGGGCGGACCTCACGAAGCAGGCCGACGTCTTCAACCCTGGCGGAGCGACGTTCAAGAACCTCACGCGCCTGTCGGCCGCCGGCATCCCCACGATCACGATGGTCTTCGGATCGTCGACGGCCGGCGGCGCCTACGTGCCCGGCATGAGCGACTACGTCGTCCTGCAGAAGGAGTCCGCGCGCGTCTACCTCGGCGGACCGCCTCTGGTGAAGATGGCCATCGACGAGGACGCCGACGACGAGACCCTGGGCGGGGCTGAGATGCACGCACGCGTCTCGGGCCTGGCCGACTACCTCGCGCTCGACGAGCCCGACGCCCTGCGCATCGGCCGCGACATCGTCGCCCATCTCGGGTGGACGAAGAGCGGACCGGGGCCGGCCGTCGCGCCGCGGCAACCGCTCTACGACGCCGAGGAGCTCCTCGGCATCGCCTCCGCCGACATCAGGATCCCGTTCGAGGCCCGCGAGGTGCTGGCCCGCGTACTCGACGGGAGCGAGTTCGACGAGTTCAAGCCGCTCTACGGCTCCACGCTCGTCACGGGCTGGGGGCACGTCAACGGCTTCCACGTGGGCGTCCTCGCGAACAACGGCATCCTGTTCAGCGAGGAGGCGCACAAGGGCGCGCAGTTCATCCAGCTGTGCAACCGCATGGACGTGCCCATCCTGTTCCTGCAGAACATCACCGGCTTCATGGTCGGCACCAAGTACGAGCAGGGCGGCATCATCAAGGACGGCGCCAAGCTCATCAACGCCGTGAGCAACTGCGGCGTGCCGATGATCACGCTGATGATGGGGGCGTCCTACGGGGCCGGCAACTACGGCATGGCGGGCCGCGCCTACGACCCGCGCTTCATCTTCAGCTGGCCCAACCACCGCATCGCCGTCATGGGCCCCAAGCAGCTGGCCGGCGTGCTCACGATCGTCGCGCGGCAGAAGACCGAGGCGGCCGGGCAGGTGTTCGACGAGGAGGGCTTCGCTCCCATCCGCGATGCCTTCGAGCAGCAGGTCGAGAGCGAGTCGACGGCGCTGTTCGCCACGGGGCGCATGTGGGACGACGGCATCATCGACCCCCGCGACACCCGCACGGTGCTCACCCTTGCCCTGTCGGCCGTGCACTCCGGACCCGTGAAGGGCACCGACTCGTTCGGTGTCTTCCGGATGTGATGCCGATGACCGCCACCACGCGCATTCGCCGCATCCTTGTCGCCAACCGTGGCGAGATCGCCTCCCGCGTGATCCGCACGGCGCATGCGCTCGGGATCAGCACCGTCGCCGTCCACTCCGATGCGGATGCCGACGCCCCCTATGTGCGCGAGGCCGACCGGTCCGTGCGCCTGCCCGGCGTGTCCAGCACGGAGACCTACCTCGATGCCGGCCTCATCCTCCAGGCGGCGATCTCCTCGGGTGCTGACGCGGTCCACCCAGGCTACGGATTCCTGTCGGAGAACCCCCACTTCGCGCGCGCCGTCGTGGCAGCGGGCCTGGTCTGGATCGGGCCGACGCCCGAGTCCATCGAGGCCATGGCCCTGAAGGTGGAGGCCAAGCGGATCGCGCGAGCGGCCGGCGTGCCCCTCGTCGCGGGTGCTGAGCTGCCTCAGGGGACGTCCAACGATGAGGCGCTGGCAGCGTGCGACGCCGTCGGCTACCCGCTGCTGGTCAAGGCGAGCGCCGGCGGCGGCGGCAAGGGCATGAAGGTGGTCCCGTCCCGCGACGACCTCGTGGCCGCACTGCAGTCGGCCCGCCGCGAGGCCATGAGCTCCTTCGGCGACGACACCGTCTTCGTCGAGCGCTACCTCACCGGTGCCCGGCATGTCGAGGTGCAGGTGTTCGGGGACGCTCACGGCAACGTCGTCCACCTGTTCGAGCGCGAGTGCTCGATCCAGCGCCGTCACCAGAAGGTCATCGAGGAGGCGCCCTCGCCCGGCGTCACGCCGCAGGTGCGAACCCGACTGCACGAGGCGGCCGTGTCGCTGTCGCGGGCGATCGGCTACGTCGGCGCCGGCACGGTCGAGTTCATGGTGTTCGGGTCGGGCGACGAGCAGGAGTTCTCGTTCCTGGAGATGAACACGCGCCTGCAGGTCGAACACCCCGTCACGGAGGCGATCACCGGAACCGACCTCGTCGCGTGGCAGATCGCCGTGGCGGAGGGCCGGCCCCTTCCGCTGGTGCAGGACCAGATCGTCGCGCAGGGCCATGCCATCGAGGCCCGGCTCTACGCCGAGGACCCGGCGCACGACTACCTGCCCGCCACGGGCGTGATCCACCGCTTCGCGGTGCCGGCGCGACCCGGCCTGCGGGTCGACTCCGGGATCGTGAGCGGGAGCGTCATCAGCCCGCACTACGACCCCATGCTGGCCAAGGTCATCGGGACGGGTGCATCCCGCGACGACGCGGCCGCGATCCTCGCCGACGGCCTCGTCCGCATGACCCTGCACGGGCCGGTGAACAACCGCGATTCACTCGTGGCGATCCTCCGATCCGACGCCTTCCTGGCCGGCGACACGACGACCGCCTTCCTCGACGAGCAGGTGCACGTGCTCGCGCCGGTCGCGTCCGCCGAGGACGGGCAGCGCCATGCGGTCGCCGTCGCCTACGCCCTCGCCGCGAGTGAGGCACCGGTGGACGCCGTGCCGCTGGCCTGGAGCAACGTGCCCGCAGCCCCGCAGTTCGTCACTCTGCAGGGACGGGGAGGAGCGGGCTACACGACCGTGCTGGTCGATCGACACCGCGATGGCGACCGCATCCGCCTCGCGAGCACCGACGACGTTCCCTATGCGCAGGTCTTCTCGATCGATGCCGCTGAGCTCCCCGGGGCCAGCGCCCGAGTCGAGCCTGCCGGTGATGGCGTGGTCGTGGTGGTCGAGGTGGCCGGGGTCGCCGCCCGCTGCGCCGTCGCGCGGTACGGCGACGAGGTGTTCGTCGACGACGGCCTGCACTCGTCGGCGTGGACGGTCGAGCCACGGTTCGCCGACCACTCGCTGGATGCCGCCGGCCACGGCCCGTCGACCACGGTGCCGGGCACGATCACGGCCGTGTCCGTCGCACCCGGCGACGCGGTCGTCGCGGGGCAGACCCTGGTGATGCTCGAGGCCATGAAGATGGAGCACCGCATCCTCGCCGATGTCGACGGCATCATCGCGAAGGTGCTCGTGGACGTCGGCCAGTCGGTCGAGGCCCATACCGTCGTCGTGGAGTTCGCGGACGAGGAGGCGTCATGACGGAGCCCATCCGCATCGCCAACTGCAGCGGCTTCTTCGGCGACCGCATCTCGGCCGCCCGCGAGATGGTCGACGGGGGCCCCATCGACGTGCTCACCGGCGACTGGCTCGCCGAGCTGACGATGCTCATCCTGGCGCGACAGAAGATGAAGCACGGCAACGGCTACGCGCGCACCTTCATGACCCAGATGGAGCAGGTGCTGGGCACCTGCATCGACCGTGGGATCCGCGTGGTCAGCAACGCGGGCGGCCTCGATCCCCAGGGACTGGGGGACGCCCTGGCGGAGCTGGCCGCGACGCTCGGGGTGCCGGCGCGGATCGGCGTCGTCAGCGGCGACGACCTCGCGGGGAGGGTTCGCGACCTGGCATCCGCCGGCGAGCAGTTCGTCAACCTCGACACCGGCGAGTCCCTCGCGGGGGCGGGGATCAGCCCGCTGACCGCCAACGCCTACATCGGCGGGGAGCCGATCACGGCAGCACTGCGCGCCGGTGCGGACATCGTGGTCACCGGCCGGGTCACGGATGCGGCCCTGGTGATCGGGCCGGCGGCCTGGCGCCATGGCTGGGACTACGACGCGGCGCGCGCGGGTGACCAGCGCGCCCTCGATGCGCTGGCGGGGGCCCTCGTGGCGGGGCACGTCATCGAGTGCGGCGCCCAGGCGACCGGCGGCAACTACGCCTTCTTCACGGAGGTGCCGGGCCTGGAGCATCCCGGCCTGCCCATCGCCGAGGTGGCGTCCGACGGCAGCAGCGTGATCACGAAGCACGACGGCACGGGTGGCATGGTCACCGTCGGAACGGTCACCGCGCAGCTGCTCTACGAGGTCGGTGGCCCCGAGTACCTCAACCCCGACGTGACGGCCCGCTTCGACACGATCCGGCTCGAGCAGGTCGGTCGCGACCGTGTGCTCATCAGCGGCACGGTGGGCCAGGCGCCTCCCGAGCGACTCAAGGTCGCCATGAACTACCTGGGCGGTTTCCGCAACAGCCTGTCGCTCGTCATCACGGGCATGGACGTCGAGGCGAAGGCAGCACTGCTGCTCCGCACGATCGCCGGCGTGACGCTCGAGCAGGCGGCGAGCCTCGATCCCGTCGCGCTCGCCTCAGCGTCCACTCTGGACGTCATGGACCTGAGCGTGGAGCTGCAGCGCAGCGGCGTGATCGACCCCGTGAGCCCGTCCGAGGCCCAGTCGTTCCTGCGCATCACGGTGAAGGACGCGGATGCGGCGAAGGTGGGCAAGCCGTTCACCGAGCGGGTGATCGAGGCCACGCTGTCGTCGTACCCGGGCCTCTTCCCGACCACGCCGCCCGGGCCGGCCAGCCCGTACGGGGTCTACTGGCCGACGACGGTCGCGCGTGACGAGGTGCCGGTCGAGGTGCGCGTCGACGGCGTGCTGCTGGACGGGGTGGGGTCATGACGACGACCTCGGTGCCGCTGGGGCTCTTCATCGGCGCGCGCAGCGGCGACAAGGGCGGCAACGCCAACGTGGGGCTGTGGGTCGTCGATCCGGGGGAGGCGGCAGCCGTCGAGCTGGCTCACGGAGTCGCGGCCGACCTCCGATCGGATGCCCGCCAGGTGGCACTCGCCGACGCGCGCTACGCATGGCTCGCCGACTTCGTCACGGCCGAGAGGATCCGCATCCTGCTGCCGGAGACCGCCGGGATGGAGATCGACGTGCACCCCCTGCCCAACCTCCGGGCCGTCAACATCGTCATCCATGGCGTGCTGGGGCGAGGCGTCGCCGAGACCTCGCGGATCGACCCGCAGGCCAAGGGGCTCGGCGAGCACCTGCGAGCGCGGCTCGTCGACATCCCGGCCGCCCTGCTCGACGATCGGCTGCCCGCATGACGGCGGCGCTGGTGGAGGGCGCGCGCGCACCGCTGTCCGAGCGCGGCCGGCGCACGCGCGAGCGACTTGTCGTGGCCGCCCGCCAGGTGTTCGAGGAGCGCGGCTTCGATGCCACGCGGATGAGCGACATCGCCCAGGCGGCCGGCGTGAGCCACGGCACCGTCTACACGTGGTTCCCCACGAAGGAGGACGTGCTCCACGGAGCGGTCGACTCGGTCACCGAGGAGATGTACGAGGTGCTCAGCACCCCGGACGCCAAGGACCCCATCGAGCGCATCGCCCTGGCCAATGCACGGTACCTCGAGGTGCATCGCCAGACAGCCCGGCTGATGGAGGTGGTGGCGCAGGCCGCCGTCAACGACGAGTCGTTCCGCGCCGTGCTCACCGACCTGCGGCACACGCACGTCGACCGCGTCGCGAAGACGATCCGCAAGCTGCAGGCCGACGGCCTCGCGGTGCCGACCCTCGATCCGAGGATCTCCGCGGCAGCCCTGTGCGCCATGGTCGAGGGCTTCGCACGCCACTGGCTCAGCACCGAGGGCCGGGCATCCGACGATGCGGCGGACCGCCAGCAGCTGGCGGCCGACGCTCCCGTCATCGTGACACTGACCGAACTGTGGGCCCGGGCACTCGGGCTCATCGAACCAGGAGGTAGCTGATGTTGTTCACGCCCGAGCACGAGCAGTTCCGTCAGAGCGTCCGGCAGCTCGTCGAGCAGGAGATCAACCCGAACATCGACGAGTGGGAGGCCGCCGAGATCTTCCCGGCGCACGAGCTCTTCCCGAAGATCGGGGCGATGGGCGGCTTCGGCCTCGAGTACGACCCGGAGTACGGGGGCGGCGGCGCCGACCACTCGTACACCGTCGTCCTCGCTGAGGAGCTCGGACGCTGCGACGCGGGCGGCGTGCCGATGGCCATCGCCGTGCAGGCGGGCATGGCCACGCCGGCGCTGGCGCGCTTCGGCAGCGACGAGCTCAAGCGCGAGTGGTTGACCCCGACCTTGACGGGCGAGCTCGTGTGCTCGATCGCCGTGAGCGAGCCGGGCGCTGGCTCCGACGTGGCGGGCATCAGCACCCGTGCCGTGCGTGACGGAGACGACTGGGTGATCAACGGCCGCAAGATGTGGATCACCAACGGCACCCAGGCCGACTGGGTGTGCCTGCTCGCGCGAACCTCCGACGAGGGCGGCTACCAGGGCATGAGCCTCCTGCTCGTGCCCACCGACACGCCCGGCTTCAGCGTCGGCCGGAAACTCAAGAAGATGGGCAACAACTCCTCCGATACCGCCGAGCTCGTATTCGACGACGTGCGCATCCCGGTGCGTCACACGATCGGCGAGGAGGGCCGCGGCTTCCACATGCAGATGGCGCAGTTCCAGGACGAGCGGCTGTGGATCACCTACATGGCGGTCACCGGGGCCCGGCGCGCGATCGACCGCACCAAGGAGTACCTCCACATGCGGGAGGCCTTCGGCAAGCCGCTGATGGCCAACCAGTACATCCAGTACACCCTCGCCGAGCTCGTGGCGGAGATCGACATCCTCCAGGGCTTCGCCCATCACACGGCCGAGCGCTACGTGGCAGGCGAGGACGTCGTCCGTGCGGCGACCGTGGCCAAGCTGCAGTCGGGTCGCCTCAGCCGGAAGGTGGCCGATGCGTGCGTGCAGTTCCACGGGGGCATGGGATACGCCGAGGAGCTGTGGGTCGCCCGCTACTTCCGCGACTGCCGTCTCGGGAGCATCGGCGGAGGAGCCGACGAGGTGATGCTCCGCGTCATCACGATGCTGGAGGGCATGGGCAAGCGATGAGCGGTGTCGACGACGCCGTCCTCTACGCCGTCGCCGACGGCGTCGCGACGGTGACCCTCAACCGCCCGGACTCGAAGAACCGCCTCGACGCCGCGGGGATGGCCGCGCTGCACGAGGCGATCGAGCGGGCGGGCCACGACGGCAATGCCCGCGTGGTGGTGCTCACGGGGTCGGGCACGACCTTCTGCTCGGGTGCGGACATGAGCGCGGCCGTGGCGGGCGAGTCGGGCGGGTTCGCCGGCTCGGGGCCGACGGCCCTCGTCGGTGTCCTCACGGCGATGCTCGACCTCCCCAAGCCGATCATCGCGAGGGTGCAGGGGCATGTGGCGGGCGGCGGCAACGGCCTCGTCGCGGCCTGCGACCTGGCCGTCGCGTCCTCCGAGGCCCGCTTCGCCTTCAGCGAGGTGCGGATCGGCGTCGCCCCCGCGGTGATCTCGGTGGTCTGCCTGCAGGTGATGGACCGGCGGGCCGCGCAGGAGCTGTTCCTCACCGGAGAGCGGGTTGATGCCGAACGCGCGCTGCGGGCAGGGCTCGTCACGTCCGTCGTGCACCCGGACGGGCTCGACGCGGCGGTCGCGGGCCTTGTCGACCAGCTGATGGCCGGGGGACCCGAGGCGCTGGCGGGCGCGAAGGACCTGCTGCGCCGCATCCCCGCGCTGCCGCGAGCGGAGGCCTTCGATGAGGCGGCCCGCATGTCGGCGTCCTTCTTCACGTCGGACGAGGCTCGTGAGGGCATGACGGCATTCCTCGAGAAGCGGCGGCCGTCGTGGAGCCCCTCGTCCTGAGTCAGGCGAGGGCGATGGGCAGGCCGAGGAAGTCGCCGTAGCGCTGCAGGGCATCGACAGCCGCGGCGTGCTGTGCGCCGTCGAGCGGAGCGAACGGCAGGATCGTCACGTCGATGCGCGCGCGGCGCACGGTGCGGGTCCACGTGGCGACGGCCCGGCCGTCGAGGCAGATGGTCGAGCGGAAGACGCCGTTGCCGCCGGGGACGATGGCGTCGAGGTGGGCTGCGGGCGCCTGGATGCTGCGGTCCTTGTAGCCCAGCATGAACTCGTCGAACCCCGGCAGGGCGTGAGAGGGTCCCGGCGCCAGGCCGTCGGCGATCCGGGCGGCAACCGGGGCCGACATCCACACGGTGCTGTCGCCGACCACGGCGGGGACCAGGCGGCCGGCGTTGGCGGCGACCGCCGCCCGACTGTCGGTGAGCGTGAGCCCCGACCAGCCGGCGAAGTCGTTGATCGTCGTCGGACCGTGACCGCGGAAGTAGCGCCACGCCAGCTCGGTGAGGGACGCGTCGCGGTCGAGCAGCCGCTGATGAGGAGCCCAGTCCGCGAGGCGCACGTACGTGGGCTGCCGGCCCTCCAGAGGCCCGAAGCAGATCTCGCCGACGTGCGCGGCGTAGAGGATCGCGTGGTACCCGGCCTGTCCGTCCACCGGGATGCCCTCCTCCGCCAGGGCCGCGAGCAGGTCGGCCCGCGTCAGCCGCGTGCCGCCCTGCAGGACCTGAGTCAGGGTGCTGACCGCGCGATCGGCGGCGTCGTCGTCGAGCCCGCGCTCGCGCCGGTTCCGGGCCGTCGAGGCCAGTGCGCGCGACCCCGTCAGCTCGAGCATCCACCGGACGTCCTCGGGGGGAACGATGTGGATGGTCCCCCGCATCGGCCAGGTGCGCAGCACCTCGCCGCGCTCGAAGGCCTCGTCGATCACCGCAGCGGTCGTGCCCGGGAGCCGCACGCCGAGCGACCAGGCGCCGCTGGCGACGTCCTGTGCCTGGAGCGCTCCGAGCCACGCGGCCACGTCATGCGGCGTCGACACATCGGGCGCGTCGAGCAGGAGGCTGATCTGCCGGGCCCGCAGGACGTCGTTCCGCGAGAGCGAAGGTGTGGAGGTCACGTCGACCATCCTCCCGCGCGCCTGGTGGGTACAGTCCGGCGCATGTCACCCTCCGGCGCCGGCGCGGGCTGACTCGATGGAGACCCTCCACCTGCTCGCCGACGTCATCCCCCTCGGTCTCGCCGCGGCCGTCACGCCCACGCTGATCGCCCTGCAGCTGCTCGTCGTGTGCGGCGACGAGTGGATCCGGCGCGCGCTGGCCGTCGCGGCGGCCAATGCCGTCGCGTTCGCGATCGTGGTGACGGTGGTGCTGGCGGGCCTGGCGCAGCTGCCCGATCGCAACACCGGGACCCTGGGTCCCATCGACCTGTGGCTGCGCATCGGATGCGGGACGCTGCTCCTGGTGTCGGCCGTGTACTTCTTCCTGCCGCATCCTGAGCTCGCGGCCAAGGTGCAGGGCACGATCGAGAGGCGTACGCGCAACGCGTCGGTCTGGCTGTTCTTCGGCATCTCCTTCTACTTCAGCATCACCGACTTCTCGACGTTCATCGTCATCATCCCCGCCCTCCACGGAGTCACCGTGTCCGACGGGATCCCGGCGGCGAAGGTGCTGGCCGTGGCCGTCCTGATGGTGCTGGCCCTCATGCCCACGTGGGTGCCGCCGACCACGCGGGCCCTCCTCGGCCACCGGATCGAGCCGGCCCTCGGGCGCGCCTACCGGTACGTCATGACCCACCAGTTCCCGATCGTCGGGTCGATCTGCGTGGCGGCCGGCGCCTTCCTCGTCATCTCGGCTCTGCTGCGTCGCCCGTGAGACGGCGGGTGGCCTACGGGGCCGGGAACCGCAGCCGGAAGGTGGCTCCCTGCGGTGACGACTCCACCTCGACCGTGCCTCCTGCCGAGTACAGGTACTCCTGGATCAGGTAGAGACCCAGGCCTGTGCCGCTGTCGGGGCGGCCGGTGACGAAGGGGTCGAAGACACTGCCGAGAAGGTGGTCGGGGATGCCGGGGCCGTCGTCGGCGACGGCGATCTCGACGAACCTCCCCCCGGACGAGGCGACCGGCGCCACCGCGATGTGGATGGTGCCCGCGCGGCCCATGGCCTCGGCCGCGTTCTCGCACAGGTTCTCCAGGGCGCTGACGACCTGCTCCTCCTCGGCGATGCCCACGAGGCCCGGCGGGCAGTCCGCGGTCACGGTGACCCGGCCCCCGACGAGCTGCCTCAGCCGCGGCAGCGAGGACCCGACCACCGCCGAGAGGTCGATCGGGGCGTTGACCGCCTGCTGGACCTCGGCGATCTTCGCGATGCGACGCGACACGGCGACGCCGCGCTGGGCGGCCGACGCCAGGCTGCGGGCGGCCATCTCGACGATCTCGGGCCCCGGATGCTGGAGGAGGATCTCCGAGTAGCCGCCGACCACCTGGGCCACGTTGCCGAAGTCGTGGGCCACGCCCTGGGCGAAGCGCATGACGTGGTTGGCGTGCCCGAGCCGGCTCTCGGCCTCGGCCTTCACCACCTCGCTCGTGACGTCGGTGATGACGACCACCGCCCGCCGGCGTCGGTCGAACTCGGCGCCCGGCACGAAGCGGAAGCTCGCCTGCAGCCGCCGGCCTCCGTCGGCCGACTGCACCTGCACCGACACGCTGTCCTCGGTGGCCAGTCGATCGAGGGCGCCCCACATCTTGGCTCCGGCGTCGGGGGCCAGTCGCGACAGGATCACGCTCATCGGCTGCGGATCGACGGTCTCGTCCGCATGGTCGCCGCCCGGCGGCCCCTGTCCGAACAGCGGGGTCACGAGGCCCCGGCTCAGGTCGAAGTCCCACACCTCGACCGGCAGGTGCTCGAGGACCTGGTTGATCGCCTCGGCCGCGAAGATGCTGCGCCGCTGCGCCCGAAGCTGCTGGGTGAGGTCGTGGGCCACGATGATGACGCCGCGCACGGCGCCCTCGACCTCCCACGGCACGAGCTGGGTGTCGAAGAAGCGGGCCACGCCGGGAGCGAGGGGCACCCGCGTGCGGTGCCGCTGCTCGATGCCCGTGGTGTAGACCTCGGCGATCGCCCGCTCGACGCGACCGTCGAACAGTGACGTCTCGTCGATCCAGGGATCACTCCACTGATGAGGATTCGAGAGGGCGTCGAGCATCGTTCCGTCGCGCATGGCGGCCTCGAGCTGCGCGATCGGCCAGCGGTCGCGCACGGAGTCGCTGACCAGCAGGCTGCCGCCGGCCAGGTCGAAGGCGAGGATGTGCTCCTCCGTGCGCCGCCACACGACCTCACGCGCCGCCTCGAGCTCGGTCCGGCGATCACGCTCGCGCACCTCGCGGCTGACGTCTGTGACCTCGACGATGAGCAGGTCGCCGGCGCGGGTGATGACGTTGTCGAAGACCGCGTGGAAGTCGGCACTGGCATTGCGCACCCGTCGGGTCACCCCATCGGCCCGCGTCAGGGCGAGCGCGTCGAAGTAGGCCCGATTCGACTCGTAGTCGGCGGCCATCGCCATCGATGCGCCGACGAGGTTGTCGAGGGCCGACCCCACCATGGTGGCGAAGGCCCGATTGGAGCGGACGATGACGCCGTCGGCGTCCAGGCACACGAAGGCGGTCGACATCGCATCGAGGATGGCCTGGTCGGTCATCATGGCGCGTCGCCTGACGCCAACGCGGCGCTGACGGCCGCGCTGAGCTCGGCCAGCGAGAACGGCTTGTGCAGGATGGCCACCCCGTCGCGCAGCGGCGAGGGAAGCTCACGTGCGGTCACCGATGCGGTCATGAGGATGACTGGCTGACCGATCGCAAGGCAGTGCTCGACGAGCCGCTGCCCTGAGTCGGCCCCGAAGTTGAGGTCGGTCAGCACGAGGTCGGGCGTCGGCCCTGCGGCCAGCGCGGTGAGGGCACCGTCGACGGTGTCGCTCTCGGCCACGCCGAACCCTGTGAGGGTCAGGTGCAGTGCCACGAGTGAGCGGACGTCGTCATCGTCGTCCACCACGAGCACTGTCGCGCTCATGCGGTCACCGGGCCCGTGGTGCGGCTCCAGGCGGCGGCCTGACCGCCGAGGTGCGAGGTCAGCGTGCCCCCAGACGCGTGCAGCGCGAGGAGCCCGGCACTGCCCAGCTGATCCGGGCGAGACAGCGGCACGAGCCAGGAGTCGGCGGTGACGACGGCCTCGGAGGCGAGCATCGGGGACGTCGTCGTGAGGAAGGTGACCAGGTGGGCGCGATTGGCGAGCACGTGGACGTCGGCACCCGACTGCGGCGCGAGGGGGTCCAGGCCGGCTTCGCGCAGGACCGCGGTCATCGACACGGGTCGCCGCGCGTGCTCGTCGATGGCGGTGCGCGCCGTGGTGCGCAGCAACTCCGCCACCACCGCCTGGGCCTCCTCGAGGCGCCGGATGGCGATGTGGACCCCGCCACTGGGGGAGTCGGCCGAGTCGGACATGACCCTCAGCCAGCCGAGCACGACGGCGAGTGAGTTGCCGACCTGGTCCTCCGCTCGCCGTACGGCGAGGAGGGTCTCGATGAGGGCGGGGTCGGCCTCGCTGTCGGCTCGGCGTCGCTCGCGGAGCGCCGACTCGCGCAGCACTGCTGTCGATGCCGCCGTGGCGAGCAGGCGCACGGACTCCATCGTCTCGGCGGTGGGAGGCGGACCGGCGGGGTCGAGCAGCATCACGCTGCCGACGATGGTGGTGCCGTCCGCACCGAGAACAGGGAAGCAGATCTCGCGGTGGCTCGAGACGGCGTCGTCGGGCGGGGTCCAGGCGCGTCCGGCCAGTGTGTCGACGAGGGGTGCCTCGGAGTCGTCGCACGAGGCGAGGATCACGTCGTGCACCGCGACGGCATCGACCTCGTCGAGGACGGTCAGTGCGGCCACCTGGCAGCCCGTGGCCGAGCGCAGCCCGTCGAGCAGGGCCATCACGGACGGCGATGTCCCCAGCATGGTCATCAGGCTAGGGGGAGAGGCTTCCGCAAGCCTCTCGATCCGGTCACGGCGAGGCCGGATCGATGCCCAGCTTGTAGCCCACGCCGCGCACCGCGACGCCGATGCGCAGGCCGCTGGCAGCCTTGACCTTGCTGCGCAGGCGCGACATGTGCACCTCGACGACATGGTCGTCGCCGTACCACGACCCCCATACGCGCTCAAGCAGCATGTCGCGCGTGACGACGCGTCGTGGGTTCTCCATGAGGATGGTGAGCAGGTCGAACTCGGTGCGGGTGAGATCGAGCTCGACGCCATCGGCCGTGGCGACCCGGGACTCCGCGTCGATGGTCAGGGGTCCCACCTCGAAGCGGGTGCGCTCCTCCTCGGCGCCCGAGCCACGCCGCAGCACGGAGCCCACCCGTGCGACGAGCAGCCTCGGCGAGAACGGCTTCGTGACGTAGTCGTCAGCGCCGGCGGCGAATCCCACGAGCTGGTCGACCTCCTCGGCGCGCGAGGTCAGGAACACGATCGGGGTGGTGCCGACGGACCGCAGCTGCCGGCAGACCTCGAGGCCGTCCATCGACCCGAGGCCGATGTCGAGCACGACGAGGTCGGGCTGGTGGCCGTGGTACTGGCTGATGCCGGTGGGGCCGTCGGCGGCCTCGACCACGCGGTAGCCAGACTCGGTCAGGGCGAGGGTCACGAGCGCGCGCAGGTCGCTGTCGTCGTCGATGACCAGGACCGTCTCGCTCATGCGGTCAGCTCGCTTCCGTCGGGCGAGGGCAGATCCTCGGCGATCTGCTCCAGTCGGGCAAGCGTATCCGCGCGGGCGGTGGCGATGTCCGCCGTGGTGGACCCCGCCTTCAGCGCCACCGACTCGAGGTCGCGGCACGCATCGTGGGCGAGCAGCAGCTGATACGTGCCCAGGGTGCCCGCCAGCCGGTGCATCGTGGGTGCGAGGTCGGCATCGGCGCAGTCGCGGACCACGGCGATGGCCCGCGCCAGCAGGTCAGCCTGCTTGCCGGTGATGAAGGCCTGCATCGCGGGGTTCTCGTCGGGGTGCGGACGACTGGGCATGGCGTGGACTCTACTGAGCGCCGATGGCCATTGGCCCGGCGACGCAGTCAGGCGAGGCTTCGGGTGAACAGGAGTTCATCGTCACCGCCTTGCGCCGACTCGAGGTGGGCAGTGAAGCCGGCCTTCTCGAGGACTCGGTGACTGGCCGTGTTCGCCGGATGCGTCTTGGCGATCACCTTCTGGGCGCCCCGTGCGAAGCCCAGGGCGCAGTGCATGACCACAGCCTCGGTGGCAAAGCCGTGCCCGCGGTGGGGACCGGCGACTCCGTAGCCGATCTCGACCACGCCGTCGGGATCGGGCGGTCCGTGGAAGCCGACCCCGCCGATCGCGAGGCCCTCGCGCAGGACGATCCACGGTGTCCATGGCGCCTCGAGGGTCGGCGGTCGACGTGGCGTTCCCTCGTCGGCCATCTGCGCGAACCACCGGGCGACGTTCAGGTCGCCCTCCGCGGGGAAGCCGTCGCCCCACGCGAGCAGGGCGCCGTGGCCGGCGAGCTCCGCCCGCGCCTCGGCCAGCTCGAGCGGGGCGTACGTCAGTCGTTCGCTGGACACGAGGACGGCGGTCACGGGGAGTCCGTCCCGATGCAGGCCGCAGAGCCGGCGTCGGTCGTCGCTCCGTCGGCTGTGACGAACTGCCACGAGTACGTCCCCTCACCCAGCGTCAGGTCGAGGAATCCGTGGTTGGCGGCGTCGAAGTACTCCGAGGGGATCGGGTCGAACGAGTCGCGCCAGTCGGCGTCGCCCTCCGCCGGCTCGTAGAGCGACTGCCCACCGGTGCCGACCACGAACTGCCGCACGCCGTTCGGATCCGGCTGATGCGCGGCATCCAGGGGCCCGAACCTCTCGTAGTTCGACTCATGGCCGGACAGGTACAACGAGGCGCGTCCCTCGACCAGGGCGGCGAAGAACGGATCGATCAGGTTGTTCGGTCCGGCGATCCCGTTGCTCCAGCGGGGATGATGCCCGTACGCGAGGATGCACCGCCCGGCGTTGGCGGCGAGATCCGCCTTCAGCCAGGCCAGCTGGGGCGAGTCGGGACCGCAGCCCCCGTCGACCACGGTGCAGTTCGTGTTGAGAACGATCATGTGCCAGTCGCCCTCGTCGTACGAGAAGTAGCCGGGCAGCTCCTCGGCCCGGTCGCCGAAGTACTCGTAGAAGGTGCTGGCCTTGTTGACCTTGAGCTCCTGGTTGCCGATGGCCGGGCGGGTGACCTCGCGGAGGCGTCCCCACGTGGGGGCGTACCCGGCGGCGTAGTCGCCCGCTGAGGCGACCTCGTACTGGTAGTCGCCCAGGCCGATGAGCAGCTGGGGACTGCGTGCCACGGCCTGGTCGGAGACCTGCTGTGCCGCGCACTCGCTGTTCTGGCCCTGGCCGTCGTTGAACTGCGGGTCGGTGGGCGAGCAGGCCATGTCGCCGACCGCGATGGCGTGCACGATCGGCGCGGGGGCGCAGGCGCGGAGCACGGCGAGGACGAGCACGACCAGTCCGGCGGCGATGAGCGCCCATGCCACCCAGCCCCGACGGCGTCGCGTGGTCACGATGGTGCTCATGCGGTCTCCTCGTGCGTGTCGTGCCGCCGGCGCCAGCGCGACCAGCGTCGTCCGATCCACCCGCGCACGGGTCGGCGCACGACGATCCAGGCGAGGGCGGCGGCCAGGGTGATGGGGAAGAGCTTCAGGGCGAGCTGGGCGTAGCGGTCGGGGCCGTACACGAGCGAGGCAGCACCCTCGGGCGCTGTCGCCGGCCAGCCGTTCATCCACCCCTGCAGCTGCAGGTGGGTGGAGCCGTCGATGCCCGTGGCCGACTGGGCCGCCCAGCCGGGCGCGTACGCCTCGTTCATGGCGACGTACGTGCCGACGCCCTCGCCGTCGACGGGAGTCGCGCCCGAGGTCGTGATCGCGAAGCGCGCCGGGCTCACCCGGTCACTCGTGACGATCGCGGCCGGTGCCGCCTCGACCTGGCGGACCAGGACGATGTCGACCGGCGAGGCCACGGGTCGGAGGGCGACGTCGCGGTACTCGACGACCGCCTGCTTCTTGCCATCGAGATCGCGCGGCCCGAACAGGTAGAGCCGGGTCTCGACCGCCTTCGGGTCCGGGCCGACGAACGTGCGGTAGGGCGCCCACTGCTTCCAGGGTCCGCCGGCCGGCGTCTTCGTGCACCGGTCGGGGCCGCGCTGGTACAGGCAGATGGTCGGATTGCGCAGCGTGACCGACCGACCCTCGAAGGACAGCTCGTAGAGCGACGAGGCGCCCATGTCCGGGACGGGTGCGGCGATGCAGGCGCGGTCGTACTGGGCCGTCAGCCGGAAGGCGGGCTGCGGCTCGTCCGGGAGCGGCGTCTTCGACAGGCCCGCCTCCTCGTTGGTCATCTGGCGCGTGTTGTAGCAGTTCTCGAGGGGCCCGAAGTCCTTCAGGACGGTGCCCGACTGTCCTCCCGCCACGCTGAGCAGGTGGTCGCCGGCGTCGAGCGAGACGGTCACCTCGGGCACCTCCGGCGGGAACACCGTCGTGGTCATCACCGGGTCGAGCGCCTCGATGGTCACGTTGCGATACTCGGTCACGGTGCGCAGCTCATGCCGGACGCCGACGTTGGCATAGAGCACGACCTGCAGCCCGGTCGCGACCTCGTCCATGGTGACGAACTCGTCGAACGGGATCCACTCGTTGTCGATGGGAGCGCGCGGCACGAGGTCGCAGCCCGCGGTGCCGATCTGGTAGAGGCACACCTCGGGCCGCTTGCCCTCCACGGTGCGCATCTCCATCCGCACCCGGTAGGTGCGGCCGGGGGCCGCGTCCGTCACCGTGATCTGCGTGCAGGCGGCGTGGTCGTCCGCCGACAGCCTCAGGACGCCGCCATCGACGGTCGCCTCGCGATCGAGTCGGAGGCCGAGCTCGCGCGCGGGGCGAGGCTCGTAGTTGTTGCAGTCATAGACGTCGCTGGGGGCGAGCGGCTCGGCTGGCGAGGTGCTCGGGGCCCACGCGGTGAGCGGGGTGGCCGAGCCGATCGGCAGGTAGGGCGGTCGCGGGCTGCCGGGGGACGCGCCCGGCAGGGTGTCACGCTGCCAGCCGTCCAGCGACACGGTGCGCGTGCCCGCGGTGACGGCGACGACGTCGGCCCTCGGCACCGGCACCACGAGATCGGGTCGTTGCGACACCACCGCACCGTCGACGAGGACCGACGTGGGATCGCTGAGGAGCAGGCTCGACGTGGCACCGGACGTGACGACCGACGGCACCAGGACCGCGGCGGCGCGGGCACGCTGCGCGAGCGTGTACGTGCCGCCCGTGAGCGGCACGGTCGTCTCCGCGGGGCCGGTGTCCACCGCGGGCACCGGCCAGCTCACCATGTCGTCGGTCCAGACGGGGCCACCGGAGTCCGGCGTGGCCTTGGTGACCCCCGGATCCTCCTTGCGGGCGATGATGGCCACGTCGGACGGCATGGAGGCGATGGCGCCTGAGCCGGCGGTCGGCCGCGCCGGGGAGTCGATCACGGCACCGTACGAGTGCAGCGTCGGCAGGCTGCCGTCGCCCAGGTGCCACAGGTCGAGCTCCCCCTCGACCACCTTCGTCATCCCCGGGGTCTGCGCCAGAGCCGCGTCGAGGATGCGGTCGTCGGCGAAGGTGCGGCCGGGCATCCCGCGCACGAGGTCGTGCCGCACGACGATGCGGGAGATGCCGCTCGCCTCCATGAGTCGCGGCACGGCCGTCAGGTCGCCTGAGAGCAGCGCTGTCTCGATGCCGCGGGTGATGGCCGCGAACCCCGCGACGTCGCCGAAGTAGCCGTCCGGCTTGGGCTGGACGACCGGCTGCGTGATGAGGAGGTTGGCGATGCTGTCGACGCCGGCGAAGCCCCACGTCGTCGGCATCTGGTAGTAGTCGTCGAGGGGCATGATCAGCACCTTGCCGGGACGCTCGTCGGCGTTGATCGTCGCGGCGAGGTCGCGCCAGAACTCGGGCACGCGCACGTGGGCGCTCGGCTGGTTCGGCCGCACGTCGGGGATCACCCCGCCGGTCCAGAGCGGGTACACCTGCAGGACGACGATGACGAATGCTCCCCACGAGGCGACGTGGATGACGCGATTACGCGTCGTGGGCCGCTCGCGCCATCGCTCCCAGACGCTGTCGAGCAGGATGGCGATGAGCAGCGCGAAGAAGATCACGAGCAGCTGGCCGAGCTTGCTCATCGGCTCGCGGAAGAGCCAGAACCCGGGCACGTGGTCGTACAGGAAGAGGTTGAACTGCTTGAACGGGGGCTGCAGGCCCTTGGCCAGCAGCAGGAAGACCAGCGACATCCCGACGAGGACCAGTGCCGACCGGCGCAGCTTGCGGATCGCCAGCACGGGTGCGAGCAGCACGAGGACCGGGATGAGGTAGCGCATCCACACGATCCAGGAGGCGTCGAGGTCCTGGGCGAACGGCAGGTACTGCGGCTTCACCCAGGCCCAGTTGGCGACGAGCGTGAGGATGTTGGGGATCTTGTTCTGCGCCTGCGACCAGGACCATGCCGTGGGGTCGGTGAAGTCGGCGTTCGCGACCGCGCCGCCTCCGCCCAGGTAGCTGAAGGCGAACGGCACCAGCCACCAGATGTTCAGCAGCAGTGCCCAGGGCGCCGCCGCAAGCATCCACCGGAGCAGACGTCCGAGCGCGTTCCACCCGAGCATGAGGAGGATGAGGATGGGCAGGCCGAGGAGCGTCCACGCATAGGCCACGACGATCATCGGCGGGTTGAAGGCGAGGAAGGACGTGGGCAGGAGGGCGATGCCGGCCCAGGGCGCTCCGATCGACCGGCCACGGGCCACCCGCAGGGCGAGTCCGGTGAGCAGGGCGATCGAGCCGACGCTGATGATGTTCAGGGGGTTGGGCAGGCGGGTGAGGAAGAAGCCGTTGAGGATGGCGAAGGTGCCGGCGGCCACGGCTGCGGGCTCGCTTCGGACGATCGCCCGCGCGGCATAGGCGGTGCCGACGGCGACGAGCCCGTAGATGAGGGTGTAGAAGAGCCACTGCCCCACGTACTCGTCGCCGCCGAACATCCCGACGAACTTGAGCACGTAGAACTCGAAGCTCCGGGCCACGGTGAACGCAGCGCTGCCCGCACCGCTCACGGTGTGGTTCCACGACGACGCGGCCTCGGGCAGCCATCCCTGGCGGATCCATGGGCCCATGTCGCCCGTCGAGATGAACGTCCCGGGGACGAACCACCGGCTCACGACGAGGCTGCTGATGAGGAACGTGGCGAAGTAGGGCCGTCCTGCGATGAGGCGGTCCTTCGTCAACTCGAGAAGGCGGGCGCGGTCGATCATGCCGACGCTCCGCGAAGCCGGCGCAGGTCCTGACGGTGCTCGACCAGCCCTGCCACGAGGATGGCGAGCAGTGCGAGCAGGCTCACGATGATTCCCACCTTGATTCGCGACCACGGCGTGTAGACGATCTGCTGGCGTTCCGGTCCGACCTCGAAGGCGATCGTGCCCTCGGCAGTCGGGCGTCCGGGCTGGCCGTCGATCTGCCACCCCGACGAGTACTCGACCGGGAGGATGACGGTCCCGGGCCGTCCGGCCGCGACCGTGTACTGCGCCGGTCCGGCCGCCGACAGCCGCTCGAGGCCGGGCACCGGCACGTCAACGGCGTAGGTGGTGAGGTCACCGGTGTCGGCCAGCAGGGTCAGCCCGGGCTGGTCGGCCAGCCATGCGTAGCGGTCGTCCTCAGGGCCGCGCGACAGCGCCACCGTCGTGACGCCGAGGCGGGACAGCGACGCGGCGAAGTCGCTGCCTCCGCCCGAGGCGACGAGCTCGTCCATGGCGGCCTGCTGGCGTGAGGCGGAGTCCGTACGCAGGGGACCGAGCTCGATGGCGCTGCTCGACAGGACGGGTGCGGGGAAGAAGGCACTGGCCGGGGTCGCGACCGTGCGGTCGTCGGTGAAGGAGAACGGCTGGTAGCCGTGCCACGGGAGGAACAGCATGCGGGCCGGCGCTGACGGCTGGCTGGCGGCAGCCGCGTACCAGGAGTCGGGGTAGTCGGATGTCGAGACCCTGCCGCCGAGTCCCCAGGCGAGAGCCGGCAGGACGGCGAGCGGCAGGCATCCTGCGGCGACGGCCAGCACCATGCGGGGCCGCTCGGGAGCCCTGCTCCACTGCTGGATCGCCTGCACCCCGCCGGCGATCGCGATGACGTAGCCGAGCTGGATGAGTCCGAGCCACTTGGCCGGCTCACGCATCGTCGTGAAGAGCGGCACGTTGTGAAATGCCCAGTCGTACAGCGACCCCGTCGGCCCCTGGGCGCCGGCCGCCAGAAGCGCGCCGATCACGATGAAGGCCAGGGCCAGCGGCCCGCGCCGGTTGCCCCGTCGCACGAGGGCCACGAGGCCGATGACGATGACGGCGGCCACGGCGACGGCGAGGAGCAGCGCGCTGTAGCCGAGCACGTTGCGGACCTGGCCCTCCCAGCCGCGCCAGTAGCCGTGCAGGGTCAGGATGGTGGGCAGAAGGCCACCCGGCCCCGGCCGGGTCGCGAACGCCGTGAGATCGGCCTCGCCGATCTGCAGGGTGGGCACCCCGGACAGCACGACGACCGCCGCGTACGCGTACGTCCCGGCTGCAGCGAGGCCGGTGAGGAGCAGTCGAACGAGATCGCGCAGGCCGGGTCGGGGCAGGACGGCGACGAGCAGCAGGATCATGCCGCCCAGCCACGCCTGATGCGGGCTGACGGCGATCGCCAGCGCGTACCACCCGGCCGTGCGGGCGGAGAACCACCGGTTCTGCGACCGGGCGTTGAGCGCGGATGACATGAGCCAAGGAAGAAGCGACAGCCCCAGGAGGTAGGCGACGTGGCCGGCCATGACGCGGTCGACGATGAGGGGGGTGCACACCGCGGCGAGGGCGGCGGCGTAGGACGGGACGCGTCCCATCCGCACGAGGTGGGCGGCGCCGGCGGCGGCGATCGGGAACGGGATGAGCACGATCACCCAGGCTGCCGCCACGGGGCCGAGCAGCTGGCGCAGCGCCTCGATGCCCAGCCGCCACGGCATCGCGTCGAGCGCGTTGTCGCTCAGCCCGTACAGCCCCGGGCTCACCGTCGAGCTCGGGCCGCTGACCCAGTCGAGCAGGAGCAGGTAGCCGCCGCTGACCCACGGGGCCACGACGAGGGCGCCGACGACCAGGCCGATGAGCCCGGACTCGAGGATGATCCGCCGGTGGCGGGTCATCCGGGGCGTCGTCACAGTCGTCATTGTGCTCGCCGGGAGCGAGCCAAGGGGTCGGTCAGTGCTGCCGGTGGATCGAGGCGACGACGGCGGACACCACGGGAGCGACCGGATCCGGATCGGCTCCGGGCAGGCCGGACGTGTCGACGGTCAGTGCAGCCACGTCGGGGCCGGCTGTCGCCAGCAGGGTGCGGAAGCGGCCCTGCTGTGCGGCCTGCTCCTCGGCCGTGCGCTCAGGCTTGCGGGCATGGATGATCTCGTCCGGCGCATCGGGCAGGACGATGACCTGCGGCGTCGGCATGAGCCGCTCGGCGACGCGCGAGGCCATCGACCCCGGCCACGGCGACTCGCGCAGGTCGTAGACGTAGCGGTCGGCGATGACGACCCCGCCGTTCTTCATGCCCGGCCGGATATCGCGCCACCAGCGGTAGCCGTACTCGACGGCGTAGTACCACGAGGCGAGCCGACGGACCGTCGCGTGCTGGAGGTCGCCGGATGCGGTGGGTGCGGGCGTCGTGGCCTCCCTAGGGGCGGAGTCTCCCGCTGGCGCGACACCGAGGACCTTGCGGGCCAGGGCGACGCCGGGCAGGTTGCCGCGGGCCATGCCCATGTAGACGTTGGTGGTTCGCACGCCGCAGGCCTGCAGGCGCCGGTCGATCTCGGCGGCGACGGTGGACTTGCCGCTGCCGTCGGTGCCGACGAGCACCACGAGCGCTCCCTTCGTGCTCAGGCCGAGGACGCCGGCCTTGCCGCGCGCGGGAATGATCGTGTGGCGCTGGCTCCAGGTCGAGGAGAGGTTCGACGGGCGCAGCGACGCGCGGGCCATGGCCCGCCGGGCGCGGCGGACCAGGGAGGGGTCGGGGGTGGCGCCGTCGAGCGCGTCCTCGATGCCGTCGGAGACCGATCTGCCCAACTGGAGCTCGAGCCGCGCCAGGAGCGCGATGCGCTCGTGGGTGGTCGACTGGGCCCAGGTCATGCGCGCCTGGGCGAGCCGGTCGCCGTCTATGAGCCGACCGCGCAGGAGCGGGCGGACGAACAGGTCGGCGGCAGCGGCCGCACCGGCCAGGCGAGGGGCGGCCCACGTGCCGGTGCTCATCGTCGTGCGGACGAGATCGGCCGGGACCATCTGCACCGGGCCGACGGCGAGGTCGCCGCGCGTGAGGTCGATGACGGCCAGTCCGTCGATGGTCTCCAGGGCGTAGGACGTGTGGCGAAGGCGGCCGGCCCGGTCGGCGTGCTGGACGCGGGCGGCGCCGAGGTCGGTGAGGAGCGCGTCGAGGTGAGAGTAGGCGGCGTCGTCACACCAGATGTCGACGTCGGCCGGGCCGGTGGAGACGCGCCACTGCTCGGCAGCGCCGAGGGGCCCCTGCCAGGCCGCGTGCAGCGTCCCCGACATGGCGAAGCGCTCCAGCATCGTGGAGAGCAGGGCGAACACGTCGCGACGCGCGGGGCGCATCCGGCGCGGAGCGCGCGGGGCCGGGTGGACGGTCGCCTCGGGGGCGATGGTGGTCTGGGGCTCGGCGAACGTTGTCATGCTGAGGACTCTGCAGGGCCAACCTTGCGATGGCCTCTCGTTAGCATCCCGGATGCTTCCCGAAAGGTGTATTACCCGTAGACGGGCACGCCGCCACGCGAGGACGCCAGAGAACCGGCGGATGCGCCGCCGTTGACCGGGACAGGTGCACAGTTCTGTCCGTTTCGCCCGGTTCCATCGTCCGTTTGTCCCGTTCTCCGGGACAAACGGACAGTTGCGGGCCTATTCGGGGCGAAAGTGAACCGTTCTCCCAGTCGCGGGTGAACCGTTCTCCCCGTCGCGCGGACGGGTCAGGAGCGGGAGTCTGCGGCGCTGGGCATGGCAGTCGGTGCGCAACGCCCGTAGACCGCCTCGGTCGTGAGTGCCGCGTTCTCCCAGGACAGCCGGCTCACGGCCGCCTGCCCCGCTGTCGCGAAGCGCTCCCACGTGGGGGCGTCCGTGAGGAGGCGCACCAGTGCCTGCCCGAGGGCGGCAGGGTCGCCCGGCGCGACGGCGATGCCGTCGACATTCGGGCGCATGACCGACCGCACGCAGGCGACCGGCGTCGAGACCACCGGCAGCCCGACGGCCATCGCCTCGGCGACCGCCATGGCTGGCGGCGAGGTGGTGTAGTCGGCGAGGAACGGCCAGGTGCCGACCTGGGCCTCGGCGAGCTCGCCGAGCAGGTCGGGGATCGGGTCGGTGACGATGTCGATGGCCTCGGAGACCGAGGAGGCCTGCGCGGCGGCCACGATGCCTGCCAGCTCCGGGCGCGGCAGCAGGAGCAGTCGCAGCCGGGCATCGGGCACCGCGGCGCGGACGGCTGGGAACGCAGCGATGAGCGTGTGGATGCCGCGCACGGACTCCGACCGTCCGGCGAAGATCACGGTGGGCGTCTTGCCCGCGCGGGGCGTGCGGCTCGCGCGTCGGGGATCGACGGGAGCGCCGGACGGGAGTGCCTCGACGGGAACGCCGCAGCCGCTCAGCCGGTCGACCACGCGCGGGTCGGGCGAGAGCACGCCCAGCGGGGCGAGCCGGCGCACGGCGGCACGGACGAGGGGAGCGGGCAGCGCCGCGGTGAGGGCGACGCGGTTCGGGAGGACGTTGCTGGCCCGCAGCCCGGACCAGCCGGCATGCTTCCACGCCGCGGCACCGGGCAGTCCCGGCCAGGCGTAGATGGTCATAGCGAGCGGGTAGCGGCCCAGGCCGGAGCGCAGCGCGAGCAGCGGGCCCAGGGCGCCGGCATGCAGGTGGACGACGTCGGGCTGGATCTCGTCGAGGATGGCGTGCAGGCGGTCGCGTCCGCTCATCGGGAAGGCCTCGATGCGACCGCCGAGCTCATGGACGCTGGCGAACACGTCGCCGCCATCGTGGGCCTTCGTCGTGATGAGGTGATGCTCGCCGGGAACCCGCAGCGCGGTCTCGGTGACGGTACGGCCCATGGCCTCGTGCGTCGAGTACTCGCTGATGAGGTGGACGATCCGGGGACTGGTCATGTCAGCGCGCATCCGGGAGAACGGCAACGCGCTCCTTGCGGGCGTCGCGCATGCCCGCGTAGATGCCAGCCGCCTCCACGGACTTGAGGGTCACCATGCCGCCGGTGAGGATCGGATGCCGCATCAGGTCGCCCTTCTTGTCGAGCAGTCCGCTGCGGCGGATCCGCCGGGAGCCGTCATCGTGGGCGTCGAGGTACGCGGCGATCCACTGACCGTAGTAGCGCTTCTTGCCGAAGGTCCCGCGCAGGCGCAGCTTCCCCTCGTCGTGCCAGATGAACGCATCGACGCGGCCGACGATGACGCCGTGCGCACGGATCCGGTCGTCGAGGTCCCAGTCCTCGGCGGCGGTCAGGTTCTCGTTCCAGCCGCCGACGGCGTCGAAGACCTCGCGTCGGAACGCCCGAGCCGCCTCGACGGACTCGTTGCCCACGTACAGCGACTTCTCGAGGACGCGGCACCTGGTCCAGAAGCCGTCGCCGAAGGAGTGCTCGGGGATGATCAGGGCGCCCAGCTCGGGGTGCTGCTCGAACTGCTCCACGATCTGCGAAGCGATCGCGGGCTCGAGCACCATGTCGGAGTCGATGAAGACGACGAACTCCCCGCGTGACTCGGCAGCGCCCCTGTTGCGCTGGGCGCAGCGCTCCGGTCCGGCGATGACGACGCGGTCGGCGCCGGCCGCGAGTGCGCGCTCGGCGGTGTCGTCCGTCGACTCGTTGTCGACGACGACGACCTCCACGCTCGCGTAGGTCTGGTTGCGCAGCGACAGCACGCATGCGGCGATCGTGCGCGCCGAGTTGCGGGTCGGGACGACGAAGCTGACGGTGGGAGTGCTCATCTGAGGGTGTCCTTGTCGAGGAGTGCGGCGGGCAGGGCGAGGAGGATGCCGAGTGCGGCGAGCGCGACGGCGGCGTAGGCGGTCAGGGTGTGGGCACGGGGGTGCCCGAGCGCGAGCAGCACCCCGGCCAGGGCGATGCAGGCGGCTGCCGCGATGAGCAGCAGTCGGCCGAATCGGCTGGTCCGGATGGCGATCGCGCGGATGCTCATGTCAGGCCACCGTCACGCGTGACGGGCTGGCGACCGATGCGGGCGTCGTCGCGAGGAAGGCCGTGACAGCCGCCTCCATGGAATCGGCGACGACATCCCAGGAGTGCGCGCCGCCGTAGGGGAGGGGCTCCACGGGCGTGGCCTGGAGGCGCGGCAGCGCCTCGACGAGGAAGGCCGCGAGGGCCTCCGGCCGCGGCGGGCACAGCTGGCCCTTGGCTGCCATGGTCGAGTCCTTGAGCCCGGGGGTGTTGTAGGCGATGGTCGGCGTGCCCAGTGCGGCTGCCTCGCTCACCACCAGCCCCCAGCCCTCGCGTGCGCTCGTCGCGACGTGGACGTGCGCGCGAGCCATCCGCTCGTTCTTGTCATTCTCGTCCACCCGGCCGAGGATGTGCACCCCTTCCGGGGCGTCCTTGCGCAGGTCGTCGAGCATCGGGCCACCGCCCATGATCCACACCTGCAGGTCGGGGATCTGCTGGCGTGCGATCCGGGCCGCCTCGACCATGTCCTGAGGGCGCTTGTAGGGGACGAGCCGGGCGCACCAGACGACGGTCGGCTGCGACTCCTTCTCGACCGCGGGCACGGCGACGGGCTCGAAGCCCTCGGGGAGGATGACGGTGTTGTGGACTCCGAAGCGGGCCACGGCGTCAGCGGTCGACTGCGAGACCACCATGACGGTGCGGTCGCGGTAGGCGCGGATCCAGCGCGGCTCGAGCACGTAGCGGCCGAGCACGGCGACCGGGAGCGGCGAGTTGTAGTGCCAGCACTCCTCGGCGGTCTGGTGGAAGAAGGCGATGACGGGCGTGTCGGTGATCCACTGGTGGGCGCGGAACGGCACCGTGTTGACCATGTCGATGACGACATCGAACTGGCCGTGGCCGTTCTCCGCGTACCACTTCCGCGCGGCGCGATAGACGGTCAGGCGGCCGCCGCGGCGCACGACCCGGTAGCCGTCGACCATCTCGTCGGCGGGACGACCGGCGACCGCTGAGGCGAACACGGTGACGTCGTGGCCGGCTGCGGCCCAGCGGCGCGTGACCTGCTCGGTGTAGACCTCCGCGCCACCGGCGGCGGAGTGCGCGAGGTCGCGCCAGGTGAGGACGAGGATGCGCATGGTGATGATCTCCTTGGTGGGGTGCGGTCTCAGGCCGCGAGGCTGAGGTCGGCGGTCGGGCGGGCGACAGGGGCGCCCTCGGGGGTCGTGGTGTACGTGTCGGTGTAGTGCCGGCGGGCGAGCACCGACAGCGCGTCCTTGAGCGTGCGGACGATGCTCGAGGACGACACGGTCGATCCCGACATGCGCGCCTCGAGGCGCACGGGCTGGGCTCGAAGGTCGCGGTAGCCGGCGGTGACCGCCGTGACGAACAGCTCGAGGTCGAAGGCGAAGCGGGTCTCATGCATGCGGGGCAGCAGGTCGGCCATCACGTCGCGGCGGACCAGCTTGCAGCCGGTCTGCGTGTCGTTGACCCCCAGCGAGAACAGCGTGCCGACGATCGACGAGAAGCCGAAGGACACGAGCTTGCGGAAGGGCGAGGCGGCCGACTGGGAGTCGGTGTGCTTCTTGTTGGCGAAGACGATGTCGTAGCCGCCGCGACGGGCGACCCGCACGTACTCGACCAGGTGGGCGGGGTCGATGTCGCCATCGGAGTCGACGAAGCCGAGCCAGGAGCCGCGGGCGCGGGCGAATCCTGCGTGCAGCGCGCCGCCCTTGCCGCGGTTGGCGGGCAGGACCACGACCTGGACCTCGGCGGGCATGCCGTCGAGGGTGTGCTCGCTGCCGTCGGTGGAGCCGTCGGACACGGCGATGATCTCGAAGCCGACTCCGGCCTCCGTGAGGGCCTCGTGGGCGCGCCGGACGGTCGGGGCGAGGGCGTCACCGGGGTTGTAGAACGGCATGATCACCGACAGCTCGATCTCGGTGTTCGCGGGCTCCCAGAGGCGGTCGGCCTCGTTCCAGACGACGACGGAAGGCGCGGCATCGACCGCGCGCCGGCGCAGCAGGGTGCGGCCCACCAGCATCGCCGGCAGCAGGACGAGGAGACGGAAGGGCAGGGCGACGTACCGGAGGGTGGTGGTAGCGGCCTTGCGACGGGCGCCGGGGTCGCGGGGGGCGGGAGCTGCTGTGGTCATGTCCCTAGATTGGCGACGGGAGTTTGCGGGAGCCTCACGCCGCGTGCACGTGGCGCGCACGGCTCGAGATGTCGAGCCGGAGGGCGACGAGGCAGATCACGAGCGTGACGGCGAGTGCTCCCGCAGAGGCGGTGGCGACCTGCAGCGCCGATCCGTGCCAGATGGTGATCGCGACGACCTCGAGGCCGGCGCCGAACCACGGCAGCAGGCTCAGGCGTGAGCCGACCGCCAGCAGGGCGTACGTCGCGACGCTCACGACGGCACTGAGGGCGGCGACGATGGCGAGGATGCGCACGAGGTCGGCCTGGCCGTCGAAGGAGTCGCCGTACAGGGCGTCGAGCACCAGCCCGGGGAAGGCAGCGACGACGATGCCGGCGATCACGGCGAGGCCGGCCACCACGATGCCGGTGCGCCGCACCTCCGGAAGCCGGCCCGGCCCGGTGCCGGCGGCCACCATGCGCGGGTAGGCCGCGGCCAGCGCGGCTGCGGGCAGGGCGAGCAGGGTCTTTCCGATGGTGGCGGCGGCGACGTAGCCGCCCGAGGCCTCGCCGTCGAGGAAGTGCCGGGCGAGGAAGAGATCGATCGTGGTGAAGAGGAAGAGACCGCCGATCGCCAGGCCGCTCCAGCCGACGTCGCCCGCCCGCAGCCACGGGTGGGGCCCGGCGGGGTGGGGGCTGGCGGCTGCCGTGCGGCGCAGTGCCAGGGCTGCGTAGACGAGGGCAAGCGCCTCTCCGACGAGCGTCGCCAGGATGGCTCCCGTCGTGCCCAGCACGGGGAGGGTCGCGATGGCGATGAGGAGGCGGACGGCCGTGCTGATGACGAAGGTGGCCGCGACGGCGCGGATCCCGCGGCGCTGGTCGAGGCCGAGCAGGCGGCCGCGCAGGACGGCGAGCGCGATCGAGATGCCCACGAACGGGCCTAGGAGCAGGGCGTCGGCGATGCCCGGGAGGTGGAAGGCCGAGGTGGGCAGCGGGGCGATGAGGCAGACGGCCAGGGATGCCGCGAGGCTGACCAGGGTGAGCGACCGCAGGGATCGCCGCTGGATGCCCGACGACGCCGGGCCGGCTGCAGCTGCCTTGCTGGCCGCCACCTGCAGGGCGCTGAGGGGGACGGTGAGGAGCACCATCAGCGACAGGACCGTGCCGAGCGCGCCGTACTGGTCGGCGGTCAGGTAGCGGCCGAGGACGGCGTGCAGGAGGAGGTTGCCCGCGTTCTGGATGACGACGGCCAGCAGCAGCGGACCCGCCAAGGCCCGCACGAGGGCCGCGCGACGCGACTGCGCCGGGGCGGCGTCAGCCGTCACGGGAGGCTCCACGACGGTGGGGTCGTCCGTGCGAGGCGAGGCAGTGGCTGGGGGCATGGAGCAAGGTCACCGTCCGGACCTCTCGGTTGGCTCACAACCACCTGAAGGCTCGGTCACGAAGGGCCGTTTTGGTCGGGAGCACCCAGGACGCGGTGTCAGGATTGACGCATGACAAGAACGCGCGGACTCCGAGCGGCCTCATCGGTCGTGCTCGCGACGGCGTTCCTCCTCGGCCCGCTGCCCTTCGCGGCCGCCGAGGGTCCCGGCTACGGCGGCGACGCCGGCCAGCTCGCGGTGTCATGGGAGTCGGCCCCCGCTGTCGACGCGCCGACGAGATCGACGCCGGAGCCCTCCGTGCCCCCGTCGAGTCCCTCGACCGCCCCCACGCAGCCCTCGACAGAGCCCTCGACGGAGCCGTCCACGCAGCCGTCTCCGGAGACGGCCGCCCCGACGTCTGAGGCCCCGGCACCGGAGGCCCCGGCGGCCCCTTCCGCGGAGCCCGTGCCCGTGGAGTCCGTGCCTGCCGACACCGCCGCGACCCCTTCCGTCCAGAGCCTGGGCGGCGCGGCGCGCGGCATCGGGGCCATCGTGATCCTTCCGCCGATGGCGGATCCGCAGCTGCAGTCGGATGCCCTTGCGCTGATGGTGCGGGGCCTGGGCTTCCGCAGCAAGTCCACGATCGAGGTGCGCATCGGGTCGGACCAGCCGGTCGTCGCGCGTGCCGACACGGCGGGCGCGCTCGCCGTGGCCCTCGATCCGGCGAAGCTGGGCGGGGCGCAGCCCGGCGTCAGCGTGATGGCCGTCGGCCGGAACCAGGCGGGCACCGAGGTGACCCTCTTCGGGTCCATCCCGCCGGTGGCCGACGGGTCCGGCCCCATGTCTCTGGTGCCGTGGGGCGTGGCCGCCGTGGCGCTCCTGGGCCTGGCGCTGTGGATGCGCCGCCGGCACGCAGCCCACGAGCAGCCCGACGCTGACGAGGCCCCCGACGCACTGACCGCCGTCACCGCCTGACCCCCGCCCCTATCCCGGCGAGCGGTGAGCTGTCGCCCCCTCGCGCGCGCACCGACGGGCGACACCTCACCGCTCGCGGGGGTTCGAGCGGGGCGCTCGCGACGCAAGGGCCGAGCGGACGAGTCCGGCCATCGCCCACGGACGTGCGACATCGGCTGCTGTCAGCACGATGACCTGCCATCCGGCGTCCTGGAGCAGATTGCGCCGGGTCGCGTCCTGGCGCCGGCGCTGCTCGTCGAGGTGCACGGCCCCGTCGTACTCGACGATCAGTCGCGCCGCCGGCCACGCGAGGTCGGCGCGGGCCAGCCACTCACCGCCCACGACGATGTCGAGATTGCACTGCGGGCGCGGCAGGCCGGCGATCAGCAGGTGGGCACGCACCTGTGACTCTCCCGGTGACTCGGCGCGGGGATCGAGCATGGGCAGCCCCGCGCGGGCGACCGTGACGCCCCTGCGGCCCCGGCCCCAGCGCACCATCCGCTCGAGTTCATCGCGGGAGGACAGCCCCCGACGGAGGATGACGTCGCCCATGGCCACCGCGTGCGGCAGCGGCATGAGCGCGGCGCAGTCCAGCCACGTGCGGGCCGGAGTCGTCACGGGCAGGCCGCGGTGCTCGGTCAGGTGCCCCTCGGGCAGCAGCAGCCGTCGTCCACGTACCTGCCGTCGCTGAGGCCTCGAGGCGCCGGGCGGGACGGCGACCGCGATGGGCACGTCAGGGTCGAGACCGAGCCACGCGGGCAGTGGCAGGTCCCACACCCGAGCGGCGGAGATGTCGCAGAGCAGGCCGGCAGCCGACGTCACGAGCGCCGCGGCGCTGATCCGGGCGAGCTGCGGGTCGGTCGCGAGCCGGTCGTAGCGGACCCCGCGCGACGGTGCTGCGTAGCGCTGCGCCCGGGTGCGCTTGTGCGTCAGCCCGGCGCCGCCCTGCCGGGTCACGAGGAACGCGCCGTGATCCGTCTCGCCTCCCGACGGCCGGTGGGGCAGAGGGGAGTCGGGCCCGTCAGGTGCATCAGGGGGAGTGCTCGGGATGTCGGACGGTGTCATCGGGCCAGTCCAGGCGGGTCACGCTCCGGCACGCACCCGCCCGGCGCGGCCTGTGGACGCCGGCCACGTGCGCGCGACACGGGGGACGCCGCGTCATGCCTGCCCCAGCGTGCTCGAGTGGTGAGCTGACGCCCGTGCGCGCGGGGCAGATTCAATCGGTGAGTGCAACGCCTGAGTGGTGGAGGCGTGGTGGCTG
>CALGTB010000040.1 GCA_937902285.1 uncultured Actinomycetes bacterium | reverse complement strand
GACGAGTCGCGGAGCGATCCGTAAGGACTACGTAAGGCGGATCCGCTGGCTTTTCGTCGGCCTCATCGGGTGTCATGGATGCATGAACCCCACCCGAGCAGTCACCCGCATCCTCGTCCCGCTGGCCGTCACGGCCCTCGCCCTGACCGCGTGCTCGTCCGGGACCACCTCGGAGTCCGCGTCCGTCGCCGCCTCGGCGGAGGAGGTCATGGAGTCCGAGTCCGCGATGGAGTCCGACGCCATGGAGTCCGAGTCCGCCATGACCGACGACGCCGCCATGGCCGCCCACGGCTCCTACATCACCCTCGCCGACTACCAGGGCAACAAGGACATGTACGCCAAGGACGACGTGGTCCTCTTCTTCCACGCGAGCTGGTGCCCGACGTGCAAGGCCACCGAGGAGAACCTCAACGCAGATCCGACCGGCATCCCCGCCGGCCTCACCATCGTCAAGGTCGACTACGACAACTCCGACGAGCTGAAGCAGCAGTACGGCATCACGACGCAGCACACGTTCGTCCAGGTCGATGCGGACGGCAATGAGCTCGCCAAGTGGACCGGCACCCTGACCGCCGACGACATCGCGGGGCAGACCGCCTGATGCTCCTCCTCCTGGGCGCAGTGGTGGCCGGCGTCCTCACGACGCTGGCCCCCTGCGTCCTGCCCATGCTTCCGGTGATCGTCGGCGGCTCGATCGGGCCGTCGACGAAGGCCTCCCGGCGGCGGGCGTACATCATCACGGCGTCCCTGGGCGCGTCGATCGTCGTGTTCACGCTGATCCTCAAGGCGAGCACCTCGCTCATCGGGGTGCCCACGGAGGTGTGGCAGTGGATCAGCGGCGGCCTGCTCATCGGGCTCGGCATCGTGTCGGCCTTCCCGCAGATCTGGGAGCGACTCTCGGCGGCCTTGTCGCTGCAGTCGCGCACCACCGGACGGCTCGCCACCGCACGCCAGAAGCAGGGAACCGTCGGGGCAGTGCTCACCGGCGCCGCCCTCGGACCGGTCTTCTCCTCCTGCAGCCCGATGTACGGCTACGTGGTCGTGACCGTCCTGCCCGCCTCACTCGGGCAGGGGCTGCTGCTCCTCGCCGGCTACGTCTTCGGCCTCTGCGCGACCCTGCTGCTCGTCGCGCTGCTGGGGCAGAAGGTCATCGGCAACGCACGGTGGGCTGCCGACCCGCACAGCTGGTTCCGACGCGGACTCGGCGTCGTGTTCATCCTCGTCGGACTGGTCATCCTGACCGGCTTCGACCGCGAGATCCAGACCTGGATCCTCGAGAACTCCCCCATCGCCCCCTGGGAGCTCGACTCCGGCTTCATCCCAACCAACTGAGGACCCCTCGTGAAGACTCTTCGCCGCCCCATCGTGCTCGTGCCCGTCGCCATCGTCGTGGTGGTGGTGCTCGGAGTTGGCCTGTTCCTGTTCCAGCCATGGAAGCTGTTCACCAACACGACGGTCAACGAGGCCTCGCCCGTCGCAGCGAGCGCACCGGCCGACCCGGCGGCCAGTGCGGATGCCGATCCGGCCACGCCCGCGTCCCCTGCTGCACCTGCTGCCGAGGCCGCCGTGATCTCCACCGGCACCTTCATCAGTCACGAGCACGGTACCTCCGGAACCGTGCAGGTCATCGAGCTGCCGGACGGCCGACGCGTCCTCCGGATCGAAGGGCTCGACACGAGCAACGGCCCGGACCTCAAGGTCTGGCTGTCCGACGCGCCGGTGATCGACGGAGCCGAGGGCTGGCTCGTCTTCGACGACGGCGACTACGTGGACCTCGGGGCCCTGAAGGGCAACAAGGGCAACCAGAACTACGAGATCCCGGCGACGGCCGACCTCACCGACCTGACGAGCGTCGCCATCTGGTGCGACCGGTTCTCGGTGTCGTTCGGCGCCGCGGAACTGACGCCGACACCCGTGTGACGCGACCGTGCTGACCCTGCTCGTCATCGGGCTCCTGTCGGGGATCGTCACCGGCCTGTCCCCGTGCGTCCTTCCGGTGCTGCCCGCGCTGCTCACGACGTCCGCAGCGGGACCCGAGGCGGGCGGATCGATGACGACGACCCCGGGTCGACCGGATCGCCGACGACCCCTCACGATCGTGGCGGGGCTTGTCACCTCGTTCGCGCTGGTCACCCTGCTGGGGGCCTCGGCGCTCTCCGCGCTGGGGCTTCCTCCCGACCTCCTCCGCAACATCGGCATCGCCGCCATGGTCGTGATGGGGCTAGGCCTGCTCCTTCCGGTGGTGGGCCATGCCCTGGAGCGGCCGTTCGCCCGCTTCAGCCGAGTCGGGCCGAGGCGCACCGGACCGGCATTCGCCATCGGCATGACGCTCGGCGTGGTCTTCGTCCCCTGCGCAGGACCGGTGCTGGCGGCGATCACCGTGCTCGCGGCCACGAACCAGGTCGAGTCCGGCCTGATAGCGCTCACAGCCGCCTTCGCCGCAGGGATCGCCATCCCACTCACGGCGTTCGCCCTGGCGGGTCAGCAGATGGCCGAGCGGATCGCGGCCGTGCGCACACGGATGCCGGCCCTCCGCAGGATCACGGGCGGCGTGCTGGTGGCCACAGCGCTCGCTGTCGTCGTCGGGCTCCCCGATCAGGCGCAGCGCCTCATCCCGTCGTACGTCGCGACGGCTCAGGAGGCGATCGAGGACAACGCGGAGGCACGCGCAGCGCTGGGCACCCTGTCTGCGACTGCGGAGCCGGCCCCGACGGAAACATTGTCGTTCAACGCCTGCGAGGCCGACCCGAGTCGTCTCGCCGACTGCGGACCGGCACGCGACTTCGTGGGCATCCAGCAGTGGCTGAACACGCCCGCAGGATCCGCGCTGACCATCGACCAGCTCAAGGGGCGAGTCGTGCTGGTCGACTTCTGGACGTACTCGTGCATCAACTGCCAGCGGACCCTGCCCTACCTCACCGACTGGGACAGGAAGTACCGCGATGCGGGGCTCACGATCGTCGGCGTCCACTCGCCGGAGTTCGCGTTCGAGCACGAGGTCGACAACGTGGTCGAGGCGGCGGCAGCGAACGGCATCGAGTACCCGATCGCCCTGGACAACGACTTCAGGACGTGGCGTGCCTACAACCAGCGCTACTGGCCGGCGCACTACCTCATCGATCGGGACGGCGTCGTGCGGCAGGTGCACTACGGCGAAGGCGCCTACGACGACACGGAGAGGCTCATCCGCGAACTCCTGGGATAGGTGACGACCAGGCTGGCACGCGCGCGACACTGTGCGGATGGAGATCGACTTCACGGCGCCGCTCTGGCTCTGGCCCGGCGACGCGGCGTGGCACTTCGTCTCGCTCCCCGAGGACGCCGCTGACGAGATCCGGGCCCGGTTCGGGAGCCAGGCACGCGGATTCGGCTCGGTGCGCGTCCACGTGCGGGTCGGTGCCACGTCATGGGACACCTCGATCTTCCCCGACTCGAAGTCGGGCACGTACGTCCTTCCCGTGAAGCGACTCGTGCGCGACCGGGAGGGGCTCTCCGAGGGCGACGACATGGAGGTCCATCTCGAGGTCGTGCCCACGTGAACCGCGAAGGGCTCGCCTCGGTCGACGCGGGGATCCGATGACCGCCGAAGGCGACCTGGCCAAGGCCAGGGAGCACCTCCGCTCGGGCGACGGCCGCCGCGCGGTGGACGCCGGGTGGCGGGCGGCCA
The DNA here is from genome assembly GCA_937902285.1 of uncultured Actinomycetes bacterium. Taxonomy (GTDB): domain Bacteria; phylum Actinomycetota; class Actinomycetes; order S36-B12; family S36-B12; genus UBA10649. The sequence goes on along the minus strand of CALGTB010000040.1, from coordinate 5,703 downwards.
ACGCCGCCTTGCTCAAGGGGGATGCGGAGGTGCTGCGGGGCGTGATCGAGGTCGCCGACGCCGTGGCACTGGAACCCGCAGGACGGGCGGGCCGGCGGGCCGAGCAGCTGGCGACCTACTGCCGGCTCAGCCTCGACGGTGCCAATGAGGTCGTCGAGTCGCACTCGATCCTCGCGCGCATCTCGAGGATGCGGCGGCCGCGACGCACCTGTCCGGACTGCGCCGAGCAGATCGCGGCGGAGGCGCGGGTATGCCGGTTCTGCGGGTTCCGGCTGGACGGGGCCTAGGAGTTCGCGCGCACGCATGACACGCCATGGTCGCGTGGACGAGTATGGCGGGCATGGAACCCGTGCCCGTCCAGCCCAAGATGAAGTCCAAGGAGTACGAGAAGCACATGCGCCGCCTGCAGGGCGAGCTCGTGGCCATGCAGGAGTGGGTGAAGGCGACCGGAGCGAAGATCTGCGTGGTCTTCGAGGGACTCGACTCGGCCGGGAAGGGCGGCACGATCCAGCGCATCACGGAGCGCACGAGCCCTCGGGTGTTCAAGCACATCGCGCTGCCCACGCCGACCGACCGCGAGAAGTCGCAGATGTACATCCAGCGCTACATCGTGCACTTCCCGGCCGCAGGCGAGGTCGCCATCTTCGACCGCAGCTGGTACAACCGCGCGGGCGTCGAGCCGGTCATGGGCTACTGCACCCCCGAGCAGACCAAGCGCTTCCTCGACCAGGTTCCGGCCGTCGAGAAGGCGATGGTCGAGAGCGGGATCCTGCTCATCAAGTACTGGCTCAACGTCGACGTCGACGAGCAGACCCGCCGCCTCAGTGACCGGATCGAGGACCCGCGGAAGATGTGGAAGCTGTCGCCCACCGACCTGAAGTCGTACAGCAAGCACTACCAGTACTGCCGGGCACGGGACGAGATGTTCGCGGCGACCGACACGGCGTGGGCGCCGTGGTTCGTCGTCGACAACAACGACAAGAAGCGCGGCCGGCTGAATGTCATCACGCACCTCCTGAGCCAGATCCCCTATGAGCCGCTCGACATGCCGGCCATCAAGATGCCGAAGAAGCCCCAGCCGCACGGGTACGTGGAGCCCGACCTCACTCCCCACCACATCCCGACGCCCTTCTAGGGCCTGACGAAGGGCTGTCCCTTGTCCGAGAACTGGTACGCCCTCACGCCGGACGACGTCGCCGCGAAGGTCGACGTCGACCCCGCCACCGGACTGCCGGCCGCGAAGGCCGCCGAGCGCCTCGCCGCCAACGGCCCCAACGCGCTGGCTGCCGAGAAGCCCGCACCCGGCTGGCAGCGGTTCCTGGCGCAGTACAAGTCCTACATGCAGATCATCCTCGTGGCCGCGGCCATCGCCTCGCTCGCGATCGGCCAGATCACCACCGGGGTCGCCGTCCTCCTCATCACGGCGCTGAACGCCCTCGGAGGGCTGCGGCAGCAGGGCAAGGCGGAGAGCGCCATGAACGCCCTGCAGTCGATGCTCAAGACCAGCGCACGGGTGCGCCGCGACGGCACCGAGGTCAAGATCGACGCCGACCAGGTGGTGGTCGGCGACGTCGTGCTCCTGAGCGCGGGCGACGATGTGTGCGCCGACGGCCGGATCATCGAGGCGACGTCGCTGCAGATCGACGAGTCGGCCCTCACCGGCGAGAGCGTCCCGGCATCGAAGTCCGTGGCGGTGGTCACGGACACGAACCCCGTGCTCGGCGACCAGTCGAACATGGCGTTCATGAACACGCCGGTGACCCACGGCAGCGGCGTCATGATCGTCACCGGCACCGGGGCCGATACCGCGGTGGGCGGTATCTCGGGGATGCTGAAGTCGGCGCCCACGACGAAGACCCCGCTCACCAGGCAGCTGGACACCCTGACCCTGTGGATCGCGGGCGCCGCGGGACTCACCATCGCGATCATGTTCGCCCTCGGCATCTCGCGAGGCGACTCGACCCAGGCGATCTTCACCACCGCGATCGCCCTGGCCCTCGCCGCCGTCCCGATGGCCATGCCGACCGTCCTGCAGGTGATCCTCTCGAGCGGTGCGCGCGACCTCGCAGCGCACGGCGCAGTCGTGAAGAGCCTCGACTCAGTGGAGACGCTCGGATCCACGTCCGCCATCAACTCGGACAAGACCGGCACGCTCACCATGAACCAGGTGACCGTCGTCGAGGTCATCGATCCGACCGATCGCTACACCATCACGGGCATCGGGTACGGGCTCGACGGCGAGGTCCAGCACACGGCCGGCAGCACCGACACCATCGAGGCAGCGATCCTCCCCTTCCTCGTCGCCAACGACGCGAAGCTGGTGAACGGCAAGGTCGTGGGCGACCCGACCGAGGGCGCCCTGCTCGTGCTCGGGCACAAGGCCAAGATCAACATCGAGGGCACCCAGGACTCACTGCCCCGCGTGGCGACGCTCTCCTTCGACCCGACGTACAAGCTCATGGCCGTCTTCTGCGATGCCAAGGACGCCACGGGTGCGCCGGTGATCCGCGCATTCGTCAAGGGAGCGGCCCCTGCGGTCATCGGCCGCGCCACGTCGGCCCTGGCGAAGGGTGCGAGCGTGCCGTGGGACGACGACCTGCGCTCCCGGGCCGACGCCCAGATGGCACGGCTCGGAGGCCAGGGACTGCGCATCATGGCCGCGGCGACCGTCGACATCAGCCCCGACGGCTTCGACCCGAGCGGTGATCTGCTCGCGCTGGTCCAGGGCCTCCAGGTCACGGCCATCGTCGGGATGATCGACCCGCCGCGACCGGAGTCTCTCGACGCGGTCCGCTCCGCCCAGGAGGCGAACATCCGCGTGCGCATGGTGACCGGCGACGATGTCGTGACCGGGGCTGCTGTCGCCAAGCAGCTGGGCATCGAGGGCGAGGCGATCCTCGGCACCGACTTCGCAGCACTCTCCGAGACCGAGCGACTCGAGCGGATCGACGGCATCGGCGTGGTCGGCAGGGTCGCCCCCGAGCACAAGGTGCTCATGGTGGAGACACTGCGGAAGAAGGGCGCCGTGGTCGCCATGACCGGCGACGGGGTCAACGATGCCCCGGCGATCAAGGCCGCTGACATCGGCATCGCGATGGGCACGGGCACGCAGGTGGCGAAGAACGCCGGCCGCATGATCCTCACCGACGACAACTTCGCCACCATCGTCCGCGCCGTGTCGGAGGGCCGGAAGCTCTACGACAACATGCTCAAGTACATCCGGTTCATGCTCGTGGCGCTGGTGACCTATGTCGTGACCTTCCTGCTCGCCAGCGTGCTGAACATCGCCGGGGGCCAGCCGTTCACCGCCCGGGAGATCCTCTGGATCAACTTCGTCATCACGGCCCCGGTCGGCATCGCCCTGGGGCTCGACAAGGAGACCCCCGGCCTCATGAGCCGCCTGCCCCGGCCTCGCTCGGCCTCGATCATGTCGCCGGCGGTCATCATCACCGTGGGCCTCGTGGGCCTGTTCATGGCGGTCGCGATCAACCTGCTCATCGTGTTCGGCGAGAACCAGTACGACACGCTGGGCGTCGCGAGCACCATGGGCCTCGTCGCCTTCTCGATGATGCTCATCATCGCCGCGTTCGAGTGCCGCGACGAGAAGGCCTCCATCCTCCGGGTCGAGACCTTCGACAACCGCACGCTCAACATCACGGCCGTGATCGAGGTGGCCCTGGCGGTCCTCATCGCGACGGGCGCCTTCCTGCCCGACCTCCTCGGCACCGTCACCCTCACGAGCGGTCAGTGGCTGATCGGCGCCTCCCCCGCTCTGGTGCTCTTCGTCGGGTGGGAGATCGGCAAGCTCATCGCCCGGCGTCGCGCCGCCGCCTGACGGACCCTCAGACGGAGACCGGCTCGCTCGCGGGTGCCTCATCCGGCTCAGGCGACGTCGCACGGCCCGGCCACCAGAACCGGTCGCCCGTGAGGAGCGCCAGGGCCGGGACGATCACGGTCCGCACGAGCAGAGTGTCGAGCAGCACGCCGATGCAGACGATGAGCCCGATCTGCGCCAGCGCGATGAGCGGAAGCACGCCGAGCACCGCGAACACGGCTGCGAGCAGGATGCCGGCGCTCGTGATGACCCCGCCCGTGGCGGCGAGGGCACGCAGCATGCCGTGCCTGTTCCCGTGCGTGCGCGCCTCCTCCTTCGCCCGCGTGACCAGGAAGATGTTGTAGTCGACCCCGAGGGCCACGAGGAACAGGAACGCGAGCAGGGGCACTCCCGAGTCCATCGCCGGGAAGTCGAGGACGTTCGTGAACAGCCACCACGATGCTCCCATCGCGGCGGCGTAGGTGCCGACCACCGTGACGACGAGGAGCACCGGCGCGACGAAGGCCCGCAGGAGCAGCACGAGCACCGCGAACACGAGGACGAGGATGAGCGGGACGATCACCCGGATATCTCGCTGCTGGGCGTCCGCGGAGTCGAGCGCCTGGGCCTGGGCACCTCCGACGTAGGTGTCCGGGACGTCGGCCACTGCGGTGCGCAGGTCGCGGATCGCCTGATCGGCCTCGTCGCTCCCCGGAGCCGCCTCGAGGACGACGTCCGTCTGCGTCAGTCCGTCGCCGGAGACGCCAGTGGAGACGGAGGCCACGCCGGGCACGTCCGCAAGCAGGGTTGCCACGGTCGCGGCGGACGCCTCGGGGCTGATGACCGCAACCGGATCGGTAGCGCCCGCGGGGAAGGCGCGGGCGAGCGTCTCCTGTCCCGCGACCGCCTCCGGCTTGGAGAGGAACTGCTCCGTCGGCCCGAGCCCGGTGCGCAGGCCGAGCAGCGGGAGCGCCAGGACGCCCAGCACGAGGGAACCGCCGATGACCACGGCCAGCGGCCGACGGGCGACACCCGCCCCGATCCGCGACCACACCGTGCGCCTCTCCGTGATGGGGGTGTCACCGACTCGAGGCACGAAGGGCCAGAACAGGCGGCGGCCGAACACCACCAGGGCTACGGGGAGCATGACAAGGGCGTAGGCCAGCGCCACGAGGACGCCGACGGCGCACGCCATGCCGAGGCCGCGCGTCGTCGGGATCACCGAGAGCAGCAGCGTGAGCAGCGCCAGGATCACCGTGAAGGCGCTGCCGATGATCGCCTCTCCTGCGCCTACCAGCGCTCGGCGCATGGCGACGTACCGATCGGGCTCCAGCCGAAGTTCGTCGCGATATCGGGAGATGAGCAGCAGGGCGTAGTCCGTTCCTGCGCCGAACACAAGGACGGACAGGATGCCCAGTGCGGCGTCGTCGACCGGGATGCCGGTGATCTGCGACATGGCCCCCGCCGCGACGCCCGCCACCCGGTCGCCGAGGCCCACGACGATCAGCGGCACGAGCCAGAGCCAGGGGCTGCGGTACGTGACGATGAGCAGCGCCGCGACCACCAGCACCGTCGCGAGCAGCAGAGTCGTGTTGGCTCCGTCGAAGACTCCGGCGATGTCGGCGGTGAAGCCCGCCGGGCCGGTCACCTCCGCCTGCAGCCCCTCCGGCAGCTCCGTCGTCACGATGGCGCGGATGCTCGTGACCGTGTCCGCGGTGGCGAGAACGTCATTGCTCGCCGCCAGGGGCACCGTGACGAGGGCGACGGTGCCGTCCTCGTCGGTCCACGGGCAGCCCAGCAGGGTGCCGATCTCGGCGATGATCGTGTCGGCTTCCTCGGGGCTCTCGGTCGAGTTGCCGGTGTGCTCGACGGCCAGCACCCGCACCCCC
>CALGTB010000039.1 GCA_937902285.1 uncultured Actinomycetes bacterium | reverse complement strand
CCACGACCCGGTCGTGATGATGCTCGCGTACATGCAGCTCGCGGAGCAGTGCGACTACCCGCTGCATCTCGGCGTCACCGAGGCCGGCCCGACGTTCCAGGGCACGATCAAGTCGGCCGTGGCGTTCGGCGGTCTGCTCAGCCGCGGCATCGGCGACACCATCCGCGTGTCCCTGTCGGCCCCGCCGGTCGAGGAGGTCAAGGTCGGCATCTCCATCCTGGAGTCGCTGAACCTGCGCCAGCGCGGGCTCGAGATCGTGTCGTGCCCCTCGTGCGGTCGCGCCCAGGTCGACGTCTACACGCTGGCCGAGCAGGTGACGGCCGGCCTCGAGGGCCTCGAGGTCCCGCTGCGCGTCGCGGTGATGGGCTGCGTCGTCAACGGCCCCGGCGAGGCGCGCGAGGCCGACCTCGGCGTCGCATCCGGCAACGGGAAGGGCCAGATCTTCGTCAAGGGCGAGGTGATCAAGACCGTCCCCGAGTCGCAGATCGTGGAGACGCTCATCGAGGAGGCCATGAAGCTCGCCGAGTCGATGGGCGAGGCCACCGGCAGTCCCGTGGTCACGACCTCCTGATCGTGCCCGCATGACGATCTCCGAGGTGGTCGGCTCCGTCCGGCCCGTGACGGTCCGCGACACCGAGGCCGTGGCGGCGATCCTCGAGGCGGATCCGGTCGCGCACTGCTTCGTCGCCTCGCGGGTGCGGGTGGCCGGTGCCGATCCGTGGCGGCTCGGCGGCGACCTGCTCGGCTACTACGACGGCGCTGCGCTGCGGTCGCTCATGTTCCTCGGGGCCAACCTCGTCCCGGTGGCCACGACGCCCGCCGCGCGCGCGGCCTTCGCCGACCGCCTCCGGCCCCGTGGGCGTCGCTGCTCATCGATCGTGGGCCCGGCTGACGAGGTCATGGACCTCTGGCGCATCCTGGAGCCATCGTGGGGACCTGCCCGCGACGTGCGCTCGTCGCAGCCGCTCATGCTCATCGACGGCGACCCGCTGGTCGAGCCCGACCCGCTGGTCCGCCCGTCCGTGGCCGACGACCTCGACATCCTCGTGCCCGCGTGCGTGGCCATGTTCACGGCCGAGGTGGGGGTGTCCCCGACGGTCGGCGGAGCCTCGTATGCGTACCGCACGAGGATCGCGGAGATCGTCGACGAGGGACGCTCCTTCGTGCGGATCGACGACGGCCTGGTGGTGTTCAAGGCCGAGGTCGGGGCGGTCAGCAACGGCGTCTGCCAGGTGCAGGGCGTCTGGGTCGATCCCGCGTTCCGGGGGCGGCGGCTGTCAGAGAGCGGCATGGCCGCTGTCGTGCGTCACGCGCGTGCCCGGATCGCTCCGCAGGTGTCGCTGTACGTGAACGACTACAACACGGCTGCACGCAAGGCGTATCGCGCCGTCGGGTTCCGCGAGGTCGGCTCGTTCGCGACGGTGCTGTTCTGAGATGCGCCGCCACGAGGGTTCCGCGGCATGACCACGGCTGAGGGCGATCGGCTGGCCGAGGTGCGGGCCGGGGCAGGCGACTGGCGTCGGTGGGGCACCTACCTCAGTGAGCGCGCCTGGGGCACCGTCCGCGAGGACTACAGCGCCGACGGCGACGCATGGTCGTACTTCCCCTTCGATCACTCCCGGAGCAGGGCCTACCGCTGGAACGAGGACGGGCTCGCCGGCTGGTGCGACCGGGATCAGACGATCTGCCTGGGCCTGGCCCTGTGGAACGGGGCCGACGACATCCTGAAGGAGCGCCCCTTCGGCGTGTCCAACGAGGAGGGCAACCACGGCGAGGACGTCAAGGACTACTGGTTCTACACCGACAACCTGCCCACGCATGCCTACGCGTCCATGGTCTACAAGTACCCGCAGGCGGCGTTCCCGTATGCGGACCTCGTGGACGCGAACCGCTCCCGGGGCCCGGAGCAGCCCGAGTACGAGCTCTTCGACGCGCTCGAGGGCGACTGGCGTGCGAACCGCTACTTCGACGTCGTGGTCGAGTACGCGAAGGCGTCTCCCGAGGACGTCCTGTGCCGCATCACGGCCACCAATCGCGGTCCCGATGCGGCGCCGATCCATGTGCTGCCGCACCTGTGGTACCGGAACACGTGGTCGTGGGAGGAGGGCGCCTCGGCCCCACGGATCACCCGTGAACGGGACGGCGTCGCGCGGACGACCCATCCCGCGCTCGGCGACCGCTGGCTGTACGTGAGCGCCTCCGGCGGTTCGGAGCCCGACCTCCTGTTCTGCGAGAACGAGACCAATGCCCGTCGGCTGTTCTCGTCTCCGAACACGTCGGACCATGCGAAGGACGGCATCGGCGACTTCGTGGTCGACGGGGACTCCTCCGCCGTCGATCGCACGGCCGGCAGCAAGGCGGCCGCGCACGTCCAGACCGTGCTCGGTCCGGGCGAGTCCCTGGTCGTCACCGTGCGCTTCGCGCCCGCCGACCTGAGACTCCCGTTCGATGACGCCGACGCCGTGCTCGCCGCGCGGAAGGAGGAGGCCGACGAGTTCTACGCGGCACTCGCCCGCCCGGAGCTCGACGACGACCAGCGCCTCGTGCAGCGGCAGGCGCTCGCCGGCCTGCTGTGGTGCAAGCAGTACTACCACTACGAGGTGCGGCGGTGGCTGCAGGGCGACCCCACCCAGCCGACCCCGCCGGCCTCGCGTTGGAAGGGGCGCAACAGCGACTGGCAGCACCTCGTCAGCGACGACATCATCCTCATGCCGGACGCCTGGGAGTACCCCTGGTACGCCGCCTGGGACCTCGCCTTCCACTGCGTGACGATGGCGATGGTGGACCCCGACTTCGCCAAGGACCAGGTGCTGCTCCTGCTGTCCTCGGTCTACCAGCACCCGCACGGGCAGATCCCGGCGTACGAGTGGAGCTTCGGCGACACGAATCCGCCCCTCCACGCCTGGGCGGCGTGGCAGGTCTACCAGCTCGACCGTCGCGCGACGGGCACGGGGGACTTCGCCTTCCTCTCGGCGGCCTACCGCTCGCTCACGCTCGACGTGATGTGGTGGCTCAACCAGAAGGACGCCGCCGACCGGGGGATGTTCGGCGGCGGCTTCCTGGGCATGGACAACATCGGGGTCTTCGACCGCGACCAGCCGCTCCCGACGGGCGGAACGCTCGCCCAGGTCGACGGCACCTCGTGGGTCGCCGCCATGGTGCTCCAGATGCTGGAGATGACCGTCGAGCTGGCGCGACAGGAGCCCGGCTACGACCGCATGTTCGGCCGCTGGGTCTGGGACGGCTGGCTGGTGGCGAACGCGCTCGAGAAGGGGTCGGGCAACGTCAGCCTCTGGAATGACGACACGGGGTTCTACCACGACGTCATCGAGTTCCCGGACGGCAGCGCTCGATCCCTCGAGGTCTTCTCGATGCAGTCCCTCGTGCCCCTGCTGGCGTCGATCGCCATCCCCGTGACGGCCCGCGAGGAGCTCGCATCGATCTCGGCGCAGCTGACGAGCCTGCGCGACACGTACCACGAGCCGCCTGATGCCGTGCGACTGCGACTCAGCGGCGGCGACGGGAGCCACGTCATGGTCGCCGTCGTCCAGGAGGAGCGGCTGCGACGCATCCTCGAGCGGATGCTCGACCCCGAGCAGTTCCTGTCGCCGTTCGGACTGAGGTCGCTGTCGCGGCACCACCTCGACCATCCCTACGTGTACACGGCGAACGGGGCCGAGTACCGCGTCGGATACACGCCCGCGGAGTCGTCCAGCCGCATGTTCGGCGGCAACTCCAACTGGCGCGGACCCGTGTGGTTCCCGATGAACTTCCTGCTCCTGCAGGGACTCAACGCCTACGCACGCTTCTACGGGGACACGGTGCGGGTGGCCGACCCGACCGGCTCGCCGGAGACCGTGCCCCTGTCGGGCGCTGCCGACGAGCTGGCGGCGCGGCTCACCAGCATCTTCCTCCGGGGTGCCGACGGCCGGCGTCCGGTGCTGGGCGGCAACGACTACTTCCAGGACGATCCGCACTGGCGCGACCTCGTCCCCTTCTACGAGTACTTCGACGGCGACGACGGGCACGGTGTCGGGGCGAGCCATCAGACCGGCTGGACGGCCACGGTCGCGCTCCTGCTCCAGTACGGCGGCGCGCTGCGCTTCACCGACCTCGCCTGACCGCGGGCACCGCGGAATAGGCTGTCGCCGTGATCCTTCGGATGTCGACCCTGTTCCTGCGCACCCTCCGAGACGACCCTGCCGACGCGGAGGTGCCGAGCCATCGCCTGCTGGTGCGCGCGGGGTATGTGCGCCGAGTGGCCCCGGGCGTCTTCACGTGGCTGCCCCTCGGCTTCCTCGTCTACCGCAACGTCGAGCGGGTCGTGCGCGAGGAGATGGACAGCGCCGGCTTCCAGGAGGTGCACTTCCCCTCGCTCCTCCCGCGCGAGCCGTACGAGCAGACGCAGCGCTGGAGCGAGTACGGCGACACCCTGTTCCGGCTGCAGGACCGCAAGGGGTCGGACTACCTCCTCGGTCCCACTCACGAGGAGATGTTCACGCTCCTGGTGAAGGGCGAGTACTCGTCGTACAAGGACCTGCCGCTGGTGATCTACCAGATCCAGACCAAGTTCCGCGACGAGGCGCGTCCGCGTGCGGGGATCCTGCGCGGTCGCGAGTTCGTCATGAAGGACTCCTACTCGTTCGACGTCGACGACGCGGGCCTGGCCGCGTCCTACCAGCGCCATCGTGACGCCTACGTCACCACCTTCGACCGGCTCGGACTCGAGTACGTCATCGTCTCGGCCATGTCCGGGGCGATGGGCGGATCCGCCAGCGAGGAGTTCCTCGCGCCCACGGAGGTCGGCGAGGACTCGTACGTGCGCTGCGTCGCCTGCGACTACGCGGCGAACGTCGAGGCGGTGGTCACGCCGGTGCCGCCCGACATCGACCACAGCGACGTGCCGCCGGCCCACGCGGAGCAGACGCCCGACACCCCGACGATCGACACGCTCGTCGCGGTGTCCAACGCACGCGAGGACCTCGCCCGGTCCGACCGCGCGTGGACCGGGGCCGACACCCTGAAGAACGTCGTCGTCATGGTCACGGCACCGGACGGCACGAGGTCGCCACTCGCCATCGGCCTGCCCGGCGACCGCGAGGTGGACATGAAGCGCCTCGAGGCGGTGCTGACGCCGAGCGAGGTCGGGCCCTTCGAGGAGGCGGACTTCGCGAAGCACCCGTCGCTCGTGAAGGGCTACATCGGCCCCGGCACCCTGGGCGAGGCGAACGCGTCGGGCATCAGGTTCCTCGTCGACCCGCGCGTCGTCACCGGCAGCCGCTGGATCACGGGGGCCAATGTGGCCGGCCAGCACGTCTACGACCTGGTCGCCGGCCGCGACTTCACGGCCGACGGCGTCATCGACGTCGCCGAGGTGCGCGAGGGGGACACCTGCCCCCAGTGCGGGGAGGAGCTGCGACTGGCGCGGGGCATCGAGATCGGGCACATCTTCCAGCTCGGGCGCAAGTACGCCGACGCCCTCGGCCTCAAGGTGCTCGACGAGAAGGGCGAGCTCGTCACCGTCACGATGGGCTCCTACGGCATCGGGGTCTCGCGGGCCGTCGCTGCCATCGCCGAGCAGTCGCACGACGACAAGGGACTCATCTGGCCGCGGGAGATCGCCCCGGCCGACGTGCACATCGTGGCCACCGGCAAGGCGGACGAGCCCTTCGATGAGGCCGAGCGGCTGGCTGCGGGCCTGGCTGCGCGCGGCGTGCGGGTCCTGCTCGACGACCGCCGCGGTGTCTCGCCGGGCGTGAAGTTCAACGACTCCGAGCTCATCGGGGTCCCGACCATCGTGGTGGTGGGCAAGCGCCTGGTCGACGGCTTCATCGAGGTCAAGGACCGTCGCTCGGGTGATCGCACGGACCTTGCGGTGGCGACGGCGGTGGACGACCTCGCCCGCCTGGTCGGCGCGGGGGACTGACATGGCGATCCGCGCGGTGGTCTTCGACTGGGGCGGCACGCTCACCCCCTGGCACGACGTCGACCTCGTGGCGCAGTGGTACGCGTACGCCGAGGTCTACGACCCGGTCGGCGCAGCCTCGCTCGCCCGGAGGCTGAGCGAGCGCGAGGACCAGCTGTGGCGCGCGCAGCGCGAGTCCCACGGCGCGATCAGCACGGGGGCGCTCGACTCGCTCTTCCTCGCCGAGGGGATCGACATCAACGGAGCCAGGCACCTGCGGGCGCTGGGGAGCTACCTCGACTTCTGGGCTCCGCACACCTATGCCGACCCTGATGCCCGGGAGGTCATGGCCGCCCTCAAGGACAGCGGCCACCTCGTGGGCGTCCTGAGCAACACGATGTGGCCCCGCAGCTACCACCAGGAGGTGTTCGCCCGCGACGACCTCGATGGCTTCATCGACGCCGCGGTCTACACCAGCGAGCTGTCGATGGCCAAGCCGCACGCGGACGCCTTCCACGTGATCCTCCAGGCGCTCGACGTGCAGCCGTCCGAGACGGTCTTCGTCGGCGACCGGCTGTGGGACGACATCCTGGGAGCCCGTGCCGTCGGCATGCGGACGATCCACATCCCCAACTCGTCCATCCCCCCGGCGCAGGTGCCCGACGACTCGGCCGTCCCCGATGCGACGGCCCACCGCCTCAGCGACGTGGTCGCCATCGTGCAGGGCTGGCACTAGGACAGGTGGACGCGCTCGCGCTGCCGGACACGGGCGTCCTGGTGGCCCTCTGCATCGCTGCCGCCATGGCCGGCTGGGTCGATGCCGTCTCCGGTGGTGGAGGCCTCCTGCAGCTGCCCGCCCTGCTCGTTGCGTTCCCCAGCGCGGAGCCGGTCGAGGCCCTCGGCACCAACAAGGTCTCCAGCGTGCTCGGCACGGCGGCCGCCACGGCGACATACGCCCGCAAGGCGCCGCCCGATGTGCGGACGGCGCTGCCCATGGCGGTGGCCGCCTTCATCGGCGCGGGGCTGGGAGCGCTCGTGGCCAGCCGGGTGCCTGCCGAGGCGTTCCGCCCGATCATCGTCGTGCTGCTCATCGCCGTCTGGCTGTGGACGCTGCTGAGCCCCCGGATGGGCCAGACGCAGGAGCTGCGCTGGCAGGGCCACCGGCGCCACTACGCGGTGGCGATCGCGGCGGGGCTGGCCATCGGCTTCTACGACGGCATCCTCGGTCCCGGCACGGGCTCGTTCCTGCTCATCGTGCTGGTCGCGGGCCTCGGCTACTCGTTCCTGAACGCGTCGTCGACGGCCAAGGTCGTCAATCTCGGGACCAACGTGGCCGCCATCATCGTGTTCGGGATCACCGGGTCCATCCTGTGGCTGCTCGGGCTGCTCATGGGCCTGTGCAACATGGCGGGGGCCATCATCGGCGCCAGGATGGCCATCCGCCGGGGCAGCGGCTTCGTCCGCATCGTGTTCCTTGCGGTGGTGGGCGTGCTCATCCTGCGGCTGGCGTGGGACCTACGAGGCTGACCCGACGGCCTCGCCCGTGGGGAAGGCCTGCGGCTCGGCTCCCCAGGTGACAGCGCGGGTGGCGTTCTCGGCGGCCGATCGGGCCGCCCAGCGGCGGTCGTCTCCTGACGCCTGCTCGGCCGCATCGGCGTACAGGCCGACAAGTCGGTTGTCGACCAAGGCCATGAGCGCCCGGGCTGTCGCCCGCGACGTGACCTCGAAGGGCAGGTCGTACGCGACAGCAGGCGTCGGCGGCGTGCCTCCGGCCGCAGTGACGAGGGCGCTCGCCCGACCCCGGTGGGCGCGGTGGGCGTCGAGCCCGTTGAGAGCCTTCGCGCGCGCCGACGCGCCCACGCGGGCGCCCGCCACGGAGTAGGCGAACACCGCCGCGTCCTCACCCTCGACGACGGCCGCCCAGGCCTCGGCGGCGGTCATGAGCGCAGCGCCCGGAGGGCGGGCACGTGCGAGCCCTCGGAGGCGGCGATGAAGGCCAGCGTGCGGGCCAGCCCGGGCTCGTCCGCCTCGACGCACGAGTCGACCCGCTGTCGCATCGCCCGCCGCTCCGCGGCGATGAGCGCGGCGAGTGCCTCGTCGGCGCTCGCGGGCGCGCTGGCGGCCGATGGCGGGACGGCCGCCGTCGTGTCGAGGGAGGCGGCATGCGCGCGGTGCTGGTCGCCCAGCGGCGCCAGTGCGGCTGCGAGTGCGGGGAAGGTCGCGATCACCATGTCGTAGAGCGCGACCAGCTCGTTCTCCTGTGCCGCGGCGGCCGATGCCACCGTCGCGGGTGCCGGAGCCGTCGCCGTCGGGCCGGGCTCGGCACTCGAGCTGCACGCCGTGAGGAAGCCGACCGGTCCCAGGAGAGCCACGGCGGTAAGCCCCTGTCGACGCGTCAGAGCGAGAGGGGACCGCCCGGCGGGCCCTGGCGTCAGAGCGGGGAGGGACCGTTCCGCAGGCATGTGCCAAGGATGGCATGCAGTGGGTACAGTTCCCGGGGAGGCTGGGTGAGAGCGCTGAATGCGGCGACCTCACCGTGACCCTCCGATGCTCGGCGCACGACCACAACTGATCGACCACAACAGGATTCCCGGGAGGCGACATGAGTGCATCCGCCGACATCGTGAGCGCAGGGCTGCTCGCGCCGCTGGCCGATCTCGGAGTCGACCTGGAGTCCGTCGAGGTGCAGAAGGCCGGTCGCCGGCACGTGGTGCGCGTGGTCGTGGATCGTGACGGGGGAGTCGACCTCGACCTCATCGCCGACGTGAGCCGTCGGGTGTCCGATGCGCTGGATGTCCCCCCGCTGTCCGACGAGCTTCCCGGACCGTTCGTCCTGGAGGTGACGTCGCCCGGGGTCGACCGGCCCCTCACCGAGCCGCGCCACTGGCGGCGGGCGCTGAGCAGGCTGGTCCACGTCACGCGGAAGGACGACAGCGAGATCGAGGGGCGGGTCGTCGCCGTCCCGTCGGACGACGAGGTGCTCATCGCCACCCCGGAGGGCGACGTCACCCTCGCGCTGTCCGACGTGCGCCGGGCGCTCGTGCAGGTCGAGTTCAACCGCGTCGACGAGGTCGTGCCGGACGACGAGATCGAGTCGGACGACGAGGCAGGGGAGTAGCAGCCATGGATATCGACGTCAGCGCACTGAAGGCCCTGGTCCGGGAGAAGGACCTCTCGCTCGACCTCGTCGTGGAGTCGATCGAGCAGGCCATGCTGGTCGCCTACCACCGCACCGAGGGGGCGGCTCAGAAGGCCCGGGTCACCCTGGACCGCAAGTCCGGGCACGTCACCGTGTGGGCAGCGGAGACCGACGAGGACGGCACGATCCTCCGCGAGTTCGACGACACCCCGGACGGCTTCGGGCGCATCGCGGCCACCACGGCCCGTCAGGTCCTGCTCAACCGGCTGCGCGAGGCGGAGGGTGACGCCACCCTGCTCGAGTTCAGCGGCCGGGAGGGCGACCTGGTCTCGGGTGTCGTCCAGCAGACGACCAATCCGCGCATGGTCCGCGTCGACATCGGCAAGATCGAGGCGAACCTGCCGCCCGAGGAGCAGGCTCCGGGCGAGTCCTACCCTCACGGGACCCGCATCAAGTGCCTCGTCACGAACGTGCGCAAGGGCTTCAAGGGACCCCAGGTGACCGTGTCGCGGACGCACCCGAACCTGGTCAAGGCGCTCTTCGCGCTCGAGGTGCCCGAGATCGCCGACGGGACCGTGCAGATCACCGCCGTCGCCCGGGAGGCGGGTCATCGCACCAAGATCGCCGTGAAGTCGACGGTGCCGGGGGTCAACGCCAAGGGCGCGTGCATCGGCCCCGTCGGCCAGCGGGTCAGGCAGGTCATGGCCGAGCTGAACGGCGAGAAGATCGACATCGTCGATCACAGCGACGACCCGGCGGAGATGATCGGCCATGCGCTGTCACCCGCTCGGGTCACGGCCGTCCTCATCGTCGACCCGGTGGCCCGTGCCGCGCGGGTGATCGTGCCCGACTACCAGCTGTCGCTCGCCATCGGCCGCGAGGGGCAGAACGCCCGACTCGCCGCTCGCCTGACGGGCTGGCGCATCGACATCCGGTCCGACACGGCCCCGCCTCCGGAGCCTCGCCCCGACCCCGCCACGGACTGAGCAGGGTGTCCGGCGGGGTACACTCCTCATCAGCCAGCATCGTCGGCCCTCGTCGCACCTGCGTCGGGTGCCGGGAGCGGGCTGCAATGTCAGACCTGATGAGGGTCGTCGCCGTGGCCGGGGCCGTTGTCCCGGACCCTGGGCGGCGGCTGCCGGGCCGGGGAGCGCACCTGCATCCCGACCCGGGATGCCTGGAGCGCGCCCTGCGCCGACGGGCATTCGACCGCGCTCTGCGGGTGCCGGGCCCACTGGACCTGGCTGCCCTGCGGGACGCCATCAGCGCAGGACCGCACGACGCAGCACCATCGCTGAATCGCACGACATAGCACCATCGCTGAATCGCACGACATAGCACCATCGCCGGACAACCGTCCGGCGACACGGAGGCCCGAGAAGTCGGGCCCCAGCGGATCGGGAGTGATTCGAGGATGAAC
>CALGTB010000038.1 GCA_937902285.1 uncultured Actinomycetes bacterium | reverse complement strand
GACGACGGGCGCACCGTGATGGTGCAGCCGTACCTCGACGCCGTCGACACCGAGGGGGAGACCGCGCTCCTCTTCCTAGGCGGGGCGTTCTCGCACGCCATCCGCAAGGGCCCGCTGCTCGTGCGCGGGGTCGAGGGCGAGCGGGTCGAGGGCCTGTTCGTGCAGGAGCAGATCGACCCGCGTGAGCCGACGGACGATCAGCACGCGGTGGCCCGCGCCGTCGTGGCCGCCATCCCCGGCGGCCTCGATGCGGTGCTCTACGCGCGCGTCGACCTCATCCCAGGACCGGACGGGCGGCCGCAGCTGCTCGAGCTCGAGCTGGCCGAGCCGTCGCTGTTCCTGTCGCACAGCGCCGGGGCCCCGACCCGGCTCGCGCAGGCGATCGCGGCCCGGCTCGCGACGGCATGATCGCCTCCGCCGCGGCTAGGATCCGGGCATGACGATCAGCCCGGACATGCGCGCGGGGGACGAGGACCGTGACCGCACGGTGAGCCTCATCCGCGAGGCCTACGCCGAGGGCCGGCTCACCACCGACGAGTTCCAGCAGCGCATGGACCAGGCGCACCAGTCGAAGACGTACGGCGAGCTGGCGGCCCTCACCACCGACCTGCCCGCGATGCCGATGCCCAGCGCCCCGCCGGCCGCGGCGGCCAGCGGCACGGTGGCCACCCCCGATCGCCAGCGCGCCGACCTGCGCAAGGCCTGGGCCGCCTGGGCGGGCGTCAGCATCCTCGTCAACGTCATCTGGGCCGCCACCTGGATCAGCAACCCCGACTCCTCGCACTACTACTGGCCGATCTGGGTCATGGGGCCTTGGGGCGCAGCCATGGCGATCAGCTGGCTGACGCACCGCGCCGGCGGCGGCTCGGAGTAGTCGGTCCCGCGCGGAACGCCCCGCAACCAGGGACCAAGGTCCCGGGCGAACCGGGCCCTTCGGCGTTCGGGACGCCCCTGCGGCGGGCGGAAAATGGTGGGGATCCCTCGTCTGGCTGGAGGCCACCGTGTCGCACTTCCACATGCCCATCCTCGAAGAGACCGGCTATGTCGTGCTCGACTCGTACGGCGGCGTGGTCGACCCGTCGGAGTGGATGTCCCTGGAGTACGTCGACTGGAAGTCGTCCGGCGACACCCGCTTCGCGCCGCTGGCCAGCGCCCAGGGCGAGATCGAGTGCAACGCGTTCTGGCACTCCGAGCCGCCGCGCGACGACAAGGACGGCATCTGGATCGACGCGCAGGTGGCCAAGGCCCCCACGCTCGTGCAGCGGGTCAAGGAGGTCGACGCCCGCGTCGGCCGCTGCCGCATCATCGAGCTGCAGCCGAACTCGTACGCCGACGCGCTCTACAACTCCCACCTCGACGACAACAACCGCCGCAACCCCGACGGCGAGGGCTGGGTCATCCGCAGCTTCATGCAGCTCACCGACAACCCCAACTCGTACATGATCCTGCGCGAGGACATCGACGACCCGAGCACCGAGACCCGCCTCGCCCTGCCCGCTGGCGCGCAGCTGGTGGTCGACTCCGAGCGCATGTGGCACTCGGTGTGGCATGTCGACGACAAGCCCCGCTACTGCCTCATCAACTCGTTCGAGTCGGGCCCGGCGCTGGAGAAGTGGATCTTCGAGCGCAACCCGGTCACGAAGGTGGACTCTCCGGCCCTCGACGCCCGGTTCGCCCGCGATATGGAGGACGAGGCCCAGGCCCGTCGCGCCGCCCGGACCGCCCACTACGGCTACGACCCGTCGCGGGTCTACTCCGAGGCGTAGTCCGGCTCGTCTGACCGCAGCGTAGGCCTGTTCGTCAGGCCAGCCGCTGCACGAGGTACATGTACGACGCCTGGCCCGCCACGAGGTAGGCAGAGAAGCGCTCGGGCGGCAGCAGTGCTGTCGCCACGCGCCAGATCGGGCGCGCGGCCTGGTTGATGTCCTCGATGACCACCCACCCTCCGGGGCGCACGTGCCGCAGGCCGAGTGCGAGCGCGTGGAGGTTCGCGTGCGGTGAGTGCAGGCCGTCGTCGATGACGAGGTCGAGGTCGGTCGGGACCAGGGTGCCCAGGGCGTCGACGCTCGCCGGGTCGGTCTGGTCGACGTAGAAGCAGCGGATGCGGTCGTCCGAGATGAGGATGTCGCGGTCGATGTCGGCGCCGTAGATCGTGGCGGACGGCAGGTAGTCCCGGAAGGCGCGCAGGGACGCTCCCGGCGGACCGGGCGCCTCCATGTGGGAGACGATCTCGAGGTTCTTGCTGCCGATCCCGATCTCGAGGACCCCGCGCACGGCGTCTGGCTCGGGCAGCAGCGCCGCGTAGGCCAGGTGGTAGTCGTGCAGCGTCGACTTGTCCGTGCCGTAGTGGTCGAAGCGCTCCTTGAGTCGCGCGGCCTGTGACGCATCGGACGACATCCGACCAGCGAACGTCGCCATGTCCATCTCGTCCGGCGTGGGCCGTCCGTACTCGTGCGCGAGGCGCTCGAGGGCCGGGAAGCTGCCGTTCACGGCATCGATGACGAAGGGCGATCGCTGCCGGAAGGTGCCCCCGCTGTTGGGGGTGAACGCCGGCATCGCGGCGATGAGATTGACGCGTGACGTCGACCGCACGGGGTGGTTGCCGCTCAGGACGAGCTGGGCCTGACGGCCCTTCCGGGCCACGGAGCCGATCACGGGGATGCCCTTGACGAACTCCCGGAAACGCTCGCCCATGCCTGCCCCAAGTTGTCCCTCGGACGCCGAACGGCTCACGATCGGGATTCGCTGTCACCGTACCAAAGCACCGCCCTCGACCCCGGTCGCGACGGTGCGGGCCGGGCGGAGGCAGCATGCGGGAACTCGCGTGTCGCCTCGGCCCTTCCGCTGTTATTCTCGATGGCGAAGCACCCTCGCACGCCCAGACCCTAGGAGAGCAGCATGGCAGTCGGCCCCGTTGACGTCGTCATCATCGGATTCCCCGGAAACAAGTTCAGCGGGCAGATCGCCCCGGCGATCGTCGATCTGGTCAACTCGGGCACCATCCGGGTCGTCGACCTCCTGTTCGTCATGAAGGACGAGTCGGGCACCATCACCACCATCGAGGCGGGCGACCTGGGCGAGGGCCTCGAGGGCTTCCTGTCCATCGACGTCATGCAGGCCGGGGCCCTCAACGAGGAGGACGCCGACGAGGTCGCCGACGACCTGCCCCTCAACAGCGCGGCGCTGCTCATCGCCTTCGAGAACACGTGGGCGGCCAATTTCGTCCAGGCCGTCGCCGCCGCTGACGGCTTCGTGATCGACCAGATCCGCATCCCGGTCGACGTCGTCAACGCCCTCGTCTCCGAGTAGACCTCCCACCTCCACCGACACGAAAGGCACGAACATGGGACTCATGCGCATGGCCGCCCGCACCGCCGTCGTCGCCGGAACCGCCACCGCGGTCTCGGGCCGCGTCGCCCACCGGCAGGCTGAGAAGTACAACGCCCAGGCTCAGGAGCAGCAGGCCGCCGCTGCACCGGCACCCGCCGCGGCTCCGGCCGCACCGGCCGAGGACGACCAGATGACGCAGCTGCAGAACCTTGCCGCGCTGCACACGCAGGGCGTGCTCTCCGACGAGGAGTTCGCGGCCGCCAAGGCCAAGGTCCTCGGCATCTGAACGCAGCATCACCCGTGAGCGAGGCCGAGGCCTACTCGCGGCTGGCAGGGGTCTACGACGAGCTCGTCGTGGACCCCTGCTTTCCGTTGTGGGCCGACTACCTCGACGACCTCTGGCAGGCCGATGCCGGCGAGGTGACCACCGTGCTCGACGTCTGCTGCGGGACCGGCCTGCTGGCCGCCGAGCTCATCCCGCGCGGCTACGTCGTGGTGGGCATCGACGCGTCGCAGCCGATGCTCGACCGGGCGCGAGCCCGGCTGGGGCCGGACGTCGACCTGCGCCGCGTGGTGCTGCCGGACTTGCCCGTCGACACCGTCTTCGACGCGGCCGTCTCCACCTTCGACGGGCTGAACTACCTGACGCCCGCCGACTTCCGGGCCAGCCTCGTCGCGATCGCCCGGCGGGTCAGGCCCGACGGCTGGCTCGTCTTCGACCTCCACACCGATGCCATGCTCGCCGTCGCAGCGGAGAACCCGCGCATCGACGGAGACGAGGACGGCCGCGTCTTCATCCTCACCAACGTCGTGGACGCTGAGGCGCGCACGGTCGACTCCACCGTCGAGTTCGAGGACGAGCTCGGCGTCGCGACGGAGACGCACCGCCAGCACGTCCACGCCGATGACGACGTGCGTGCCGCCCTGGTCGACGCAGGGTTCACGGTCGTCAGGGTCGTTGAGGAGTACACCTCGGTGCCGGCCGATGCGTCGACCCTGCGTGCCACGTGGGTCTGCCGCCGGCTTGCCGACGAGTCGCGATGACCGACCCGGGGCGCTCCGACCTGCCCATCGCGGCGCTCAGCGGAGTGCGCGCATTGGTGACCGGGGCCAACCGGGGTATCGGTGCCTGCTTCGTCGATGCGCTCATGAGCGGCGGCGCGGCCGTCGTCTACGCCGGTGCCCGCGACGTCGCGGCGCTGGACCCGCTGCTGCGTCAGTACGGCGACCGTCTGGTGCCCGTGCGGCTCGACATGACCGAGCCTGCCCACATCGACGACTTCTGCGCCGGGCATGACGATGTCAGCCTGCTCATCTCGAACGCCGGACGCGACGGCACCGGCTCGGTGCTCGCCCAGGACGAGGCCGATGTGCGCGACCTCTTCGAGGTGCACACGTTCGGGCCGTGGCGCCTGGCCGCCGGGCTCGCTCCCCAGCTGCGCGTCAACCGCGGCGGCATCATCTTCGTTCACACGGCCGCCGCTCTCGTCCTCTCGCGACGCGGCCCCTTCTATAGCGCCAGCAAGGCGGCCGGCTGGATGATGGCGGCCGCCATGCGCGAGGCGCTCCGGGCCGACGGCGTCCGCGTCACCAGCGTCTTCCCCGGCTTCACCGACACCGAAATCGTCAGGTCGGACGACATCGTCAAGGCGAGCCCCGTCGATGTTGCGGCGCGATCGCTTCAGGGATGGGCCTCCGGCGAGGCCTGCGTCTTCCCGGATCGCTTCGCCGAGCTGGTGCACGAGAAGCTCGTCACGGACATGCAGCGGATCCTCGACGAGCCGACGGCCGTCGTGACGGAGACCGTCGCCCGCTACACGGCCGGGGAGTGACTGACGGTTGCGCCGTCGCAGCGTCTAGTCTGGCTCGGTGTGCTGATGGTGGCCGGCTGAGCGGGCTGCTGCCTCACCGCGGGTCGCTAGCTCAATGGTAGAGCTGCGGACTTTTAATCCGTAGGTTCGGGGTTCGAGCCCCCGGCGACCCACCGTGGAAAAGTGTTGGTAATCAACAACTTTCACGGCCCAAATTTCCTAGTTGATGTATAGGAAATGGCCGTTTAGCCCCAAATTTAGCCCCAAACGTACCGCTCGGGTGGTCCTGGAAGGGTCCTGATGGGCCTCCAGGGTCTCCGTCGGCGCGTGCCCGCCCGGGGCATTTCGCGGCCCATCACGCCCTCCGGCGAAGTGCCGCTGCGTCGATTCACACTTCGTCCGCGGGAGAACGCGAGAAGCGCCGTGCTCGGGACTCGAATCACTAGAGGAGCGCCATCGTTGGACACGTTTCACCAGTGGTCGGTGGTGATGTGTGGCGACGAAACCTGCGCTCAGTCACGATCCATTCGAGGGGACATCGTGTCTGCGTCAGACTCAGGCGACCCGACTGGTGTGGTGAGGTTCAGTTTGGGCTGCACCTGAGCACAGAGTGCAGGCGCCGCGCAGGACGACGTCGGCTAGGTCGACGGTGAAGCCGTGCTGACGCCTGACGGCTTTCACGGAGCTCTTCATGGGGGTGGCGGGGACGCACTCGATGAAGGCGCACGAAGTGCAGACCAGGTGCAGGCCCCGTCCGTGGAGGAAGTAGTGGGGAACGGTCCCGATGAGGAATGCGCGGGAGACGATGCCCGCTTCTTCGAGATGGTCCAGGGTCCGGTAGATGGTGGAGAGGTTGATGCTGGGTGAGTGCGCCTGAATGGCGATGGCGATCTCGGTGGGTGTCGCGTGCTGGAGGTCCTCGAGGGCTTCGAGGACGAACTGGCGCTGCGGTGTCGCGCGCAGGCCGGCGATGCGGAGAGACATGAGCAAGTTCATCGAGGTTCCTTCTCGCGTGGAGTGGACGGTCGGCGGATCGGCCCGGAACGGGCGGATCGATCGGAATTGCCTTGCCGCGAGGGAACGGTGTGATCCGGGCGGCTTAGGCGCAGTTGCGACGACAGTCGTAGGCGAGAGCGGGGAGGCGATGACCGAGGGCGACCAACTCCAGCGCGACGAAGCGCCGCCGGCCGGCCGAGTCCGTCGTCGTCATGGCAGCGCCCTTCGCTGAAGAGGGCATCAGCATATGTGAGGTTGAGGTGAGTGGGTCAA
>CALGTB010000037.1 GCA_937902285.1 uncultured Actinomycetes bacterium | reverse complement strand
TCGCGGTCGGCGCGGAGTACCCGCTGAGCGCCTCCCTCATCTCCGAGGTGATGCCTGCTCGGTCCCGGCCGAAGTGGATCACCGGCGCCTTCGCCTTCCAGGCACTCGGCATGGCCCTCGCAGCGTTCACCTCGCTGCTCATCCTCACCATCTACCCGGACACGTCGGCGTGGCGCTGGATGCTGCTTGCCGGTGCGGTCCCCGCTGCCGTCGTCGCGCTTCTGCGACTGGGCCTGCCGGAGAGCCCGCGCTGGGAGGCAGGCCGCGGTAACGTCGACCAGGCCGAGCGAGACACCGAGTGGCTCACCGGCGTGGCTGTCGAGGTCGGTCCGGCGGATCGGGAGGCTGTCGAGGCGACCTGGTCGACGCCCCAGGAGCCGGCCCGCTACCGGGACCTCTGGACACCGGAGTTCCGCCGGCTCGCGATCCTGTGCGCCGTGCCGTGGTTCCTCATGGACATTGCGTTGTACGGGGTGGGGCTGTTCGCGCCGTCGATCGTGACCGGCCTGCTGTTCCCAGACCCGGCGACCGCGTCGACCAGCTTCCTGCGGGACGACGTGGAGGCGACGGCGATCACCGGCTTCACGGACGTGTTCCTCGTCCTCGGCTTCCTGCTCACCATCCTGTTCGTCTCCCGCATCGGCCAGATCCGGCTGCAGGTCATCGGCTTCGTCGGGATGACCGTGGGACTGGCGATCCTGGCTGCATCGGGAAGCGGCGGTGCAGCGGCGTGGGTGCTCGCCGGCTTCATCATCTTCAACCTGATGCTCAACTTCGGCCCGAACGCCACCACCTACATGCTGCCCGCGCAGCTGTTCCCGACGAGGCTTCGCGCCACGGGTCATGGCTTCTCTGCGGCGAGCGGCAAGGTGGGGGCGGTCATCGGGACGTTCCTGCTGTCACCGGCCGTGGCCGCGTTCGGCCTCAACACCGTGATGGGCGCCATCGCGGTCCTCTCCCTCCTGGGCGCCGTCGTGACCGTGCTCTTCCGCGTCGAGCCCAGCCAGCAGTTGTCCTAGGCGTCACCGGCTGTTCCCCTCGACATCCCGGTCGCGCCACTCAGGCGCGCAACAATGACGCGTGCACTCGTGGCGCAGTCCGACTACAGGTCCGGCTGGCTCCTGATGCTGGTCCTCCTCGGCTTCGCGACCGCCATCGGCTTCGGTGCGACCGCCCTCTCGCTGGCCATGTCCTCGGACCGGCCGCCCAGCCACCCCCCGGTGACAAGCCGTCGGGAGTGACCTCATGACCGGGAGGCCCGTGTACGTGGTGACCGCTCTGCGCAAGAAGGGTCACTGGAACCTCTCCTCGAATGTCGACGGGGTCATGGTGCGCGCGCGCTCGAAGCGGCTCGACCAGGCCCGCGATGCAGCACGCAAGGCCATCAGCAGGCTGCTGGCGGACCCTGACGGCGTGTTCGAGACGGACCTCGAGATCCACGTCCCGGATGACATGCGCGAGCAGATCGACGA
>CALGTB010000036.1 GCA_937902285.1 uncultured Actinomycetes bacterium | reverse complement strand
TCCAGAGGGCTACGACTCACCACTCGCGGGAGGTGGAGGGTGAGCTGCCGAGCGCGGGCTAGTGGAAGGAGTCGCCGCAGGCGCAGGAGCCGGTCGCGTTCGGGTTGTCGATCGTGAAGCCCTGCTTCTCGATCGTGTCGACGAAGTCGATGGTGGCGCCGCTCAGGTAGGGGGCGCTCATGCGGTCGGTGACCACGCCGACGCCGGAGAAGTCCTTGAGCACGTCGCCGTCGAGGCTGCGGTCGTCGAAGAAGAGCTGGTAGCGAAGCCCGCTGCAGCCGCCCGGCTGCACCGCGACCCGGAGGACGAGGTCGTCGCGACCCTCGGACTCGAGCAGCGCCTTGACCTTGTCGGCCGCCGTCTCGGTGAGCAGGAGGCCGTCGGTGACCGGGGCCTCGGTCGTGGTGGTGTCTGCCGACATGGCACTGTCCCTTTCGACGACGTGAGCCCGGACCGGCCGGGCAGTTGTGTGGGCAGGAACCCCCGTGGGGGGCCGCGTATTCCCTACAGTCTCACATTCCCCACAGACGCGCGAGTGCCCACCGCCCCCATGGGGCGGTCGCCCGCGGATGCCACACTTGCCGGATGGGCGACACGTTCACCGAACCCCAGCCGACCCCACTCGCGCTGCTCCTGCTCGGCCACGGGTCCGATCCGGGCAGCGAGCGCGGAGTCGACTGCCCCGGCGACCTCCCGTCCCCCTCCGACCCGCTCCTCGTCGAGCGGGCTCGCGCGGCCAAGGCCGCCCTCGGCGACCGCGTCTTCATCCTGGGCCACCACTACCAGCGCCAGGAGGTCATCGACTTCGCCGACGTCACCGGCGACTCCTTCAAGCTGGCCCAGCAGGCGGCCGCCCACCCCGAGGCCGAGTTCATCGTCTTCGAGGGCGTGCACTTCATGGCGGAGAGCGCCGACATCCTCACCTCCCCCGACCAGCAGGTGATCCTGCCCGACCTCGCCGCCGGCTGCTCGATGGCCGACATGGCCGCCATCGAGCAGGTGGAGGACTGCTGGACCGCGCTGGAGGCGGCCGGCATCGCCGACGTCACCGTCCCCATCACGTACATGAACTCGACGGCGGCCATCAAGGCGTTCACCGGCCGCCACGGTGGCGCGGTGTGCACGTCCAGCAACGCCGAGCGCAGCCTGCAGTGGGCGTTCGAGCAGGGCGAGAAGGTGCTCTTCCTGCCCGACCAGCACCTCGGCCGCAACACCGCCGTGCGCGACCTCGGCCTGTCCCTCGACGACTGCGTCGTCTACAACCCGAACCGGCCCGGCGGGGGGCTGACGGCCGACCAGCTCAGGGCCGCCCGGGTCATCCTGTGGAAGGGCCACTGCTCGGTGCACGGCCGGTTCACCCCGGACTGCGTGGACGAGGTGCGCGAGCGGGTGCCCGGGGTGAACGTCATCGTGCATCCGGAGTGCCAGTACGAGGTCGTCGAGAAGGCGGACGTCGTCGGCTCCACCGAGAAGATCATCGCCACCATCAACGCGGCCGAGCCCGGCTCGGCGTGGGCCGTGGGCACCGAGCTCAACCTCGTCAAGCGGCTGGCCATGACCAACCCCGACAAGGAGATCGTCTACCTCGACCGCACGGTGTGCTTCTGCTCGACCATGAACCGCATCGACCTGCCGCACCTGGTGTGGGCGCTGGAGTCGCTCGTCTCCGGCACGGTGGTGAACCGCATCGAGGTCGACCCGGACACGTCCCACTGGGCCCGGGTCGCGCTCGACCGCATGCTCGCTCTCCCCGGGCCCACGCCCACGCGCGACTGAGCCATGACCCGGCCGAACGCGTCGGAGGGCGCCGCCGACCTGGATGCAGGCGACTTCACCACGTGGCTGGGCATGATCGAGCTCTCCATCCGCACCGGCGCCGAGTCCGACGTGCCGTGCGGATCGTGCACCGCCTGCTGCACGTCGGGGCAATTCGTGCACATCGCGCCCGACGAGGTCGCCACGATCGCCGCCATCCCGGCCCCCCTGCTGTTCCCCGCGCCCGGCGCCCCTCCCGGGCACGTCCTGCTGGGCTACGACGAGAACGGCCACTGCCCGATGCTCATCGACGGGGCGTGCTCGATCTACGAGCAGCGCCCGCGCACCTGCCGGGCCTACGACTGCCGCGTCTTCGCCGCCACGGGGGTGACGCCCGACGCCGACAAGCCCGCCATCGCAGCCCGGGTCAGTCGGTGGAGGTTCACCTTCGCGGACGGGAAGGCGATCGCGACGGCCACCGCGCTGCGCGAACGGGCTGCGGCCATCGAACCCGGGCCCAGCGCCACCCAGCGGGCCGTGCGCGCCATCGAGGACCTCGGCGCCTAGAGACCGGGCGCACCCCACACAGCGAACCAGCGGGACAGGTCGGCCTCGGTCGGGACCTCGTCGGCCAGCAGGTCGCGCACCCGCAGCTCCAGCACGTTGTCACGCTGGTCGCTGGTCGCCGGGTCTCCCTTGGGGGCGAACGGGTAGAAGGTGCCCCGCTTGAACAGGTAGACCATGGCGAGGGCCTGGTCCCCCGGACCGCGGAACGACACCAGCGAGCACAGCAGCTGCGGCCCGAAGCCGGCCTCCACCAGCGTGGCGTTGACCGCATGCACGTCGGTCACGACCGCACCCACGTCCGCGGGGTCGGTGGCCACCACCAGCCAGGTGAAGCCGAACGCATCGGACTCGATCTCGACGGGGATGCCCCCGTCGGCGTCGAGCAGCCGGCGCACGTCCGCCTCGACATCGGCGAAGGCCCGGCCCTCGGGCGCGCGGAACGCCACTGAGCCCCGACCGGTAGGCACCATGTCGAGGTCGACCTGGAGCGTGACGGCCGCAGACGGCAGCGCGAAGAGGGCGTCGAGGTTGGGTGCGGCCGGCTTGCGACGCCCCAGCACGGAGTCGAGGAAGCCCATGCGGCTAGCGCTCGCCGAGCTGGGCGGAGATCCGGGCGAGCTGCTCGAGTCGCTTCTCGAGCGACGGATGCGTGGCCATGATCGACTCCAGGCTGAAGCCTCGTCCACCGGTGAGGGCCGGGGCGAAGGCGAAGGCGCTCACCGGCTCCATCTGGCGAAGGTCACGCGTGGGGATGCTGGCCATCTGCCCCGAGATCTTCTGCAGGGCGCTCGCCAGAGCCGAGGGCCGGCCGGTGAGCAGGGCTGCGCCGCGGTCCGCGCCGAGCTCGCGATATCGCGAGAGCGCCCGGATGAGGATGAACGAGAGCGCGTAGACGATGACGCTGACCATCGTGACCACGAGGAACACCACGGCGGCGTTGCTGTCGCGGCGCAGTCCGCCCCACATCGCACTGCGGACCATGAACCCGGCGAGGATGGCGGTGAACGAGGCGATCGTCATGACCGTGACGTCGCGATGCGCCACGTGCGACAGCTCGTGGGCGAGCACACCCTCGAGCTCCTCCTGGTCGAGTCGCTTCAGCAGGCCGGTGGTCACCACGATGACCGCGCGCTTCTGCGTGCGCCCTGTGGCGAAGGCGTTCGGGACGTCCGAGTCGGCGATGCCGACGCGTGGCTTCTCCATGTCCGCCATCGCGCAGATCCGGTCGACGATCGCATGCAGCTGCGGTGCCTGCTCGGGCGTGACGACCACCGCCCGCATCGCGGACATGGCCAGCGAGTCGGAGAACCACCACTGCCCGCCGAGCAGGGCAGCGCTGATGACGAGGACGAACACGGCATTGACGCCGATGGCGAACAGCACCGCGGCGAGGATGACGTACAGGAGCCCGATGCCGACGAGAGTCCCGCCCATCCGGGCCGAGAGCCCCCGATCCGATCCGTACCGGGTGCGTGCCATGCAGTCTGCCTAGGCGCCGATCTCGGGCTTGTCCGGCCCCGAGGAGATCTCGCGCTTCATCGCCGCGAGCTGGGCGTCGACCTCGCTCTCGCTGGCCATCCGCTCGAGCTCCACGGTGATGTTGTCCTTGCCCATGCTGCTCACGTCGGTGAGGGCTCCCGAGGCGACGAGCTCATCGATGGCCCCGGCCCGCGCCTGCATCTGCTGCGTCTTGTCCTCGGCGCGCTGCACGGCGAGGCCGACATCGCCGAGCTCGGACGAGATCCCGGCGAACGCCTCGCCGATCTTGGTCTGCGCCTCGGCGGCCGAGTAGGTGGCCTTGAGGGTCTCTTTCTTCGTGCGGAAGGCCTCCACCTTCGTCTGCAGCTGCTGCATGGCGGCGGTGAGCTTCTCCTCCTGCTCCTGGAGGGTCGCCAGCTGGCTCTGCATGTCGGCGATCTGCTGGTGCAGTCCGCTGCGGCGGGTGAGGGCCTCGCGGGCGAGGTCCTCACGGCCACCGGCGAGGGCAGCACGGGCCTGCTCCTCGAGCTTGGCCTCCTGCTGGGCCAGCCCCTGGATCTGCAGCTCGAGGCGCTTGCGGCTCGTGGCGACGTCCGCCACGCCGCGCCGGACCTTCTGCAGGAGCTCGAGCTGCTTCTCGTAGGAGTAGTCGAGGGTCTCGCGCGGGTCCTCGGCCCGGTCGAGGGCCTTGTTCGCCTTCGACTTGAAGATCATGGTGAAGCGCTGCCACAGACCCATGGTGCGAACCCTCCGGTGACGTCGTGCGCCGCCTCATCGGCTGAGCGGCGCTGCCCTCATGCTCCTCACCAGCCTATGCGCCCTCGGCGGTCGGTGACCACCTCGGCCCGTCGCCCACGCGCTAGGCTCCATCATCATGTTCGGACGCAAACAGCAGCCGCCCGCCGAGGCCGCACCAGGATCCCCGCCCGAGGCCGCCGATCCGACATCGGCCAAGGGCCGGCCCACCCCGTCGCGACGCGAGGCCGAGGCCGCGCGCAAGCAGCAGCTCAAGATCCCCAAGGACCCCAAGGCGGCGAAGAAGGCCGCCCGCGATCGCGACCGCGTCGAGCGGAGCCGGTCGCGCGCCGCGATGATGGCGGGAGACGAGCGCTACCTGCCCGCGCGCGACCAGGGCCCGGCCCGCGCGTTCACGCGCGACTTCGTCGACTCGCGCTTCACGATGGCCGAGTTCTTCATCTTCATCGCGATCGGCGTCCTCGCACTCGGGTTCATCAACAACCCGGTCATCCAGTCGGCCGTGTCGATCGGCTTCTTCGCCTTCACCGCCCTCATCGCGGTCGACACCGCCGTGCTGCTCATCCAGCTCAACCGCCGGGCGAAGAAGATGTTCCCCGAGCCTGCCGATCGCAAGGGCATCACCCTCTACGCATCGCTGCGGACCCTGCAGCTTCGCCGCCTGCGCCTCCCTCCGCCGAAGGTCCGGCGAGGCGGAGCCCCCGTGCCCCCGAAGGCCCCCAAGACCCCGAAGGCGTAGGCGCACCATGGAGTTCCGCAACCTGGGCCGCAGCGGCCTGAAGATCAGCGAGATCACCTTCGGCAACTGGATCACGCACGGACTGCAGGTCGACGATCCGACGGCGCACGCGACCATCCACGCCGCCCTCGACGCCGGGATCACGACGTTCGACACGGCGGACGTGTATGCGGGCACGAAGGCTGAGGCCGTCATGGGCGCTGCCCTCAAGGGTCAGCGGCGCGAAGGCCTGGAGATCTTCACGAAGGTCTACTGGCCGACGGGCCCCGGCTACAACGACCGGGGTCTCTCCCGCAAGCACATCATGGAGTCCTGCCACGCCTCGCTCCGACGGCTCCAGACCGACTACGTCGACCTCTACCAGGCGCATCGGTACGACTACGAGACTCCCCTTGAGGAGACCCTCCGCGCGTTCGACGACCTCGTCCGCCAGGGCAAGGTGCTGTACGTCGGAGTGTCCGAGTGGACCGCCGGTCAGATCCGCGACGCCGTACGCCTCGCCGACGAGATGGGCCTCGACCGGATCATCTCCAACCAGCCGCAGTACTCCATGCTCTGGCGGGTCATCGAGCCCGAGGTCGTGCCCACGAGCGTCGAGTTCGGCATCGGCCAGATCGTGTGGTCGCCCGTGGCGCAGGGCGTCCTCACGGGCAAGTACCAGCCGGGAGCCGTACCGCCCGTCGACACCCGGGCCACGTCGTCGGACGAGGGCGCCGGCTTCATCGCCGGCTGGCTGCGCGACGACGTCCTCACGGCCGTCCAGTCGCTGCGCCCCATCGCCGGAGACCTGGGACTGAGCATGGCCCAGCTGGCCATCGCCTGGGTGCTCAGCAACCCGAACGTCTCCGCGGCCATCGCCGGGGCATCGCGTCCCGAGCAGATCGAGGACAACGCGAAGGCCTCGGGAGTCACGCTGACGGACGACGTCCTGGCGGCCATCGATGCGGCGATCGGCGCCGTGGTGATCCGTGACCCCGCGCTCACCGAGTCACCATCGCGCAGGCCGACCCCGGAGGAGCGATCATGACGTGGACCTGGAGCTACCAGACCGCCTCCGGCGAAGCCGTGCCCGGCGAGCAGTCGTCGCAGGGGTTCCCGACCCAGTCCGATGCCGAGACGTGGATCGGCGAGACGTGGCAGGAGCTTCTCGAGGCGGGGGTCGACAGCGTGCTGCTGCGCGACGACGACCACGTCGTGTACGGGCCCATGAGCCTCCACCCTGCCGAGTAGGACCCACGCGCGCCGAGTCCTTTGACACCGGCTCCCCAACGTGGTCGGATCAGCACACAACTTCATCCACGCACTCGAGTTCCAGGGGAAGTCCGGTGAGATCCCGGCGCTGTCCCGCAACCGTGTTCCCCCTTGTGGGGTGAGTCGGAGCACCTGGCGAGCGCGAGCGGCTCCATCCGTCGAGGTAACGGGGCGGGAGCTCGGGTCATGGCCCGGTCGCCCCCTCTTGCGTATGCGCAGGAGGGGTTTGTCATGCGGCAGTCGCATGACGGTGGCCGGTCCGTGCATGAGCGCCGGACCCGGACCGCTCACCCAGAGGAAGTACACGCATGTCGATCGATCTCATCCGGCGTCGAGTCGCCGGCGCCGCCACGGCCGCGTTGGCCGTCGCACTCACCATGTCCCTCGCTGCACCCGCCCTCGCATCAGCGTCCCCGGCGGCACCATCGGCCCCGTCCGGAACGCGTGCCACGAGCGGGCTGTTCGGATCGGCGGACGCGACCTACGACGGCGTCTACCGCCAGTCGATGGCGCTGCTCGGCCTCTCGGCCGCGTCCGCGTCCCTCCCGGCACCGGCCGTCGCGTGGCTGGTCGGGCAGCAGTGCGCCGACGGGTCGTTCCAGGCCTTCCGGGCCGACCTGTCCGCACCGTGCAGTGCCCCGGACCCCGCCGCCTTCACCGGACCGGACTCCAACTCCACCGCTCTCGCGGCCATGGCGCTGACGGCCGCCGGCCGCTCGGCCCAGGCACGACGGGCCGTGGCATCGCTGACCACGAGGCAGAACGCCGACGGCGGCTGGGGCTACACGCTCGGCGGCGCCTCCGACGTGAACTCGACCGGACTGGCGCTCGCCGCCATCTCGGGAGCACCGACGACGCGGGTCACGCGCAGCGCCATCACGCGCGCGACGAGCTACCTCGCGAAGGCGCAGATCGGCTGCACCGCACCGGTGACCTCGCGATTCGGCCTGCCCTACCAGCCCGGCCAGAACGCGGACGTCCTCGCCTCGGCCCAGGGCCTCATCGGCCTGGCCGGAACGCTGCCCGCCAGGCCGGGCAGGGCTGCCAGCGTGCGCGCCGTGACGTGCTCGGACTCGACGACGCGCCAGGTCGCCTCGTTCCTCGACCGCGCGATGCGGAGGACCGACGGCGCGATCCCGTCCGTACTCGACAGCACGAAGACCGACTGGAACACCACGGCGAACGCCGTCATCGGCCTGGCCGCCGCCGGCGGCGCATCACGCGCCGTCGCGGTGGGACTGAGGGCGCTCGGCGACAACCAGGCCGCGTACATCGGGCAGGGAGCCGGCACGTCGCCCGCGGCCGTCGGCACGCTGATCCAGGCGGCGACCGCCAGCGGCGCCGACCCGCGGTCCTTCGGGCGCGGGGCCGTCAACCTCGTCTCGCGACTGCTCGCGACGCTGCAGAAGTAGCAGGTCCATGCCGACGCGCCTCCTCACCGGCACCGTCACCCTCGCGGTGGCGGTGCTGGTGGCCGTCGGCATGGCCGGATCCGCCCAGGCCGCCGCCTACCGCTACTGGACCTACTGGCAGGGCGGCTCCGGCACCTGGGCCTTCGCGAGCGCGGGTCCGGCGTCCACCATCCCGCCGGACGGCTCGGTCGAGGGCTGGCGGTTCGCCGTCACGACGTCGATCGGCGGTGCATCCGATGCCCCGGCGACGACCGCATCGTTCGAGGAGATCTGCGCCGGAACCCCCGCACAGGCGGACCGCAAGAGGGTCGCGCTCGTCATCGACCCCGGCCCGCAGGACATCGCACCCGAGGGGCAGCAGCCCCCGGCAGCGACGACCGTCTGCATCGTCGCCGAGCCGGACGCCACGGGCTACCAGGTGCTCCGGTCGGCGGCCACGGTGCGCACCGATGGCGGCCTCATCTGCGCGATCGACGACTACCCGGCCGGCGAGTGCGCGCCGGTCGTCGACCTTCCCGACGAGGCGGACGCAGCCGCGGCATCCCCCGCATCGGCATCACCCGCATCGGCATCGCCCGAGCCGACGTCCGCCACCGCCATGGACCCCGGAGCCCCGGAGACGAGCGGCGCCGGTGGGGCTCCATGGCTCACCGCGGCCGTGATGGGACTCGTCGTCGTTGCCGCCATGCTCGTGTGGCGGAGGCGCCGTGAGTGACCTGCGGATCGCCGAGGGGCGCTGGCTGCACCCGGGAGCCTGGTGGGCGTGGGCACTGGGGCTGGCTGCCGCAGCGAGCCGGACGACGAATCCACTGCTGCTCGTGCTGCTCGTGCTGGCCGCCGGCGTCGTCGTCAACGCCCGGCGTCCCGACGCCCCCTGGGGACGCTCGTTCGGGTTCTTCGTGCGCCTCGGGCTCGTGGTGATCGTCGTCCGGGTTGCGGTCCAGGTGCTGTTCGGCGCGGCGCTGGGCACGACTGAGATCGTGCACCTGCCCGGCCTGGCCCTGCCGAGCTGGCTGGCCGGCGTGCGGATCGGCGGCGACGTCATGCTGGAGTCCGTCCTCCTGGCCTTCTACGACGGGCTGCGGCTCGCGACCATCCTCATCTGCGTGGGCGCCGCGAACTCGCTGGCCTCGCCCACGCGACTGCTGAAGTCCGTGCCGGCCGCCCTGTACGAGCTGGGGGTCAGCGTCGTCGTCGCCCTCACGTTCACCCCGCAGCTGGTGAGCGACGTCGACCGGCTGCGCACCGCCCGACGGCTGCGGGGACGCTCCTCCTCGGGCCCGAGGGCCATCGCGGCCTCGGCGGTGCCCGTTCTCGAGGGCGCGCTGGAGCGGTCCGTCACGCTGGCAGCCGCCATGGACTCACGGGGCTACGGCCGCCGCGGCTCCGTTCCGACGCGCCAGCGCCGCATCGCGTCGACGGCCCTGCTGGCCGGCCTCGCAGCTGCGTGCGTCGGGGCCTACGGGCTCGTCTCGACCGGGTCTCCCGCACTGCTCGGGCTGCCGATGCTGGTCATCGGCGTGCTGGCCACGGTGTACGGGGTGGCACTGGCAGGTCGCCGGTCGATCCGCACGCGGTACCGACCGGACCCGTGGCGGCTGGCCGAGTGGCTGGTGCTGCTCGCCGGGGTCGGCACGGCGCTGCTGTTCGCGGGCGCGTCGTGGCTCGGCGTTCCCGGGATGGACACGCCCGTCGACCCGCCGGCCTGGCCGACCCTGCCCCTCATCGCCCTGCTCGGCGTCGCACTCGCGATGACGCCCGCCTGGACCTCGCCGGCACTGCCGCCGTCGGCTGCCCGAGACCGCGCCCCGCGGCGCGCCGCCCACGCCGACCGACCCCTGGAGGTCGCCGCATGATCGTCTTCGACCACGTCACCATCACCTACCCCGGCGCCACCGAGCCGACACTGCGCGACGTGAACCTGACCATCCCGGAGGGCGAGCTCGTGCTCGTGGTCGGGCGCACGGGCACGGGGAAGACCACCTTCCTGCGGGCCATCAACGGGCTCGTCCCGCACTTCACCGGCGGCCGCATGGCGGGCCGGGTCCTCATCGACGGACGCGACACGGCCACGCACCCGCCGCGCGAGCTGGCCGACCTCGTCGGCGTCGTCCCCCAGGACCCGATGAGCGGCTTCGTCACCGACACGGTCGAGGACGAGCTGGCGTACGGCATGGAGTGCCTGGGCCTGGCCCCGGACGTCATGCGCCGTCGCGTCGAGGAGACGCTCGACCTCCTCGGGCTCACCGACCTGCGGCAGCGGCCCCTGCGGTCGCTCTCGGGCGGCCAGCGCCAGCGCGTCGCCATCGGCTCCGTGCTCACGTCACATCCCCGGGTGCTCGTGCTCGACGAGCCGACCTCGGCCCTCGACCCCGGCGCCGCCGAGGAGGTGCTCGCCGCACTGCAGCGGCTGGTGCACGACCTCGGCGTCACGGTGGTGATGGCCGAGCACCGGCTCGAGCGGGTCGTGCAGTACGCCGACCAGATCGTCATCGTGCCCGGCGAGGGCAAGCCCCTCATCCTGGGCAGCCCGCCCGACGTCATGCGCAGTGCACCGATCGCTCCCCCGGTGGTCGAGCTGGGTCGTCTGGCCGGATGGCATCCCCTCCCGCTCTCCGTGCGCGATGCGCGGCGAGCGGCCGGACCTCTGCGCGACCTCCTCGTGGGCCGCACCCCCCACCTGCGCGCCGTGCCGGCCACGACGGCGCAGCTCGCCCGAACGGACCACCTGGTCGTGCGCTACGGCACCAGCGTCGCGCTGCGCGGGGTGACGCTCGAGGTGTCGGCCGGCGAGATCGTCGCGCTCATGGGCCGCAACGGCGCCGGCAAGTCGACCCTCCTGCACGCCCTGGTCGGCATCGGCCCCCGGGCCGACGGCGGCGTGCTCGTGAACGGCCGCGACCCCCGCTCCATCACCGGCGGCGACCTGCTCGGCTCCGTCGGCCTGGTGCCCCAGGAGCCCGGCGACCTGCTCGAGTCGACGACGGTGTCGGACGAGTGCCGGGCATCCGACCGCGATGCCGGATGCGAGGCCGGCACCACACGCGCCCTCCTCGCCCTCATGGCCCCGGAGATCGAGGACGGCATCCACCCCCGCGACCTGTCCGAGGGCCAGCGCCTGCTGCTCGTGCTGTGCGTGATCCTGGCCGCTCGTCCCCCGCTGCTGCTGCTCGACGAGCCGACGCGCGGGCTCGACTACCCCACGAAGGCGCGCCTGGCACGCGTCCTGTCCGACCTGGCCGAGGCCGGGCACGCGATCGTGCTCGCCACCCACGACGTGGAACTGGTCGCCGAGGTCGCCGACCGAGTCGTCATCCTCGCCGACGGGGAGGTGGTCGCCGACGGCCCGACGACCGACGTCGTGACGTCCTCCCCGATGTTCGCCCCCCAGGTCGCCAAGATCCTGTCGCCCCAGACCTGGCTCACGGTCGACCAGGTCGCGGCGGCCATCACGGGCGGCGACCCCGTCGAGGAGGCAGGATGACCACCGCGGCCGTCGACGCACCGAGGCCATCCGCACCGCCGACGGTGCGGGCCGTGCGGCTCGGACGGCAGTCCCGGATCGCCATCGCGCTCGCCTCCGCCGTCGGTCTCATCGCCTTCGCATGGCCGCTCCTCGCGTCGCCCGGATCGAGCGCCGTGGCCCATGCCGACGACGCCCCGCTGCTGTTCGCCCTCGTGGTGCCTGTGCTGCTCGTCGTCGTCCTCGCCCAGGTGAGCGATGGCGGCATGGACGCCAAGTCGATCGCGATGCTCGGCGTGCTGGCGGCCGTCATCGCGGCACTTCGCCCACTCGGCGGCGGCACTGCCGGGATCGAGCCGATCTGGGTCGTCCTCATCCTCGGGGGCCGCGCCCTCGGGCCGGGCTTCGGCTTCTGCCTCGGCGCGATCTCGCTCTTCGCCTCCGCCCTGCTGACCGGCGGCGTGGGTCCGTGGCTGCCCTTCCAGATGCTCGCCGCCGCGTGGGTCGGGCTCGGCGCGGGCCTGCTCCCCCGTGCGTCCGGCAGGCGCGAACTGCTCATGCTGGCGGCCTACGGCGCGGTCGCCTGCGTGGCCTACGGCTTCCTGCTCAACCTGTGGTTCTGGCCCTTCACGACCGGACTGCCCGAGCAGCTCGCGTTCGTCGCCGGCGCCCCCGTCAGCGAGAACCTGCTGTCCTGGCTGCGCTTCTGCCTCATCACGTCGCTGGGCTACGACATCCCCCGCGCCGTGCTCACGGTGGTGCTCATCCTCGTCGCGGGCCGCCCCGTGCTGCTCGCCCTGCGCCGGATGTCGCGCAAGGCCGCCTTCGACGCACCCATCTCGTTCTCACCAGCGGAGCGCTGAGGATGCTCGTCACCCTGCTCGGCACCGGCTCGGCTGACGGGTGGCCCAATCCGTTCTGCGAGTGCGCCTCCTGCGTCGCCGAACGGCGGGCCGGCCGATCACGCCGGCCGTCGAGCGCGCTCGTGGACGGCCGCGTCCTCATCGACTGCGGTCCTGGGGCCACGCACGCGGCCAACGCCGCCGGCGTCTCCCTGCGGTCGGTCGAGCACGTCCTGCTCACCCACGGGCACCCCGATCACCTCGACCCCGCGTTCCTCCTGGCACGGCACTGGGCTGGGGCCGTGGCGCCCCTCCACATCTGGGGGCCCCGCCACGCCCTCGACCTGTGCCGCGACTGGGTCGCACCCGGGTCGCCCGTGCACCTGCACGTCGTCCAGCCGGGCGAGCACGTCGTCCTGGACGTCGCGGCCGGCGACTACCGCGTCGGGGTGCTGCCCGCGGCACACTCGTCGGGCGACGGCGATCGCCTCGCCGATGAGGCCGTGCTCTTCGTCGTCACCGCCCCGGACGGTCACCGGCTGCTGTACGCCACCGACACCGGACCCGTCCCCGACTCCACCGTGGCCCTCGTCGGGGGTGCGGTCGACGCCGTGCTGCTGGATGCGACCTTCGGGGACACGCTCGATCACGGCACGGGCCACCTCGACCTCGCGACGCTGCCGGGGCTGGTCGACGTGCTGCGGTCCGGCGGGGTCGTGACGACGTCCACGCATGTCGTGGCCACCCACCTCAGCCACCACAACCCGCCGACCGCGGTGCTGCGCGATCGGCTCCGTCCGCACGGCGTCCGGGTGCCCGAGGACCTCGACGTCATCGACACGACGGCAGCTCCCCGACTGACCGGGCGACGCGTGCTGCTCACCGGCGGGGCCAGGTCG
Source organism: uncultured Actinomycetes bacterium (assembly GCA_937902285.1). GTDB lineage: Bacteria > Actinomycetota > Actinomycetes > S36-B12 > S36-B12 > UBA10649. The sequence continues at coordinate 2,253 of CALGTB010000036.1, read as the reverse complement.
GGCAAGTCGGCGCACGCCGAGGGGCTGGCCGTCGCGTGGGGTCGGCCGGTGACCTATGTCGCCACGGGTGGCGCGCGGCCGGACGACGCGGAGTGGGCGGCGAGGGTGGCCGCGCACCGCTCGCGTCGACCCCGCGACTGGACGACCGTCGAGACCACCGACCTGGTGTCGTCGCTGCGGGCAGGCGCAGGCGGCAGCACCCTGCTCGTGGACTGCCTCACGCTCTGGCTGACGGCCCAGCTGGACGACCTCGACGCCTGGCGTCGCGACGAGGCCGGTGAGGCGGCCAGCGTCCAGGCGGATGTGCTGCGGCGGACCGCCGACCTCGTCGACGCCCTGCGGACGAGCCCGGCCGACGTGATCCTCGTGACCAACGAGGTGGGCTGGGGCGTCGTCCCTGCGACCGCGGCGGGCCGGCTCTTCCGCGACCTCATGGGCCGGGTCAACGCGGAGGTGGCTCGGGCCTGCGACGAGACGATCCTCGTCGTCGCCGGGCGCCGCGTGCCGCTCGAGGCGCTCGCACGACCGTCCGTGCACGACGACGCCGGGGAGGGCTGATGGCCGGCATCGTCCCTCCCGACGCGAGCGCACGGATGGCGGCCCGCGAGCGCCAGGCGACCCTCACGAAGCCGGCCGGGGCGCTCGGGCGCCTCGAGGCACTGTCCGAGTGGGTCTGCGCCGTGCAGGGGGCCTGCCCGCCCTCGCCCTTCCGAGCGCCCGCGGTGATCATCCTGGCGGGCGACCACGGCGTCGCGCGCACGTCGGGGACGTCGGCCTATCCCCCCGAGGTGACCGCGCAGATGGTCGTGAACTTCGCGACGGGCGGCGCTGCGGCCAACGTCCTGGCCCGGCAGGCCGGTGCGACGGTGCGCGTCGTCGACGTGAGCGTCGATGCCGATCCGTCGTACATGGCAGGCGTGGACGACGCGGTCACGGCGCGACGCGTCCGCCGCTCCAGCGGCTCGATCGACCGGGAGGACGCGATGACGGGCGACGAGTGCCGCACGGCCCTCGCCCTGGGCCGCACGCTCGCTCGTGAGGCACGCGACTTCGGCGCCGACATCGTCATCCCCGGCGACATGGGCATCGGCAACACCACGCCGGCGGCGGCCCTGATCGGCCTGCTCACCGGGGCGAGCGCCGCCACCGTGACAGGTCGCGGCACGGGCATCGACGACGACGTGCTGGCTCGCAAGACGTCGGTGGTGGCGGCGGCCATGACGAGGGGCGCGCCCCGGACCCATGACCACGTGGCGCTGCTGGCAAGCGTCGGAAGCCCGGACATCGCGGCGATGACGGGACTGCTGCTCGGCGCCGCCGAGCAGGGGCTTCCGGTGATCCTCGACGGCGTGGTCTCGTGCGCTGCAGCCCTGGTCGCCCGCGCCGCCGACCCGGATGCCTGCGCCTGGTGGGCGGCCGGCCACCGGTCGACCGAGCCCGGTGCGTCCGTCGCCCTCGCCTCCCTCGGCCTCCCGCCGATCCTCGACCTCGACCTCAGGCTGGGCGAGGGCACCGGCGCGCTGCTCGCCCTGCACCTCGTCAACGCCGCAGCCCTGACCCTCGCCGAGATGGCCACCTTCGACGCGGCGGGCGTGTCGGACCGGTCTCGTGATGCCTGACGTCCTGCGCCTGGCGGTGGGCACGCTCACCCGGCTGCCGGTGCCCGCCCCACGCCGCATCGATCGCCAGGTCGCGGGATCGGCGATGCTGCTGGCACCGTTCGTCGGCGCCGTTCTCGCCCTCGCGGTCGGCCTCGCGACCCAGGTGGCGGCCGACCGGCTCCCGGCCAGCGTGCCGCCGCTGCTCCTGGCGGCTCTCGCGGTCGCTGCGCTGGCCTGGCTCACGCGGGCACTGCACCTCGACGGACTCGCGGACACCGCCGACGCGCTGGGCAGTGGTCGGCCGGCCGATCAGGCCCTCGCCATCGCGCGACGCTCGGACATCGGGCCGTTCGGCGTGGTGACCCTGGTGCTGGTGCTGCTCGTCCAGGTCGCGGCCCTGAGCGGCCTGGTGGCGGACGGACGAGGGCTGCTGGGCCTGGTCGTGGCCGCCGGCACCGCCCGCCTCGGCATCACGATGGCGTGCGCGCGAGGCATCCCGGCGGCTCGTCCGGACGGGCTGGGCGCCGCAGTGGCGGGGACGGTCCCGGTTGCCGCCGCGATCGCGGTCGGGGTCATCTGGCTCGGCGCATGCGCGGCCGTGACGGCCGTCCTGCTTCCCGGAGCCGCTGTCGCGGTCACCGCGGCCATCGCG
>CALGTB010000035.1 GCA_937902285.1 uncultured Actinomycetes bacterium | reverse complement strand
GGATCGAGAGGGCGTGCGACCGCGAGACCCCGGCGGGGCGGCGCGACCGGGCGCTCGTGGAGTTCCTCTACGGGACCGGCACGAGGATCTCGGAGGTGGTCGACCTCAACGTCGACGACGTCGACCTGGAGACGATGACCGTGATCGTGACGGGCAAGGGGAGCAAGCAGCGTCTCCTGCCGCTGGGGGAGTGCGCCGCGCAGGCCGTCGACGCCTACCTCGTGCGTGGGCGGCCGGTGCTCGCGATCCGGGGCAAGGGAACGCCCCGACTCTTCCTCAACAGCCTGGGACGGCCCCTGTCGCGCCAGAGCGCGTATGGCGTCGTGCGTGATGCCGCTGCGCGATCGGGGCTCACGGCGGCGATCGGGCCGCACACGCTCCGGCACAGTTTCGCCACCCACCTCATCGAGCGGGGCGCGGATGTGCGGGTGGTCCAGGAGCTGCTGGGCCACGCCTCGGTCACGACGACCCAGATCTACACGATGGTCACGGTCGACACGCTCCGCGAGGTCTACGCGACGAGCCACCCGAGGGCGCGATGAGGGGGCGCCCGGCGGTGGCCGTGCTGGTGGCCCTGGCGCTGTCCGGCGCAACGGCGGCGGCGGTCGTGACGCCGGCTGCTGTCGCCGGAACGGCGTCCACCGCCCCCGCGCAGCAGGACGCGCTGCCCGCCAACGACCGGCGGCTGGTTGCCACGTCGCGCGAGGGCCGGGAGATCGTGGCCCGGCACTACGGCTCGATCGACGCCGGCGTGCAGATCGTGGTCATCGGGCAGATGCACGGCAGCGAGCCCGGGGGCCGCAAGGTGGCCGAGGAGCTGGCCGCCCGTCCCATCCCCGAGGGCCTGGGCCTGTGGATCGTGGTGAGCATGAACCCCGACGGGAACGAGCGCGACACGCGGGGCAACGCCCGAGGCGTGGACCTCAACCGGAACTTCCCGGCGCGCTGGCAGGAGGGCAGCCGGGGCACCTACTGGCCCGGGCCGCGCTCGGCCAGCGAGCCCGAGACCCGCGGGATGATGGCCTTCCTCGAGGCCGTCCGCCCCACGGCGGTTCTGTCGTACCACCAGGCCTTCGACGTCGTCGACATCAGCCATGCGCTCAGCCGGCCCGCCGGCCGGCAGCTGGCCCTGTACATGGGTGAGGGGACCAGCTCGGTCGGCTGCGACGGGCCGTGCCACGGCACCATGACCCAGTGGATCGACCGCCGGCTGCGGACGATCGCCATCACCGTCGAGCTCGACGACCGGGTCTCCCGGGCCGAGGCTGAGCGGGCGGCCACGGCGGTGCTGCGCCTAGGCCGGTGGCTCGGCCGGTAGGCTCAACCGACGCGCGGGTGAGCAGATGGCGCGGGTGGGCAGGCGTCGCGAAGCCGAGGACGAGCAAGGGAAGGACGATCATGGAGTCAGAGGGCATCCAGCCGGAACCTGCGGAGCTGGACGTGCCGACGACCGCCGACCCGGAGGCGCTGTTCGACCGTCCCGAGGATGAGACGGCCGCAGACGCCGATCCCGTGGTCGCCGTCGCCCAGATCCCGGAGCCCGAGCCCCTCACCACCCACGGCCCGGCCCGGGTCATCGCGATGGTGAACCAGAAGGGCGGGGTGGGCAAGACGACCTCGACGGTGAGCCTCGGAGCAGCGCTGGCCAGCTACGGGCGTCGTGTCCTTCTCGTCGACTTCGACCCGCAGGGTGCCATCTCGGTCTCCTTCGGGGTGAATCCCAATGAGCTCGAGCTGACGATCTACAACGCCCTCACCCAGGCCGACTGCCACGTCGGCGACGTCATCATGACCACCGACATCGTGGGCCTCGACCTCCTGCCGAGCAACATCGACCTCTCGGCAGCGGAGGTGCAGCTGGTGAGCGAGGTCGGGCGCGAGCACGCGCTCGGACGGGTCCTGGCACCCATCCTCGACGACTACGACGTCATCCTCATCGACTGCCAGCCCTCGCTCGGCCTGCTCACGCTCAACGCGCTGACGGCCAGCAGCGGTGTGATCATCCCGATGGGCACGGAGTACTTCGCGCTGCGCGGTGTCGCCCTGCTCAAGGACACCATCGACAAGGTGAGGAACCGGCTCAACCCGGAGCTCTCCGTGATCGGCGTGCTGCCGACGATGTACGACCCGCGCACCCTGCACAGCCGTGAGGTCCTGTCCACGGTGCAGCAGGCGTTCGGCGACCTCGTGTTCACCACCGTCATCCACCGCACCGTCAAGTTCCCGGACGCGGCCGTGGCCGGCGAGCCGATCACGGCCTTCGCGCCCGGCAGCTCGGGCGCCGAGGCCTACCGCCAGCTGGCCAGGGAGGTACTGGCGCGGTGACGACGCCCACCGAGGCGCAGTCCCCGGAGGACGTCGCGGCTCCCGCACAGCCGGCCGACGAGGCGCCCCGGGGCTTCTCGGTCCGCGTGGGCGAGTTCGAGGGACCGTTCGATCTCCTGCTGACCCTGATCTCCAAGCACAAGCTGGAGGTCACCGAGCTCGCCCTGCACCAGGTCACCGACGAGTTCATCGGCTACATCCGCGGGCAGGGCCACGACTGGGACCTCGACGAGGCGAGCGGGTTCCTCGTCGTTGCAGCGACCCTGCTCGACCTCAAGGCGGCACGCCTGCTGCCGTCCGGCGAGGTCGAGGACGAGGAGGATCTCGCACTCCTCGAGGCGCGCGACCTGCTGTTCGCCCGGCTCCTGCAGTACCGCGCCTACAAGGAGGTCTCGGCGCTCTTCGCCGCACGGATGGCGACCGCCGCGAAGCGCTTCCCGCGGACCGCGGGCCTCGAGCCGCAGTTCGCTGCGCTGCTGCCCGAGGTGCTCATCGGACTGGGACCCGACCAGTTCGCCGCACTGGCCGCCCGCGCGCTGGCGCCCAAGCCGGTGCCCGAGGTCAGCACGGCCCACATCCACGTTCAGCGCGTGAGCGTCCGCGACCAGGCCGCGATCATCGTCGACCGGCTGCGGCGACACCGCACCACCACGTTCCGGGCCCTCATCGCCGACTGCGACACGACCCTGCTCGTGGTCGGGCGCTTCCTCGCGCTGCTCGAGCTCTACCGCGAGCAGGTGGTCGCCTTCGAGCAGATCACGCCGCTGGGCGACCTCACGATCCGCTGGACGGGCACCGACGACGGCGAGATCGAGGTCACCGACGAGTTCGACGTCGAGCGGGAGGTCGACCGGATGGCCGTCCCCACCGAGCCACCGGCACCGCAGATCGAGGAAGGGCACCCGGATGAGTGAGCAGATCGACGATGTCGTCGATGTCGAGGCCGATGAGGTCGTCGACGGGGTCGTCGACGAGGAGGTCGACGACAGCACCGCCGGTGACGACGGTGGCGATGACGACACCCTGGGTGCGCCGTCGCTGGCCGCCGCGATCGAGGCCCTCCTGCTGCTCGCCGACGAGCCGATGAGCGTGATGGACTTGGCGGCCGCGACGCGGCAGCCGGCCGACGAGGTCGAGGCGGTCGTGCGTGCCCTCTCCGAGGAGTACACCGAGCAGATGCGCGGGTTCGACCTGCGCGAGGTCGCCGGTGGATGGCGCTACTACAGCCGCACCGAGTGCTCGCCGGTCGTCGAGCGCTTCGTGCTGGACGGCCAGCAGGCGCGGATGACGCAGGCGTCGCTGGAGACTCTCGCGGTCATCGCCTACCGCCAGCCGATCGCGAGGGGCCGGGTGGCCGCCGTACGCGGGGTCAACGTCGACGGTGTGATCCGCACCCTGCTCGCGCGCGGGCTCATCGCGGAGGCCGGGCACGACGGCGAGTCGGGCGCCCACCTCTACCGCACGACGTCGCACTTCCTCGAGCGCATGGGCATCGCGTCGCTCGACGACCTTCCGCCGCTCGCCGAGCACCTTCCCGACCTCGCGGACCTCGAGGATGTCTTCGATTCCCTAGCGACAGGCGAGTGATGCAGCACCATGGCTGACGACGACACCCAGCTGGTCCGGCTCCAGAAGGTGCTGGCGGCTGCCGGGATCGGCAGCCGACGCGCCTGCGAGCAGCTCATCGACGAGGGCCGGGTCGAGGTCGACGGCCGGCTCGTGACGGAGCAGGGCATGCGCGTCGACCCCCGCACGGCGGTGGTCCGCGTCGACGGCGAACGGGTGCCGACGGCTCCGGGCAATGCCGTGTACGCGTTCAACAAGCCGAAGGGCGTCATCACGACGATGTCCGACGACGAGGGCCGGCCCTGCGTGGGCGACTACGTGCGCGGACGCACGGAGCGGCTGTTCCACGTCGGCCGGCTCGACGCGGACACGGAAGGGCTGCTGATCCTCACCAACGACGGCGAGCTCGCCAACCGGCTCGGCCATCCCTCGCACCAGGTCGACAAGACCTACGTGGCGACCGTGCGGGGCCAGATGACCCCGCAGGAGCTGCGCGCCCTGCGGGAGGGCGTCGAGCTCGAGGACGGGTTCGCGCAGTGCGACTCTGCCCGGATCCTCCAGAAGCTGCCCGACCGGTCACTGGTCGAGCTGGTGATCCACGAGGGCCGCAACCGCATCATCCGGCGCATGATGGCCGAGGTCGGGCGCCCGGTCACGGACCTCGTGCGCACGAGGATCGGGCCGGTGCACCTGGGCCAGCAGCGTCCCGGCGTCATCCGGGCGATCGGCGGTGCCGAGCTGCGCTCGCTGTACACGGCGGTCGGTCTCTAGCGCGGCGTCCTCGGTAGAGTTCGCAGCCGGAACCCGCCCCCGCCTGTGAGGAGCCCGAGCGCGATGACCCTGCGAGGAGTGCGCGGAGCGACCTGCCTTGAGGCCAACGACGCCGCCGAGATGCGCGAGGCGGTCGGTGAGCTGCTCACCGCGATGATGGACCGCAACGCGATCTCGAGCGACCATGTGGTGAGCGTGATCCTCACCGGGACCCCCGACCTCACCTGCGCGTTCCCCGCCGCCGGTGCCCGCGCCATCGGGCTGGTCGATGTGCCCCTGCTCTGCGCGCAGGAGATGGGAGTCGACGGGGCGCTCGAGCGAGTCGTTCGCGTGCTCATGCACATCGAGACGCCGGCGGAGCGATCGGCCATCCAGCATGTCTACCTTCGTGGCGCCGAGGTGCTGCGGACGGACCTGGTGCAGTGACTGCCCCGCAGGGGGCCGGCAGCGAGCTGGACGGAGCGCTCATCCGCGGCTCGGTCCTCGTCATCGGAGCCGGACTCATCGGCACATCCGTCGCCCTGTCGCTCCGGCGGGCCGGCGTCGACGTGCTCATCGAGGACGTCGACCCCGACCATCTCGCCGTCGCGGCTGTTGCCGGGGCCGGCCGGCCGCTCGCAGCGGGCGACGTCCCGGGCATCGTCGTGGTGGCCGTGCCGCCGCGCCATGCAGCCGACGTCCTGGCCGATGCGTCCCGCCGCTTCCCGTCGGCCACGCTGACCGACGTCACCTCCGTCAAGAGCCGGGTGGTCGCGGACGCTTTGGCCCGGGGGGCCGACGGTGCTCGGCTCGTGGGCGGCCACCCCATGGCCGGCCGCGAGGTGTCGGGCCCCGCAGGGGCGCGCGGCGACCTGCTCGACGACCGCCTGTGGGTGGTCACCCCGCTGCCTTCGAACGAGATCGAGCACGTGCGCCAGGTCCACCGCCTGGTGTCGGCATGCGGCGCCTACCCCGTGGAGATGAGCCTCGACGACCACGACGCAGCGGTGGCGCTGGTGTCCCATGCACCCCAGGTGCTGTCGAGCGTGCTCGCGGCGCAGCTCGCAGGAGCGGACGACGACTACGTGCGGATCGCCGGCCAGGGGCTTCGCGACATGACGCGCATCGCGGGTTCGAATGTCGCCATGTGGTCGGACATCCTGGCGGTCAACGCCGGGCCCGTGGCCGAGGTGATCCAGCGGATGGCCGATGAGCTGCAGGACACGGCAGCCGCCCTGCGCGCCCTGTCCGGACCGGCGGCCGACGGGCAGGCCTCGGCGGAGATCGAGCGGGTGCTGGCGTCCGGCGCCAGCGGCCAGCGGCGCATCCCCGGCAAGCATGGGGCCGCGCCGTCGGCCTACCTCGAGGTCACGGTCATGCTGGCCGACCGTCCGGGCGAGCTCGGCCGGCTGTTCGGCGCTGTCGGCGAGGCGGACGTCAACCTCGAGGACGTCCGCATCGAGCACGTGCTCGGCCGGCCGAGCGGGCTCGTGGCGCTGTTCGTGCGACCCGAGGTCGGGGACAGGCTCGCCGAGGCCCTCGTCAGGAGCGACTTCGACGTGCGCCTCTAGGGCCGCCGGCGGCAGCACCCCCTAGGCTCGGGCCATGCGCGCAGCAGTCATCGCGGTCGACGGGCCGGCGGGTTCCGGCAAGTCGAGCGTCTGCCGAGGAGTGGCCAGCCGACTCGGGCTGCGCTACCTCGACACCGGGGCGATGTACCGGGCCATGACCTGGGCGATGCTCGATGCGGGGGTCGATGTCAACGACGCGGCAGCCGTCGCCGCGCAGGCTCCGTCCGTCGTGATCGTCAGCGGCACGGACCCCGAGGTCCCCACGATCCATGTCGACGATATCGATGTCGCGGGGCCCATCCGGGGCGATGAGGTCACCGCCGCGGTGAGCGCGGTGAGCGCCGTCCCGAGCGTGCGCGAGCGCCTCGTGCAGATCCAGCGGGACGCCGTGGCCGACTCGGTGAGCGCGGGCCAGGGGATCGTGGTCGAGGGCCGGGACATCACGACGGTCGTCCTGCCGGAGGCGGACCTGAAGGTCTTCATCACGGCGGACCCGGCCGAGCGGGCACGGCGCCGGGCGGCGCAGGACTCCGACCTGGGCAAGGAGGCGGTGGACGTCGATCGCACGCACACCGCGCTCCTCGAACGTGATGCGAAGGACACTGCTCGGACGACGTCGCCGCTGGCACTCGCCCCGGACGCCGTCCTCGTCGACACCACAGCGCTGTCCCTCGACGAGGTCGTCGATCACGTCTGCGCCCTCGTCGACGCGATCCCGGAGTAGCGAGGCCATGACCTCCGCCGTGGAGCCGCCCTCCTGGACCGGGGCGGCGAACGCCCGCAACCTGGCGTCTGCGGCGCTCCGCATGACCTACCGCGTGAGGGCTCATGGGGCGCACCACGTGGGCACCAGCGGCGCGCTGCTCATGGTGACCCGCTGCGAGGGGGTTCTCGCCGGAGCACTGGTCCACGCCACGGCGCCGCGTCCCGTGCATGTGGTGGCCAACGAGGCCATGGATCGAGCCCTGCCCGAGCGGGCCCTGTCGGCGGCCGGGGACATCCGCCTCACCGGACCGGCCGCCATCCTCACCCAGCGCCGTGCCCTGGCCGCCCTTCACGACGAGCGCGCCGTGGTCGTGGCGGGGTCGATCGTGCCGGTGGGGTACCTTGTTGCTGTAACCGGTGTCGCAGTGATGCCGGTCGTGCTCCTCGGGGCGGTGGGCAGGGTTCCCACCGACCCACCCCGTCCCCGGTCCAGGATCGACGTGTTCTTCGCGCCCCCGGTCACCCTCGAGGTGTCCGGTGACCCGCTGCGAACGACCACCCGGTCGGCGGTGGCGGAGCAGGTGCGCCAGCTCCTGGCCGACGCCGAGGAGCTCGCGTCGATGCGCGTCGTCCAGTAGGCGGGGCGCCACAGCACGACGGCACGACGAGCAGATGGGTGACGAGGATGGGCGAGTGGATCGCGGTCGAGCCGACCGACGACGACGACTTCGACGAGGCCGCTGACGCCGAGTTCGACGCCAGCGAGCTTGAGGACGATGCCGACGGCTCGGTGCTGGCGGCGGCCCTCGAGGCGGCGCGCTCGGAGTTCGGAGACTTCGAGGCCGAGCTCGACGAGCTCATGCGGCCGGGCGGGGAGCACTCGGGGATGCCGGTGCTCGCCGTGGTCGGGCGCCCGAACGTCGGCAAGTCCACGCTCGTCAACCGCATGATCGGCCGCCGGGAGGCGGTCGTCGAGGACGTCCCCGGGGTCACCCGCGACCGGGTGAGCTACGAGGCGGAGTGGAACGGCCGTCGTTTCATCCTCATCGACACCGGCGGCTGGGATCGCAAAGCCCGGGGCATGGGCGCCCCGATCACCGTGCCGGTGAAAGAGGACAATTTCTATATCCTCGGCCCAGCCGGTCAGGCGCGCATTCCGAACTGGCCGATGCCGCCGCTGATGAACAACCATGGCAATTACATCGTCTCGATGGGCAATGTCTGCCGCTGGATGGCCGAACAGGCCGAGGCGCTGGGCGTCGAGATTTTCCCGGGCATGGCGGCCAGCGAACTCGTGATGGACGGCGACCGCGTCAAGGGCGTCGTCGCGGGCGAGTTCGGCAAGGAGAGCGATGGCTCGATGGGGCCGAATTATGAGCCGGGCATGGAATTGCACGGCAAGTATGTGTTCATCGCCGAAGGCGTGCGCGGGTCGCTGGCCAAGCAACTGATCGAGAAATACGAGCTGAGCAAAGGCAAGTGC
>CALGTB010000034.1 GCA_937902285.1 uncultured Actinomycetes bacterium | reverse complement strand
ATCGTCGAGGTCCCGTGGGCGCCAAGGGTGTCCCTGCCTGCGGGGCGCCGGTCGGGACGGTGCCGAGGTCAAGGCGTGGGAGCCGCAGTTGCCGCCTCAGAAGGGGCCAAACCGTCACCGGGTGCCCGGCATTCGGCCCGCAACTACTGCCGCCCTTCGATAGCATCCTCCGTGCAGAGCCCCTGCACCTCAGCCCGCGACGGCCCTACGCGTCCAGCTCCAAGTCCGAGCCCCTGCCGACCAGGTACACCGGTGTCACCAGGTCGGCCCCCGGCCTGTCGGTGAGATCCAGATCACCGCCGAGCCCGAAGGCGAGCTCCTCGCAGGGAGTCCCGCCCCAGCCGAGTCCTGCCCGCCCAATGAGATCGCGCCAGGCGCCGTGGCCGCACGGGCACGCCATCCGATGCGGATACTGGAGAAGGGCCCTCGCCATGACGTCACCAGCCACATGAACGCGCTACCGCAATGCGACCGGGCCATTGGCAGCTCACAGTACATACATTCGTGCATGCATGTAAGGTCTCAGGGTGCCTACCCAAGCAAGGAGACAAGAGGAGCGCTCCGCCGCCACCCGACGCATCCTGCTGGAGGCCACCGTCGCGTGCCTGGTCGAGCTCGGCTACACCGGCACCACCAGCCCCGCCGTGGCCGAGAGGGCCGGACTTTCCCGAGGCGCACAGCTGCATCACTTCGGGACCCGAGACCAGCTGGTGGCCGCCGCGATCGAGCACCTGGCGCAGGAGCGCCTGCGGCGAGTACGCGAAGCGTTGAGCGACCTGTCGATCGCGACGCCTCCGGGGGACCACCGGCCGGAAGATCAGAGTGAGACGCGGGCGGCTGCGCTGCGGCTGCTGGCCGAGGCGCTGTCGGGTCCGCTGTACGCTGCCACCCTGGAACTGTGGGTCGCCGCACGCTCGCACCCCGACCTGCGGGCCGAGTTGATCCCGGCCGAGGAGCGCGTCAACGAGGAGCTTGCGCAGATCTGCCGCACCTACGTCACCGACGACCCGGTCAATATCCGGCTCACCCTCGACCTACTCCTCGGCAGGGGGGTCAGCAGCCTGCTCACCCCGCACCCCGACCACCGCCAAGAACAGGTCCTCGCAGCCTGGGCACAACTCCTGAGAGGCCGTCCACCCCATGAATGACCTGCCGACGATGCTCGCCGCCGCACTGGCTGAGAAGTTCCGGCCACACCCGGACGGCGCCGACCTCCCGCCCCACCACGAGCAGTGCCTGGGGTGCGGACCCGAAAACCCGAACGGCCATCACCTCCATGTCCGCCGCGACGGAGACGGCGTCGTGGCCGAGCACACCTTCGACAACCGGCACGTCGGCGCTCCCGGCATCGCCCACGGCGGCGCAGTCGCCACCGTCATCGACGACCTCTACGGCTTCCTGCTCTACCTCGTCGGCACACCCGCGGTGACCCGCCAGCTGACAGTCGACTACCGAGCGCCGGTAATGATCGGCGTCCCCTACCGGATCGAAGCACACGTCGGGAGCCAGGTAGGGCGCAAACTATTCCTCACCGCCAGCGTCACCGACCCCGACGGGCACCCGGTAGGAACATCAACGGCGGTGTTCGTCACCGTCACTCCCGACCACTTCACCCGCGGCATGCAGTGACTCACCCTGCCTCTCACCACCGCATCTCCGTGTCAGGCATGTCGCCGTTGGTCCCTGCAGTCCTGCAGTAAAGGCTCCAACACCAGTGGACTCGGAGGCATTCCGCAGGCACTCCTGCGCTCGGCGCGGGTTCCGGTCGACCGCAGCGCGAGAATGCGGCACGCATGCCAGGTGCGGATGACGCGGGCGTGCAGGTGCCCACCCTGCTCGGCCCCGCACGCCGCAGGGGCCCGCTCCTTCATGGACTGGATCGCCGGCTCGGCGGCCACCGGGGATCGCGTGCGCGAGGTCCTGCTCGGCGTACCGCCGCCGCGCCGCCGACTGCACTCCTCGTGGTCTTCGCGCACGAGGTGAAGACGAGCCTCACCCGTACTTGCCGCAGGCGTCGCGGCGATCGCATCTCGACCTTGCCGTCCACCGTGCGGTCGGCCGGGCGGTGGCTCCGCGGTGCCGCGAGGACGTCCTCGTGTGGGAAGCGCGTTGAGCTCTCACCCGGCGGGCGATCGTCCGGAGGATCGGGTGACCGACCAGGACCTCGGTTGGTCCCCGGCGCATGTCGGTGGGGGTGAGAGCTCGCACCAGTCGCGCTTGGGTGGGGCTGCGCGCCAGCCTCACGCGGGAGGTCGGTCACCTGCCAGGCACGAGCATCCTGGGAGCGCACGCGCCGTGACGCGGAAGCGCCTGTGTGCCGCCATCCTGGGCCGTGGCCCGCCGATCACCGTCATGCTGGCCCGGTTCGCGTCAGTGGCCTGGTTCGCGTCCGTGGAGCCTCTGTGGCGGGTGGCGGGTGGAGGGGGTTGGGGTCCGTTGATCGTCGGCGTCACGGCTTCTGGGGCGGCCCTCGGCCGTGGCCACAGCCGCGGGCGTGGTCGCCGCGACGGGTCCGAGGGTGTCAGGGTGCTGTGCCACGTCGGCGATATCGGGTGCGGACGACCCGCTCGCGTGCTGCTGGGCGATGATCGTGCCTGAGTGGGGTCGGCGCCGGGTGGAGGCCGCGCGCCCCGTCGGCCAGCGCCACTGGACGGCCAGCGTCACCGTGCCTCGGCTTCCCAGCCCTTGAGGTCGGAACCCTTGGCGGCGGTGTCGGCGTCGGCGGTGTCGGCGGTGTCGCGGGAGCGCAGGTCGTACGCGGCCCGAGCCCGAACGATGTCGTCAACGTGGTCGTCTGCCCAATCGACCAGGTTGGTGATCGTCGTCGACAGCGTCCGACCCATGGGCGTCAAGGAGTAGTCCACCCGTGGCGGGATCACCGGGTACATGGTCCGCGAGATGATGCCGTCGCGTTCGAGCCCACGCAGGGTCACCGTGAGCATCCGCTGGCTGATCCCGTCGATGCCGCGCCTCAACTCGGTGAATCGCATCGTGCCGTTGCCGAGAAGGTGCATGACCGACACCGACCACTTGTCGCCCACGCGCGCGAACACCTCGCGGGCCCGGCACGGCGACTCGGCGTGCTTTCCTCCCTCAGTGGCCGTCATCACAACTCCCGAGGGATCGCCCGCCGCTGCCTGCCCCGAACATCCCCATTGTAGCGCCAGCGCTGGACGACAACACCGGGGCCGATTACGATTAGGTACTACAGTCCGAATGAGTACCAAGTAATCTTCGTACCCTCGAATCGAAGGAGGCATCATGGCTGAACCCGCGGTGAGCATCCCCGGCTACGTGGCCGGCACCTGGGAGATCGACCCGGTCCACACCGAGGTGTCGTTCGTCATCCGTCACATGATGGTGAGCAAGGTGCGAGGGCGGTTCGACACGTTCACGGGAACCATCGTCACGGCCGCGGCCCTGCGTGACTCAACAGCGTCGGCCGCCATCGACCTCGGGTCCATCAACACCGGCAACGAGACCCGGGACGCCCACATCCGATCCGCCGACTTCTTCGACACCGAGCACCACCCGCAGATGACGTTCGAGTCCACCGGGCTCCGTGTGGACGGCGACGACCTGGTCCTCGAGGGCAACCTCACGATCCGCGGGGTGACCCGGCCCATCGCCCTGGCCGTCCAGGTCAACGGCGTCAGCCCCGACGTCTACGGCGGAACCCGCATCGGCTTCTCGGCCAGCGGCCAACTCAACCGGCATGACTTTGGCGTCAGTTACAACGGCCCGATCCCTGGCGGCGGCTCGGTGCTCGGGGACCAGGTCACGATCAGCATCGAGGTCGAGGCAGTCCTCCAGTCGTAGGAGCCACGTTCGCCGGGCCGCCGGCGTGGCGCGTCGTGCGGTCCGACGGGGCGGAGCGTGATCGCGTGGTCACCTTCGGTTTGCCTCACCTCACTGGCCGACCGACTGCCTGTCGGGCAGTGAGGTGACCTGCCATCTACGCGGCCTCGACGGCGTCCATCTCCATGGCCCCTGGCTCCCCGACGGCATGAGCCTGCCGGCCGACGGGGCCCCGGTCAGCACCACCGGCCCGTTGTACGCTCGTACAAGGCAGCTGAGACAAGGGAGTGTGCACATGAGGGCAGCTCAATTGGTTGGATACGGCGAGCCGTTGCAGATTCGCGAGGTCCCGCGGCCTGAGCCGGGTCCTGGGCAGGTGCTTGTCCGCGTCGGGGGGTCGGGGGCATGCCATTCGGACCTGCACATTCTAAGCGGCGAGATGAGGCTGCTTCCCGGACTGCCGTGGACGTTGGGCCATGAGAACGCCGGCTGGGTCGAAGAATGTGGCTCGGGGGTCAGCGGACTGGACCGTGGCACCCCGGTGGCGGTGTTTGGCGGCTGGGGCTGCGGGCGGTGTCGTCTGTGCCTGTCGGGCCAGGAGCAGTTGTGCAACACGATGACGTGGGGCGGCATCGGGTCGCCGGGAGGCTACGCTGAGTTCCTGCTCGTTCCCGCGGCCCGGCACCTGGTGCTCCTGCCGGACCTCGAGCCCGCGATGGCCGCGCCGCTGACCGACGCCGGGCTGACGCCCTACCACGCTGTTCAGCACGCCCTGCCCAGGCTGGTGGCTGGATCAACTGCCGTCGTCATCGGGCTGGGCGGGCTGGGGCACTTCGGGCTGCAATTCGTGCGCGAGCTGTCGGCCGCGCGGATCGTCGCCGTGGATACGTCGCCCCCCAAGAGGGCTTTGGCCCTCGAACTCGGGGCGGCGGAATCCCTGGACCCTGCCACTGACGACATCGAAGCCGCCGTGAAGCGCGGCGGGGAGGGAGCGGCCGCGGTCTTCGACTTCGTCGGAGCGCCGTCCACGCTGGTCCTTGCGCAGTCCCTGGTGGGGCGCCAGGGGATGGTCGTCATCGTCGGACTGGCAGGCGGGTCCTTGCCGTATTCCTTCATGGGCATGCCCGGCGAGTCGGTGGTCATGGGCA
>CALGTB010000033.1 GCA_937902285.1 uncultured Actinomycetes bacterium | reverse complement strand
CGGCTGCGGGCGGGTGACCTGCTGGTGCGGCAGGGGGGCGACGAGTTCGTCGTCGTGCTGCCCGGGGCCGACGATGACGCTGCGCGGGCGATCGCGCAGCAGGTGGCGGTGGTGGCGCCCGCGGCGTGGTCGATCGGGTTCACCCTGTGGCAACCGGACGAGGATGTGGAGTCGGCGCTGATGCGGGCAGACGCCGAGATGTACGACGCCAAGCGCCGCAGCACCTGAGCCATCCGGGGGGCGACCTTCAGTCCCTCATCCGCCCGGTCTCGTACGCCCACATCGCCATCTCGACGCGATTCCGGGCGCCGAGCTTGCCCGCAAGGCTGGCCAGGTGGGTCTTGACGGTGCTCAGGCTGATGTACAGGTCGTCAGCGATCTCGGCATTCGTCCGGCCTCGGGCGAGGGTGACCAGCACCTGCTCCTCACGGGCGGTCAGAGGGGGGTTCGGCTGCACGGGCGGCGTGCCTCCGCGCGCGTCGGCGAACGACGCTAGAAGGCGCACGGTGACATTGGGCGCGATGAGTGCGTCGCCGTTCGCCGCGGCGTGAATCGCCTGGACGAGCAGGTCGGGGCCGGCGTCCTTGAGGAGGAATCCCCGCGCTCCTGCCTTGAGCGCTCCGTGGACGTACTCATCGAGGTCGAAGGTCGTGATGACGACGACCGCCATCGGGTCGGACACGTCCGGGCCGGCCAGCTGGCGCGTGGCCTCGATGCCGTCGACGTTCGGCATGCGGATGTCGAACAGGCAGACGTCCGGCCGCAGCTCACGGGCCATGGCCAGCGCCTCGAGGCCGTCGACCGCCTGCCCGACGACCTCGATGTCCGGCTGGGCCCCGAGGATCATCGACAGGCCCGTGCGGACGAGCTCCTGGTCGTCTGCCACGAGCACGCGGATCGTCATGACGTGACCGCCGTCCGGGGCAGGACGGCGGCGACGCGCCAGCCACGACCCGCCACGGGCCCGGCTTCCAGCGTTCCCCCGAGAAGGGCTGCCCGCTCCGTCATCCCCACGATCCCGTACCCCCACCCTGCCCGGCCCGCCGAGGTCGGCTCGCCGTCGTCCATGACGGTGAGGCGGACGCAGTCATCATCACCCGACACGTGAACGTCGACCCGGGTCGCATGGCGGGCATGCCGAACCGCGTTGGTGATCGACTCCTGGGCGATGCGGAACGTGGCGGCGGCAACCGCCGGGCGGACGGTCTCGATGTCCCCGTCCACGTCGACGCTCACCTGCAGGGACTCCCCTGCCGCCCCCGCCAGCAGAGCGATGTCGGCGATGCCACGCTGCGGCGACAGCTCCGCTCCCGTGTCGTCGCGCAGGGAGCTCACCATCGCGCGCATCTCGGACAGGGCCTTCGAGGCCTCCTCCTCGATCACCTTCAGCGCATCCACAGCAGCGGCCGGGTCGCTCGATCCCAGCACCTGCCCGGCCTGAGCCCTGATGGCGATGGCCGACACATGGTGGGCGACCGTGTCGTGCAGTTCCCGCGCCAGCTGCTCCCGCTCGAGCAGCTTCACCTGGTCCCTCTCGCGCAGTCGCGATGTCGACCAGTAGCGGACGGCCAGGCCCAGCACGCACGGGAGCAGGAGGAAGAGCCCGCCGAGCACCGCCTCCCCCAGCGGCGTGTGCGCCGCAGCGATCCCGAGTCCGCCGGTGAGCAGGACGAGTGGGAGCCCGAGGACCATCTGGCGACCGCTGCCCCAGCGGATCAGGGAGTAGGGAAGCAGCAGGACGTAGATGCTGCTGTAGATGCCGAAGGAACCCGCATCCATCGCCAGTGCCACGACATTGAGGGCGCTCAGCGCGCCGAACACCACGACGACCGCGGCGAGCGGATGGGTGCGACGCCAGAGCAGCGTGGGCAGGAGTCCCACAGCCAGCAGGAACGACACCACCGGCCACACGACGTCGGTCCGCAGCAGCGCCTCGAGGACGGCGGTCGCAGCGAGGACGCCGACAAGCACCCAGTCGCGCCACACCCGGCGCGGCGCGTCGGGAGCAGCGGGCTCGTCCCACAGCGAGAGCACGGCGCGGCGTATCACCGTTGCAGCGTAGGGGAGTCCGCGGCCCCACGGCTCAGCCGAAAGGACGACCGTGCCTCGGCCTGGAGCACGAGGGAAGTCCACCCTCGACGGCCGATCCGCTCGCCTCCACGCGCGCCCACCATGGGTCCGGGCCGGGCACCCGGCCCATCACAGCAGGAACAGCGAGGAGAGAACGCCATGACGACGTACCTGTATCGGTGGGGCCGATTCGCGGCGGGCCGCCCCTGGGCGGTGATCGGCGGCTGGCTGATCGCCTCGATCCTGGTCGTGGGTGCGTCGATCGGGTTCGGCAGCACGATGGAGGACTCCTTCGCCGTTCCGGGCCTGGACTCCCAGGCCGCGGTCGACCTCCTGCAGGAGGCGGGAGCCGACGGCGGCGGCCTGACGGCGAAGGTGGTCGCCACGCCGGTCGACGACGGCGTGACGTTCGCCGATCCCGCCGCCGACTCGGCCCTCGCCGAGGTTCGATCGGCGCTGGCCGACCTCCCGAACGTGCTCGGCACCACGCAGACGTTGTCCGAGGACGGACGGGTCGCGCTCGTGCGCATCCAGTACCCGACCAGCGAGTCGCTGAGCGACGCCGACCTCGCGGCGGTGAAGGCCGTGGTCACCGGCCTGCCGCCGGGCTCGCCGCTCGAGCTGCAGGCCGGTGGCGACCTCTTCTTCGCGTTCGAGGAGACGCAGACGGGGACGGGTGAGCTCATCGGCATCCTCGCCGCGGTCGTCATCCTGCTGCTGGCCTTCGGCTCGCTCATCGCCATGGGACTGCCCATCGGGATGGCCCTGTTCGGCCTCGCGCTCGGCGTCAGCTCGATGTCGCTCATCAACTACCTGATCGCCATCCCGTCATGGGCTCCGCAGATGGCGACGATGATCGCCCTCGGCGTCGGCATCGACTACGCCCTCTTCCTCGTCACCCGTCATCGGGAGTTCCTCGCACACGGCCACTCCGTCCCCGAGGCGGCAGGCCGAGCCGTGGCGACTGCCGGCCAGACGGTGATCTTCGCCGGAGGCACCGTGGTCATCGCCATCCTCGGCATGGCCTTCGCCGGCATCCCGTTCATGACCGCGGCCGGCGTCGCGACCTCGGTGATCGTGCTCGTCATGGTCGCCGCGTCCGTGACGCTGCTGCCCGCGTTCCTCGGCCTCGCCGGCCAGCGCATCAACCGACGCGGGCGCCGACACGTGCAGGTCGACGAGGACGCCGCAGTCAGCGAGCGCTGGATGCGGTGGGGAGGCCATGTGTCGCGCCACGCCTGGGGCTACGTCGTCGGAGGCACGGCTCTGCTGCTGGTACTGACGGCGCCCGTGCTGGCGCTGCGGCTCGGATTCCCCGACGAGGGCTCGCTCCCGCAGTCGCGCACCGAGCGGCTCGCCTACGACCTCGTCGCAGAGGGATTCGGCCCCGGCATCAACGGCCCGCTGGTGATCGCGGTGGACATCTCCGAGGATGCCGCCGTCGTCGACCCCCTGCGCTCCGCCATCGCAGCCGACTCGGGCATCGCGTCGGTGTCGCTGCCGGACGTCAACGTCGGGGCCGGGGTCGCGACGATGCTGGCCGTCCCCACGACGGCACCTCAGGACGACCAGACCCTCGAGACGATCGAGCGCCTGCGGAGCGAGGTCTTCCCGAGCGCCCTGGCCGACAGTCCCGCGACGGCCCACGTCGGCGGCCAGACGGCCAGCTGGGCGGACATCGGTCACAAGGTGCGCGATCGACTCCCCCTCTTCATCGCCGCCGTGATCCTCATGTCCTTCCTGCTGCTGCTGTTCGTCTTCCGGTCGATCCTCGTTCCCGTGAAGGCCGCGCTGATGACCCTCCTCAGCCTAGGCGCCTCGTACGGCGTCCTGGTCATGGTCTTCCAGTGGGGCTGGGGCATGGACCTCATCGGGCTCGAGACGACCATTCCGGTGATCCCGTTCATCCCGATGTTCATGTTCGCGGTGCTGTTCGGGCTCTCGATGGACTACGAGGTCTTCCTGCTCTCGCGGATCAGGGAGGAGTACCTGCGCACCGGCGACACCCAGGCATCGGTCATCCGCGGCATCGCGAAGTCGGCACGGGTCATCACCTCGGCCGCGCTCATCATGATCTGCGTCTTCCTCGGCTTCGTCCTCGGTGAGGATCCGGCCACCAAGATGATGGGCCTGGGCCTGGCCACCGCCATCGCCATCGACGCGACCATCGTGCGCATGGTCCTCGTGCCGGCGGCGATGACCCTGATGGGCAAGGCGAACTGGTGGCTGCCGGCATGGCTCGAGCGGCTGATGCCGTCCGTCAGCCTCGAGGGCGGACGCCTGCCCGAGGCGGACGACGAGGTCGACCTGGTGCCGGGCCGCGTGGCGGGGTGAACACCGGCAGGCGTCCTAGGCGGCGAGGATGGCGTCCATCTGCGCCATCGCCTGCCGCAGGCCCTCCTCCATGCCCATGGAGATCAGCTGCTCCATCGCCTCGAGCGACGCGAAGGTCGACGTGATGGTCACGGCGGTGCCGCCTCCGGGTCGATCGTCGAGGCTGACCCGCATGATCGTGACGGGCAGGTCAGGGTTCGGCTGGCCGTTCTCATCGGCGAAGCCGTCCTCCACGACGAGCAGACGTGGGGCGTCGGCCTGGGTGACCCGCCACCAGCCGTGGAAGCGCTCCCCCTCGGGGCCGGTCATGTAGTACGTGACCGTCCCGCCCGAGGTGAGGTCGTGCTGCACCATCGTCGCCGGGTGGGTCGGCGGTCCCCACCAGCGCTCCAGCTGGCGGGGATCGCCCCACAGCTGCCACGCGCGATCGACGGGGACGTCGAACTCCGCGTCCACCGTCATGGTGAGCTCGTTCAGGTCCTTGGTCACGGCGGTCACGGTCATGTCGGGTCCTCCAGGGTCGGTTCGGCAAGCAGGGCGCCCATGCGATCGACGCGGTCGCGCCAGACCTGCTCGAGCATGTCGAGCAGCCGCTGGGCCTCGTGCAGGGCCTCGACCCTGCCGCTGACCCGCTGCTCGCGTCCGTGCCGGTTCTTCGACACGAGCCCGGCTCCCTCGAGCACGGCCACGTGCTTCTGCACGGCGGTCATGCTCATCGGATAGTGACGGGCCAGGTCGGAGATCGAGTGCTCGCCGGCGACGACGCGACGGACGATGTCCCGGCGCGTGGCATCAGCAAGGGCGTGGAACAGGCGGTCCACGTCGGCGTCGGCGAGCTGATCTACAACCATTTGGTTGTAGTTAATCATCGACCCTCACGCCCGTCAAGCCCCGTGGCGAGAAAGGGCACGGCCCCCGACCG
>CALGTB010000032.1 GCA_937902285.1 uncultured Actinomycetes bacterium | reverse complement strand
CAACGCCACCGACGACGACGACCTTCATGCGAACTCCCTCGCGACGACTCTCGGACGGGTGGAGGACCTGGTCAGTGGTGGCCCTTGGTGACCATGACGATCATCTTGACGTTCAGGATGGCGAATCTCCATGCCTGGACGATCAGGTTGCGTCGAGCCCGGACCTCGCCGGGCGTGGCCACCCGTGCTCCGGTGAAGGTGATGACGTTGCTCATGGGACTCCGTTCGATCGAGGCCGGACGCACTACTCAGGGATGAGGAACCACAGCGGCCTGGCCTTCGCCTTGTAGATGAACAGGTAGTGCAGCATCACCTTCATCCAGTGGGCGCTCAGGCCGATCTCGCCGTAGGTCTCCTTCACGTCGCGACCCGCCTCCCCGTACTTCTCCTTGTCCGGGATGATCGGGAAGACGGTCATGGCCGCTGCCTGACCGGTGCGCCAGCCCTTTCCGGCCGACGCGATGCACGCTGCACCCATGTCCGCCATCGAGGCCGTGTGCACCTTGCCTGCGGCACCGTGCTTGATCCGGTCGGCGATGGTCTGGGCAACCGCGCGGCCGATGACTCCCGACGGCATACCCGTGCGGGGCGGAGCAGGGGCGATCACCGTCCCGTTCGGGCTCGTGCGCGGGCGGGACATCTGATGCGGCGGGGCGAAGGCGATGCCGGCCGCCCACACGTTGTCGTACTTCACGGACTGATAGGTCTTCGGCCAGTCACTGGCCTTCCACTCCTCGTACGGCTTCGGGCTGTAGTCGGCGTCCACCTTCATGAAGCCGCTGGGGGCGAACACCTCGGACGTGATGTCGGCGTCCGCTGCGTCGAAGGCGGTCAGGTCGGCCCCACGGAACGGCGGCAGCAGCATCGCGAAGTCGAACGGCTGCTCTCCCTTGGTGCCGTCGACCTGCTCGTAGTAGGCGATGCCCGGCTCGACCCTCTCGACATGGGCGGACATGATCGCCTTCACGCCGCGCTCCTGGAACAGCGACTCGGTGAACATCTGGCTGGGGATGACGTCGCCCTTGTGGCCGAAGTTCATGCCGTCCATGCCGAAGTCGCCGAGCTGGCTCTCATTGGTGATGTAGATGACCTCGGCCCGGTCTCGCACCCCCTCCTTGACGAGCTCATGCTCGACGTTGAACGTGTACTCGAAGGCGGCACCCTGGCAGGTGCATGTGCCGTGGCCCATGCCGATGAGCAGCGTCTGCCGCTCGCCCGCGTGCAGCCTGACGAGCACGTCCTCGAAGGCCGTCGCCGTCTCGGCCGCGTGGCCCGCCGTGCACACCGACCACGTGTGCCCGTCCGGACCCAGGCCCGGCGTGGCCCCGAAGTTCAGCTTGGGGCCGGTGGCGTTGATGAGGTAGTCGTACTCGAGGGGAGCCACCACTCCCTGACGGTCCTCGTCGGTGTAGCGGACCATCACATGCGGACGTGGCAGGGTCGGGCTGCCCTCGGCGTGGAGCTCGGTCGCCAGCGCCTGATGGAACTCGATGCCCTTGCGCTTGTAGATGGGCGCGAGCGGGAAGGTCACCTGCTTGACGCTCATCTGCCCCACCCCCACCCAGATGTTGGAGGGGATCCAGTTCCACTTCGAGTTCGGTGCCACGACGACGACGTCGTGCTCCTTGCCCACCATGCGACGCAGGTGCAGGGCAGCCGTGTGACCGGCGATCCCTGCGCCCAGAATGACCGTGCGAGACATACATACCCCCGGAGGTATCGGTGACACCGCCACACTAGGGGGCAGGGCCACCTCGTTGCGCGCTAGGCGGGCACCCGGCAGGACGTCTCGTTGCGCAGGCGCAAGCGCAGTGCCACGACCATGAGCACGATGGAGGCGAGAGCGAGGAACGGCTGGATCGGGGCGAACCACGTGACGGCGCCCGAGGCACCCAGCGCGACGAGCACCAGCTTGTTGCAGACGGGGCACCCCACCGCGAAGAAGGTCACGAGGGTTCCCGCGACGCCGAGCTTCGACGCGCCGTCGAGTTCCACGTCGTCGTCGCCCTCACCGGCCACGCCTGGAGGCCGGACGTACGTGGCGGCCAGCAGGCCGCCGAGGATCCCGGTGAGGATGACCACGGGGTAGGACCACCAGGTCACCCCGATCTCCCGCCCGAAGACGGGATTGGGGATCACGGCCGTGGGCAGGGCGACGAGGACGGCGACGGCCAGACCGCTGACCGCGGCGATGAGCCATCGGCGCGGAGGCCACGCCCGGAACTGCGACCATGCGATCCCCATGGCGACAACCATACCCCTGGGGGTATCGTTGTCGCTGTACGCACCCGTCACTCCCCGAGATTGGATCCTCGTATGTGCCGTCAGACCACCTGCCGCGCCTGCAAGAAGGCGACCTGGGCCGGCTGCGGCCAGCACAAGAACGAGGTGCTGCGCGGCGTGCCCAAGAACCAGCGCTGCTCGTGCACGCCCGCGGAGAAGGCTGCCGCCAAGGGCGGATTCTTCTCACGCCTCTTCGGGGGCTGACCCGCGCCGAGCGCTCCGTCAGCTCAGGACGAGCGCCTCGACGACCATCCACACGGCCAAGGCGACCAGCAGTCCGGCGAACGTCCGTTCCAGGATGCGCTGGGGAATCCCGTGGTTCAGGTTCGACGCGACCACGGACCCGACGACACCGCCCACGATGACGAACAGCGGGATCTCCCACGAGATCCCGGACCACGCGTCGTACTTGAACGCCAGGGCCGTGGCGCTGTTGAGCGCCACCACGACCAGCGAGGTCCCGGTGGCGATCGCGAAGGGGAACCCGAACACCAGCACCAGAGCCGGCACGACGAGGAATCCCCCGCCGACACCGAAGATGCCCGTGAGCAGCCCGATGGCGACAGCCACTACCGGGAGCAGCCATCCCGCGCGGGCGACGTCCTCTCCGGCCTCCTTCGCAAGCGACTTGCGCCACATCGCGACGGCAGCCCCGAGCATGACGACAGCGAACCCGACGACGATCACCAGCTCCGGGATGACGGTCGCCAGGCGTGCACCGGCGAAGGTGCCGACGATGCCCAGGGACCAGAAGAGGAGCGCCTGCTTCACCCGCACCTGGTTGATGCGCAGGCGCGGAAGCGCGCCGGTGGCCGCGGACACGGCGACGACGGCGAGCGATGCGGTCGTGGCTTCCACGGCCGAGAACCCGAAGAGGTAGATGAAGGCCGGCACGGCGACGACAGCGCCGCCCGCGCCGATGAGCCCGAGGACCGCCCCGATCGCAAGCCCCACGACGAGGGCCTCGGCGATGATCACGGTCGGCCTCTCGAGTGGGTGGTCAGGGATGGCGGTCGGGCAGCGTCCGGGTCAGTCGGCGTAGGCCGCGCCGAGTCGATGACCGTGGACGGGCCGCTCGATCCGCAGCCCCGCCTTCTCGGCATTCGGGAAGTCGTCGTCGACATGGACGACCTCGACTCCTGCGGCCTCGAGGACCGATGCGCCCGCGGAGGCGCGGAATCCGCTGCCGCAGTAGACCCAGACCGGCCCATGGTCACGGACCGAGCCAGCCCAGTCGACGACCTCGTCGATCCGGCCGCGCAGCTCGTGCAGCGGAACATGCGTCGCACCCGCGACGAAGCCGTCGTCAAACTCGCTGTTGCGGCGAAGGTCCAGCATCGGAACGTCCGGGTCAGCGGCGAGCGCGGCAGCGAGCTCCGAGTAGGAGGCCCGTCGGTAGGAGGACTGGCCCGCCGAGGACGACGCCCAGTCGGACGGCTGGCCGACGGCGTACGCGACGGGTCGGTCGATGCCGATCCGCACGAGCTCGCGCTGCATGGTCTGGACCTCGTCGGCATCCGCGCCGAGGAGGGTGATCGGGGTGCCCCAGTCGATCATCCACCCGAGGTACGTGACGGCGTTGCCGTGCACGTCGAAGGACAGGGATCCCTTGACGTGGTCGCCGGCGAACACACGGCGATGGCGCAGGTCGACCACCCACTCGCCGGCGGCGATCCGGCGTGCGATGTCCTCGGCCGTGGCGACCTGGGGCAGGGAGAGGTCGATGGGTCCGGCGCCTTTCTGGTTGGCCGGTCCCATGTGGGCGTAGTAGGCGGGGAATGCGTCGAGGCCGGCGATGAGCTCGGTGACGAAGGTGTCCTCGTCGACGGCGAATGCCGGGTTGCTCAGGATCTGCTGGGCGACGGTCGACTCGTTGCCCACGGTGGCCGTGGCGCTGCAGAACGAGCCGAAGCCGTGGGTCGGGTACACCTGCGCGGAGCGGGACACCTCGGCCGCGATGCGCCGCATGGAGTTCCACTGGGAGCGAGCCAGCGGCTCGGTGAGGTCGGGGCCCAAGAGGTCGGGACGTCCGACGCTGCCGAAGAGCAGCGACCCGCCCGTGAAGAGTGCGAGGTCCTCGCCGCCGTCATTCACCGAGAAGGAGACGTGGTTGGGCGTGTGCCCCGGAGTGTGGAGCACTCGGATCACGCCGATGTCAGAGGAGAGCTCGTCCTTGTCGTTGACCTGGTTGGCAGTGAAGGCGATGTCCATGCCGTCGGGAACCACGTACTCCGCCTGCGTCCGGCGCGCGAGCTCGAGGCCGCCGCTGACGTAGTCGTTGTGGAAGTGGGTCTCGAGGACGTGGGTCGCGGTCCAGCCGCGCTCGTCGAGGATCTCGGTGACGCGGTCGATGTCCCGCTGGGGATCGATGACGATGGCCGACGAGCCGCGGCCGACGACATAGCTGCGGTCGCCGAGGTTGGGGGTGTCGATCGAGATGACGTCGATGCTGCTCATGGTCTGACCACTTCTCCCTTGACGGCCTGCGCGGCAGGGCGCCGGTCGATTGTCGAGTGCTGGCGGGACGGTGACGAGGTGACGGCTAGATGACTGACCCGGACTGGCCGTCGTCGCGTACGACGGATCCGCCGGCCTGCTGCCAGGCCTGCATGCCGCCGGTGAGGTTGATTGCATCGACGCCGGACCGGCGCAGCTCGATGGCAGCGGCGTCCGACCGACGCCCGGACCGGCAGATGACGATCACCGGGACGTCCGTCGGAAGGCCTGATGCGGAGGCCGCCACGGATGCGAGGGGCACGTGGACGGCCTCGGGCGCATGGCCCGCGGCCCACTCGTCCGGCTCGCGCACGTCGACGAGGACGGCGGACCCGGCGAGCGCCTCGAAGGCCTCAGCGGGAGACATTGCGGGGGCATGGTCGTGCGTGAAGAGGCCCATCGCGTCAGCTCGCCAGCTGTGCGGGCAGGCCCGACTCGATCGGCAGGCCCTGCGCGCGCCAGGCGACCATCCCGCCGTGGACGTTGATGGCCGTGTAGCCGTGCTGATCGAGGTACTGGCAGGCCTGGAACGCGCGCGCACCTGACTCGCAGACGACGTAGACCGGTGTCCCACGACGCAACTCGGACAGCCTCAGCGGGACGGTTGCCAGCGGCATGAAGGTGGCGCGCGGTACGTGACCGGACGAGAACTCCGGGGCCGTCCGCACGTCGAGCACCTGCTCTCCGCGCTGGGCGGCCGCAGCGGCCTCATGAGGTGACGCGGTGGTCATCACGGTCGTCAGGCTCCTTCAGGAATCGTGGTCGGGGCGCGGCTTGCCTACCGGCAGGTGCAGCGGTTGTCCTTGGGCACCGAGGCCAGGACCTGGTCGACATGCATGCCACAACCGGAGTAGGTGACCTTGCGGCACGTGCCGCACACTGCGGGACTGCACATGGGAGTACCTCCATGACGATGGGTTCGGGATGTGAACTATACCCCGGGGGGTATACGATCGGCAAGTCAGCCGTCATCCGAGGAGGTGCGATGCGCGAGGCAGCCCGCACGCTCCCGGCCTGGCGGTCGATCCTTGCCGTCGTGGCCCATCCCGACGACGAGTCGTTCGGCCTCGGCGCCGTCATCTCCACGTGCATCGGCCTCGGCATCCCGGTCGACGTGCTCTGTCTCACGCACGGAGAGGCGTCCACGCTCCACGGCCGCGAGGGAGACCTGGCCGTCCTGCGCGCGGCCGAGCTGCGCACCGCGGGCGAGGCACTGGGCGTACGGACGATCCGACTGCTCGAGCATCCTGACGGCGCCCTGGGGACGGTCGACCTCGACCGGCTCACCCAGGAGGTCATCGACGTCGCCACGGAGCAGGGGACGGACGCCCTTCTCGTCTTCGATGACACGGGCGTGACGGGCCATCCGGACCACATGCGCGCCACGCAGGCCGCCACGGCGGCGGCGCACGCCCTCGATGTCGACGTGCTCGCCTGGACCCTCCCCGAAGCCGTCGCCGAGCCACTGCGCTCGGAGTTCGGCGCGGGATTCGCCGGCCGTGACCCCGACGATGTTGACATCGTGATCGCGGTCGACCGTGCCCGGCAGCGACAGGCGGTGGAGTGCCACCCGAGCCAGGCTGTGCCCGGCAGTGCCCTGTGGCGCAGGCTCGACCTGCTCGGCGACGTGGAGCACCTGCGCTGGCTCCGACGATCGGACGACCGGGCTAGGCGCCATCCGTCCACAGCGGCAGGAGCACCCTGAACGTGGCGCCGCTGACGCCGTCGGATTCCGCCTCGACCCGTCCTCCGTGCGCTGTGACGAGCTCGCGCACGACGGCCAGGCCGATCCCCGAGCCGGCGGTGTCGCTGTCGGCCGAGCCTCGCCACAGCCGATCGAAGACCCGAGGCAGGTCGCTGGGCGCGATCCCCGGGCCCGAGTCGGCGATGCCCAGAACCGCGAGGCCGTCGCCGTGGCCGAGGGTGACGGTGACGTGATCGCCCGGCCGGCAGTGGCGCGCCTCGTTGATGAGCAGGTTGCCGACGGCCTGGTGCAGCCGGTCCGCATCGCCGCTGACGACGACGCCGCTCTCGATGCTCTGCGTGAGCGTCACACCGGCGGCATCGAGTGAGGGGCGCACCGCCGCGATCGCCTCGTCGACGAGCACGCTGAGGTCGAGCGGACGACGACGCAGTGAGAGCGACGCGGTCTCCGCCGCTGACAGCTCCGCCAGGTCGCCGACCACGCGTCCCAGTCGGACGGACTGGGCATGCAGCGCGCTGATGCGCTCCGCACTGGGGTCGACCAGGCCGTCGCGCAGCTCCTCGAGTCCCGCCTGCAGCGCCGCAAGGGGAGTCCGCAGCTCGTGGGCGACGTCGGCCGCCATCCGCCGACGCGCCTCCTCCGAGCGGACCACGTCGTCCGCGGTCGCATCGAACGAGCGGGCGATCTCGCCCAGCTCCCCCGGCGCCGAGGCGTCGCCGGGTGCCGACCGTGCGGATCGGTCTCCGGCGGCGAATGCCCGCGCGGCCTCGGACAGGCGCACGAGCGGACGGGAGATGCGCCGCGAGACGTACCAGGCGACGACCACGGCGACGACCAGCGAGACGAGCGCCGCCACGATGATCCACGTCCACGCGATGCTCTGCGCCGTCGACGTCGACGGGGATCCGAACGTGAGACGCACCGAGCCCACCGTCTGCCCGTCGACGACGACCGGGCTCGTGCTCCCGCCGCGGCCCTGGCCGTTCATGGCCCCCTGCATCTGGCCCATCGGCGCGGCCACGACATCATCGGCCGAGTCGCGGACCACGAGTCCGGCGCCCGCGGCGCCTGCCACCGCGACGGCCCCTGAGAGGTCGGCCCCAGCCCATCCCCCGGCCGCGCGATAGGCCTCGGCGGCCGCGGCCGACGTGGCGTCGACTGCCTCCTGACGCTGGGCATCGGCACCGGCGGAAAGACCGCGCGCGGTTCCGATGAGGGCGGCGGCCGTGAGGACCGCCACGGACGACAGCGCGACGATCACGAACGCCACGAGAAGGCGCCGGCCCAGGGGGCC
This sequence comes from uncultured Actinomycetes bacterium, assembly GCA_937902285.1. Lineage (GTDB taxonomy): Bacteria > Actinomycetota > Actinomycetes > S36-B12 > S36-B12 > UBA10649. Next base: position 9,272 of record CALGTB010000032.1, on the reverse strand, counting down.
GAGGCCGCGCTGGTCAGAGGTCACGGTCGATCCCCAGCCGGTACCCGATGCCCTGGACGGTCACGACCACGTCGGCGGCATCGTCACCCAGCTTGCGTCGCAGGTTCTTCACGTGCGAGTCGATGGTGCGCTCGTAGCCGGCGAACTCGTAGCCCCTGACTCGGTTGACGAGCTCAGCGCGGGAGTACACGCGACCCGGTCGCGACGCCAGGGTGGTGAGGACCCCCCACTCCGACGGTGTCAGGTCGACCAGCCGTCCGTCGATCCACGCCTCGTGACGACTGTCGTCGATCCGCAGTCGGCCGCTGCCGTACGAGGTCTCCGCCGACGGCGGGCCCACGGCATGGCGGCCGAGCACGGCGGCCACGCGGAGGACCACCTCCTGGGGGCTGAAGGGCTTGGTGACGTAGTCGTCCGCTCCCCGCTCGAGGCCGCGGATCCGGTCCTCGACCGAGCTGCGAGCCGTGAGGGCGATGACCGGCACGGCCACCTCGGTGGCGCGCTGCAGCACCTCGAGACCATCGATGTCCGGAAGCCCGAGATCGAGGAGCAGCAGGTCCGCTGAGCCGTCCATCAGCAGGAGCATCGCCTCGGCACCGGTGCCCGCCGTGAGCACGGAGTGCCCGGCACGCTCGAGGTAGCGCCTCAGCAGTTCACGGATGTCGCGCTCATCCTCGACAACCAGAACCGTGGCCATGGGTGCCATCCTGCCGCCCGGCAGCCCCTCACGGATGCCTGTGCGGGATGCCGCCGCGAACTCCACAGGATCTCCACATCGACCGCACCGACGCTCCACATGCCTCCGGCACCGTCATCAGTGACAGCAAAGCCGAGCCGCCCGGTCAGGGATCGGGCACAGTCAAGGAGAAGATCATGCGTCGCTCACTCGCCATCAGCGGAATCCTCGCGGCAGGCATCACCGTCCTCGCCGTCAGCGCCGCCCCCGCCATCGCTGCCGGCGGGCCGTCGGCCCCGAACGGCACCGGGACGTGCACCAGCACCGGAACAGCGCAGGGCCCCATGAACGGCGCCGGCGGCGGCCGGGGCAACGGCCAGGGCATGCAGGGGCAGGGCAACGGCCAGGGCATGCAGGGGCAGGGCGCCATCACCGCCGTGTCCGGCACGCTGACCGCCAGCCAGCGCGCGACTCTCGTCGCGATGGCCGAGGAGGAGAAGCTCGCCCACGACGTCTACGTCGCACTCGCCGCGAAGTACCCCGCGACGGTGCAGTTCGCCAGGATCGCCAATGCGGAGGCCACCCACCTGGCATCGATCCAGACGCTGCTCGCCCGCTACGGGATCGATGATCCGACCACCGGCATGGCAGCCGGCGAGTTCCGCACCGCAGCGTTCCAGTCGCTGTACGACGATCTCGTGGCGCGCGCGACGACGACCGCCAGCGCGCTGGCCGTCGGAGTCACGATCGAGAAGCTGGACATCGCCGACCTCACGTCCGCCATGAGCGGGCTCACCGCGCCGGACGTCCTGCAGGTCTACACCAACCTGCGGAACGGATCCGAACGCCACCTGGCCGCCTTCGGAGGCTGAGTGCGCAGGCAGGACAGGCAACAGCCTGCCGGATTGCGTAAAATACCCCTAGGGGTATAGATGACCGACCGGACGGAGCGCAGCCGGGTGCCCGAGTCAACGGGCGCCCGGCTTCCGCTGTCGTTGTCACGACCCCGGCCCGGCGAGTCCCTCGCGGAGCGCCATCCCGACATCGCAGCGACGGCGGACGGCTGGGATCCCACGCGCGTGAGTGCGGGCTCCCGCGCAGTGCTGCCGTGGTGGTGCCCCTGCTGCGGGACGACCTGGATGGCGGAGGTGCGGGCGCGCTCGCGCGGGTACCGAGCCTGTCCCACCTGCAGCGCCGACGAGCATCCACCCCTCACCGTCACGCATCCCGACCTCGCGGAGCAGATGGTGGAGCCCTTCCGGGCCGACGACTACACGCATGGCAGCAAGAGGAAGGTCCGGTGGCGAGGCCCGCTCGGCCACGAGTGGGAGGCGACGGTCGCCAACCGGGTCAAGGGCTCCGGATGCCCCGTCTGCGCGATCGCGGCAGCAGCACGGGCGCACCGGAAGCCCCCGCCCGGCGGTTCACTGGCGGACACGCACCCGGCCGCGGCCGCAGACGCCGACGGCTGGGATCCGTCGGAGTTCCGCCCCAAGTCGAATGCACGACTGCCCTGGCGATGCGCGGAGTGCGGCCATCGGTGGACGACCACGGTCTACCACCGGACCCAGGGGCCGGGCTGCCCAGCGTGCGCGAGGACGAGGTAGCCCGTCGCTCGGATCGTCCTGCGCCACGTCCGACCGACTGTGGTGCGCCGGCCAGCGGACCGTGAGAGTCTGCGGAGGTCCGACGGAACGACAGTGGGGAGGTGCTCGTGCGGATCGCGGTCATCGGCGCGGGGCCGCATGGGCTCAGCGCGCTGAAGGCACTCCTGCAGAACGGCATCGACGCGCAGGCGTTCGAGCGCGAGGCCGATCTCGGGGGCAACTGGAACTACGGTGCGCAGACGAGCCGCGTCTACCGGTCCACGCACCTCATCTCGAGCAAGCCGTTCACGCAGTTCCCCGACTTCCCGATGCCGGACGGCTACCCCGACTACCCCAGCCACTTTCAGGTGAAGGAGTACTTCACCTCGTACGCCCGGCACTTCGGCCTCGTCGAGCACATCCGGTTCGGCAGCGAGGTCGTGAGCGTCGCACCCGTCGGCGACGGCGCCATCTGGACGGTGACCGTGCGCGACCGGCACTCCGGCGACCTCCACGTGGAGGAGTTCGACGGGGTCGTCATCGCCAACGGGCACAACTGGAACCCGAAGGTCCCCCGGTACCCCGGACAGGAGTCCTTCGGCGGCGAGATCATCCACTCTGCCGACTACAAGGACGCTGATGTCCTGCGTGGCCGCCGGGTGCTCGTCGTGGGGGCCGGCAACACCGGATGCGATGTCGCCGTCGAGAGCGCGCAGAATGCGGCGCGCACCTGGCACTCGACCAGGCGCGGCTACTACTACAACCCGAAGTACCTCATGGGCCGTCCCAGCGACCAGACCGCCGACCTCCTGCTCGCGCTGCGCATCCCGCTCGCCGTGCGCCGCCAGATGTTCAAGGCCTCGCTCCGGTTCGCCGTCGGCGACTTCTCGAAGTTCGGGCTGAAGAAGCCCGACCACCGGTTCTTCGAGACACATCCGATCGTCAACCAGCAGCTCGTCTACTACGTCGGGCAGGGCGACATCACGCCCGCCGACGACGTCGCCTCGTTCGACGAGCACGGAGTCACCTTCACCGACGGCAGCCGAGCGGACGTCGACCTCGTGGTCTTCTGCACGGGCTACCTCGTCACGTTCCCGTTCCTCGCGGACGCCGACCTGCACCTCGACTGGCACGAGGACCATCCCCGCCTGGCGCTGCAGGTCTTCACCTCGAAGCACCGCAACCTCTTCGTCAGCGGGCTGATCCAGCCCGACAGCGGACAGTGGACGCTGGCCCACTGGCAGGGCATGCTCATCGCCCGGTTCCTCGAAGCACGGCAGCTGCGACCCGTCGTCGCCGATCGCTTCTATGCCGACGCCACGGCACAGTCAGGGCGCCGCTTCAGCGCCGGAACGACCTACAAGGACTCGAGCAGGCACTACTACGAGGTCGCCCATCAGGACTACCTGCAGTCGCTCCAGGACGCCATCAACGCCCTTGAGGTGCCCGCGTGAGCGCCGCGCCCGAACGACGCACCCGAGCGATGCGGCCGTGGGACTGGTCGATGCCGTCGCGGCCGGTGAGTCACCGCGAGGTCATCACCGCGCTGCCTGCCGAGCCCACGGGGAGGCCGCCCCTGCTCATGGTGCACGGCATCGCGCACGCGGCCTGGTGCTTCGCCGAGAACTGGCTCCCTGCCGCAGCGGCCGCGGGGTTCCCGTCCTACGCCGTCAGCCTGCGGGGGCACGGCGGCTCTGCCGGCGGGCGACGACTTCGGCGCACCCTCACCCGCGACTACGTGCACGACGTCATGCAGACGATCACCGAGCTGCCGGAGCCGCCCGTCCTCATCGGCCACTCGATGGGAGCGATAGTGGCGCAGCTGGTCGCGGAGCGCTATCCGCTCCGGGGCCTGGTGCTGCTCACTCCCGCTCCTCTGCACTCGGCCATGGGCGACCTCGTCGCCATCGCGCGCGACCGGCCCGCCGACCTCGGCCGGGCCGTTCTCGGCCAGACCCTGTCGATGGAGCCCGAGGTCCTGTTCGAGGGGCTCGATCCGGCCACCGCCCGCTCCTACTCGGATCGGACCTCGACGGAGTCACCCCTCGTGCAGTGGGAGCTGCTGCTTCCGCAGCGCGTCGGCCCGATCCGCTGCCCAGTCCTCGTCATCGGCACGCCGCAGGATCGCCTGGTGCGCGTGGCTGACGTCGAGCGCACGGCGCGGTCGCACGGGGTCGATCCCGTGTGGTTCCCGGGCATGGGGCACGACGTCATGCTCGACACGGGCTGGGACGGCGTGCTCGACACCGTCCTCGACTTCGCCGGCGATCTCCCACCGTGGGGACGCGCCCGGCCGCAAGGCTGACTCCGCGCTGCGTCAGCCTCGCCGGGCGTCCCGGATGTTCACGATGAGCACGATGATGGCGCTCGCCACGAACAGCCCGCCAATGGCCCAGCGCCAGTTGATGAAGAACAGCAGCAGGAAGTTGATGAACAGAAGGACGAACACCAGTCTGCTCAGGTACGACAGGAAGTAGCCGCGCGCGAACGCCTCCACCGCGAGCACGGCGATGAGCATCCAGAACACGAAGCGAAAACCCGACAGCGGACCGGGTAGGAAGATCGTCGCGAGCAGCAGCAGGATGATGGGGGTGCTCACGACAGCCCACGCACTGAGCATGCGTGCCCGCCCGCGCTCGCTCACCGCGATGGGCGTGCGGCGGTGGCTCAAGTGCGCGTGCGGGCCGACCTCGGCCACCCCGCCCTCCTGCGCTCGCACCATGCGCGCCCGCTCATCGCGCAGCCGGATGGCAGTCAGCCTCGCCTCGGTGATCCGGCGCTCCTCGGCCTCCAGGGCGCGAACCTCGGGAGCGCGAGGGGCATGGCCTGCCGCCTGCTCTGCGAGAACGATCCGCGCCCGGGCCGTGTCGACGTCGAGCACCGCGAGCTCCTCGTCGATGTCCTCGAGCCGGCCGCTGATGTAGACCATCTCGGCGCCGGGGTTGGGGGCCACCTTCGCGAGGCCCGCCCAGCCGACGGGATCGCCCCACGACGCCCGCACCGTGGCGTTGCGCTCGTAGCGGGGACCGGCCGGCCCGCGCTCACCGCCGAACTTGTCCTGGGTGTCGTGCCCCCACAGGCCCCGGTAGTCGCGCACCCACGGCACGTCGTCGTCGATCACGACGGGTGTCCACTCGTACTCCTGCCCGGGCCCGATGCTCGCTCCGTCGCCACGGGCATAGTCGATGTACGGGATGCCGAGCCCCGAACCCTGGGCCGCGCGCGTCCAGGGGGTCATGACCTTCGCCAGCCGTCGGATCGCCGGGACGATGCCTCCGAGTCGGGGCGGCACGACGGTGATGAGGTAGTCGCCTGCGAGGTACGCCCCCGAGTGCGAGCCGGCGCCGGCGAAGACCACCGGATGACGGCCGTCGACCAGGCTGAGATCCGGGTCGTCCCACCTGCGGCGCAGGTCGTCGCCGGTCTCGTCGTGGGCGGAGAACACCACCCAGCGCGGCTCGGGCAGTCCGTCGTCGTCGACCAGCCCCGTGCCGTCGAGGAAGATCGTGACCTGCTCCCAGTCGGACTCGTGCTCGTTGACCCCTGAGAACCCCGACCGCCAGTTGTTGAAGCTGTAGAAGTACCAGTACTGGCACACGATCCAGCCGTTGTCGCGCAACACGCGACCGTGGTACTTCGGCCGGTCGGGCTCGAGGTACGCGTTCTGCAGCGCAAGGGATGCGACCGCGCTGCCGCCCGGAACGGCACCGCGCACCAGGAGCGACGTGCGGCTCAGCGTGTCGATGGCGCGGCCCGTGATGCCCACCTCGCCGAGGCGGTTTCCGGCGCGGAACTTCGGCCGCTCGGTCTTGAACCAGCTGCGCACCCGGTCGCGGCGCGAGTGTGGAACGGAGATGCCGCTGAGGGAGTAGCCCGGGCCGTCGAGCTCGCGGCCCCGGCGCGCCAGCTCGTCGAGGTCGAGCTCGCCGACGTCGGTGACCCGCTCCATGTCGCCCTGCGACCCGACGCGCCACAGGCTGGCGTGGCGCACGTACTCGTCGACGCCGACGGGCATGAAGAACTCGCCCTGCGTCAGCCTGACGACCGGCTCAAAGGCCCGCAGCAGCAGGAGGTCCTCATCCTCCATCGACGCGCGCTCGACGGTCATGCGCGCCACCCTGCCACGTCAGTCGCCCGCCGTCTGCTGGGCATCGAGGATCGACGTGAGCCGCGAGGTCTGCTCGGCGGTCCAGCCGTCAGGATCGGTCACGGCCAGCCACGACTCCAGGTTCGCCCGCTTGGAGTACAGATGCCCGAAGCCCCAGGGCACGTTTCCGGCACCCGGGAGGTCGAGGGCCACCTGCCACATCGTGACGAGCGGGAACCACCCCATGCGCTCGGAGACGTCCGGCGGGCGCTGCCCGTCCTCCAGCCAGCTCGGTGCCTCCCAGGCGAGCGAGGGAGAGAAGAAGACGACCGGGTCCGACCCGTGCTGCAGGTAGACGATGCGCGTCGGACCCCAAGGTCCCGGAGTGTCGGCGAAGCCGTTCTCCGACGTGAACCGCACCGTCCGTCCCTCGGAGTAGATCGGCAGCCACTCGGGGGAGCCAGGGTCCCGGCCTGTCTCGATCTCGGTGTGCAGGTCGTTGACGAACGGTGGGCCGGACATGAAGGCACCGTCGATCGGCTCGTTGATCACGTTGATCGAGTTGAGCACGCTCTCGACGCCGTAGGAGCCGAGCGACAGTCCGTAGAGGTAGAGCTCGGGGCGCGCGTCATCCGGAAGGGTGGACCAGTAGTCGTGGATCGTGCTGAACACGACGCGCGAGGTCTCCTTGACGGCCTGCTGGTCGGCGAGGAGCGAGATCCAGCTGGGGAGGTAGGAGTACTGCACGCCGGCGATGGCGATGTCGCCGTTGAAGACGTACTCGACCGGATCGACGCCGTTCGGGTCGAGGAACCCTGTGCCCGTGGTCGTGGTCACCACGAGGGCCTCACGCTCGAAGGCCCCGGTGCGCTTGAGCTCCTCCAGCAGCAGGTCGGCACGCTCCTGCAGGGTCTCCGCCGACTTCAGGCCGACGTAGACCCTGATCGGCTCGACGGCGCCGCCGCCACTGAACTCATCGAGCTGGGCGACGGTCGGGCCGGTCGACACGAAGGAGCGGCCCTGCCGGCCGAGCTGGTCCCACTGCACCAGCGACCCCGGGCCGCCGGAGCGAAGCCCGGACTGGGTCTGCACGATCCCCGGCGACGTCGCGCCGTCGCGGCTCGAGAACATCGTGTTGGCGACGGCGAAGAACCCGTTCACCAGGACGCCGGTGAGCAGCAGCCAGATGAGCAGCAGCAGCGCGCCCGTGCCGAGGACGAAGGCCAGTCGCCGCGGCAGGTGCCGTCCGAGCCAGCGGCCCACGGTGGCGAAGAGCAGGCGCAGCGACCGGGACACGATGAGGATGAGCACGCCGACCGCTGCCGCGACGCCGATGATCACGGGCCACACGGTGAACGACACGGGCTCCATGCCGAACAGGGTGCGGATCTCGTTCTGCCATCCCACCTGCCGCCACGCCGAGAAGAGCACGCCCCACGCCAGGATCACGATGATGACGCCCAGCACGATCGTCCGGGCGCGGCCCTTGAGCGTGGGGATGCCCAGGTAGTGCCACAGGGCAGCCCCCCCGGCACCGAGGCCATAGCCGATCATCATCGTCACGCCGGACGCCAGGCCCTGCACATAGCCGGCCCGGGGAAGCAAGGACGGCTGCAGCGAGATGGCGAAGAAGAGCGCAGCGACGGCGAGACCGGCGCCCGAGAGCGTCGGGGAGAACACGCGGGGTCGCTGGCGCGGGGTCTCTCGCTCTCCCGGCGAGTCGTCGGAGGGGGCGTCGCCGGAAGGGGCAGTGGTGACGTCGGCGCTCATGACGAGCCTTCCTGGGGTTCGGGCGGGGCACCCACCGCGGCAGCAGTGGGAGGTTCGAGCTCGGATGCGAGGTCGTAGCGCCTGCCGTAGATGTCGAGGAGGGAGAGCAGCATGGCCGTGACGGGCACGGCCAGAAAGGCTCCAGCGATGCCGAAGAGCGCGGCGCCGAGAAGAACCGAGCCGAAGGCCACCGCTGGGTTGATGTCGACGGCCTTGGCGCTGATCTTGGGCTCGATCGTGAGGTTCTCGACCTGCTGGTAGAGCAGGCCCCACGCGAGGGCGATGACGCCCAGCCATGGGTTGGGGCTCAGCAAACCCACCAGGACCGGCAGGACGATGGCAATGTAGGTGCCGATCGTCGGGACGAACTGCGCCACCACACCCGTCCACAGCGCCAGCGGGAGCCAGTAGGGCATCCCGATGACCGCGAACACGATTGCTGTGCAGAAGCTGCTGAGGCCGGCCAGGACGACCCGCGCTCCGACATAGCTCCCCGTCTTCTGCGCGGTGAGCCGCCAGACGTTGCCGACAACGCCCTGGACCCGCGTCGGGAACAGCCGCGCAACCCACTCTTGGAGACGTGGCATGGAGGCGGAGAAGTAGAACGTGAAGAGGCCGAACGTGAACAGGCCGAAGAACGTGCCGAACACCGTGCTGACGATGCCGATGAGGTTGCTGCCCACTGCGGTCGCCAGCGAGCCGAAGTCGGTGTCGCCACCGCCGAACGACGCCAGCACCTGCTTCTGGTCGAGATCAGTTCCGAACCGCTGGTTGATCCACGTGAGGGCGCTGTCAACGAGTTCCGGGATGCGCACGATCAGTTGGGTCAGCTGGTCGATGAGCAGCGACCCGAAGGCGACCACGAAGACGACCACGATCACGACGAACGTGAGCATCACGATCAGCGTCGCGACCCCCCGTGGCATGCGCCGAGCCATCCGGTCGACCACCGGGGCCATGGCGATCGCGGCGAACCACGACATCAGGACGGTGAAGATGACACTGCCGCCATCGTCGATGATGAACTTCAGCACCAGCCCGAGCGCGATCACGCCCAGCAGCACCAGGCCGATCCGCCAGACGTTGGACGGCGAGAAGGTGACCTGCATGCGCGAATACTAGGCGGCAGGACTCTCGTCCGCCTTCGGGCCAT
>CALGTB010000031.1 GCA_937902285.1 uncultured Actinomycetes bacterium | reverse complement strand
CGCCCTGCCAAACAGGTCGCCAACCGCCGCGTTCTGTTCTACGTTGGATGAATGAAGACTGAATTCTCCGTTCCCGTCATCGTCCCTGCTCCGACGAGCGGCAGCGTCGTCGACCACATCCTCGAGAATGCCGCCAAGGAGCCCGACCGGGTGGTCATGTCGGTGCCCCGCGGGGACGCCTGGGTGGCCATCACCGCCCAGCAGTTCCTCGACGAGGTCAAGACCGTCGCCAAGGGCATCGTCGCCAACGGCGTGCAGCCCGGCGAGCGCATCGCGATCATGTCGCGCACGCGCTACGAGTGGACCCTGGTCGACTACGCCGTCTGGTACGCAGGGGCCATCAGCGTCCCGGTCTACGAGACCTCCTCGCCCGAGCAGATCCAGTGGATCCTCAGCGACTCGGGAGCCGTGGCCATCTTCCTCGAGAGCGAGAAGAACAAGCGCGCCTACGACCAGGTCGCCGTCGAGGCGCCCACGGTCACCCGGGTCTGGGTCTTCGACGACGGGATCCTCGACGAGCTGAAGAGCGTCGGCAAGGACGTCACGGACGACGAGCTCGAGGCCCGTCGGGCGACCCTCACCCCCGACACCATCGCCACGATCATCTACACGTCCGGCACCACCGGCCGCCCCAAGGGCTGCATGCTCACCCACAAGAACTGCATGTTCGAGGTCGACAACGTCGTGCAGGGCATGCCCGACGTCTTCCTGGCCGAGGGATCCTCGACCCTGCTCTTCCTGCCCATCGCCCACGTGTTCGGCCGGCTGATCCAGCTCGGCTGCGTTCGGGCGGGGGTGCGCCTGGGCCACTCGGCGGACATCAAGGACCTCCTGCCCGGGCTGCAGTCCTTCCAGCCGACGTTCCTGCTCGCCGTGCCGCGCGTCTTCGAGAAGATCTACAACTCCTCGCAGCAGAAGGCCACGGCCGAGGGCAAGGGCAACATCTTCAACTCGGCCGCGCAGGTGGCCATCGACTACAGCAAGGCCCTCGACGAGGGCGGTCCCGGCCTCATGCTGAAGATCAAGCACGCGGTGTTCGACCGGCTCGTCTACAGCAAGCTGCGGGCCGCCATGGGAGGCCAGATGCGGTGGGCCGTGTCGGGCGGGGCTCCGCTCGGCGCTCGCCTCGGCCACTTCTACCGGGGCATCAACGTCACGATCCTCGAGGGCTACGGCCTGACCGAGACGACGGCCGCCACCACGGTGAGCCGCCCGAAGGCGCTCAAGATCGGCACCGTGGGCCAGCCGCTGCCCGGAGCCAAGGTCAAGGTGGCCGCGGACGGCGAGCTCATGCTGGGCGGTGACCAGATCTTCATCGGCTACTGGAACAACCCCACGGCCACGGCCGAGGCGATCGAGCCGGACGGCTGGTTCCACTCCGGCGACATCGGCGAGATCGACGACGAGGGCTTCGTCAAGATCACCGGTCGCAAGAAGGAGCTGCTCGTCACCGCCGGCGGCAAGAACGTGGCGCCGGCCGTGCTGGAGGACCGCCTGCGCGCGAACTGGCTGGTCAGCCAGTGCATGGTCGTCGGCGACGCCCAGCCGTACATCGCCGCTCTCGTGACCATCGACACGGAGGCCTTCCCGGCCTGGGCCAAGCAGCACGGCAAGCCGGCCGACGCGACGGTGGCGAGCCTGGTCGACGATCCGGAGCTCAACGCCGCCATCCAGGAGGCGGTCAACGAGGCCAACAAGGCTGTCTCGCACGCCGAGGCCATCAAGAAGTTCAAGATCCTCGGAGTGGACTGGACCGAGGAGGGCGGTCAGATCACGCCCTCGCTGAAGCTCAAGCGCAACGTGGTGATGAACGAGTTCGCAGCGGACGTCGCGGCGCTCTACGCGTAGGGGTCACTGCTCACTGGCCGTGGTACCGGCCGCCGCCCAGCTCCTCCGGGCGCGGCCGGGGCCACGGCCGATGTGTGTCCGGGCCGATGTGTGTCCGGGTCGGGCGAGGGGATCGAGCGAGGGAGCGTCAGCCGAGCACGCGGCCGATGCCGCTGAACCGCTCGGCGTACCAGGGTCCGAAGATGTTGTCGATGCGGACGCCGTCGCCGGGGTTCGCCGCATGGACCATGCGGCCGCCGCCGATGTACAGGCCCACGTGGTGCGCTCCCCCGCCGAAGTAGAAGACGAGGTCTCCCGGCTGGGCGTCGGCGGCGGAGATGCGCTGGGTCTGGTCGTACTGCGTGTAGCTGAGCGCGGTCAGCCCGACGCCGGCCTGGGCCCACGCTGCTGAGGTGAGCTTGGAGCAGTCCCACGACGAGGGCGGGTTCGCGCTGTAGGAGTACGGATCGCCGACCTGGGACAGGGCGTAGCTGACGGCGGCCTGCGCCCGCGGGTTGGGCGCGGAGATGCTGCCGCTGGCGAGGTAGGCCTGGGCCTGCGACAGGCCGGACTGGCGGTCGGCGGCCTGCAGGGCGGCGAGGCGCTGGCGCTCCTCCTCCTCGAGGTTGGCGAGCACGTTCTGCGCCTCCCCGAGCTGGTCGTCGACCTCCTCCTTGGCCTCGGCCATGTCGTCGCGGTAGCTCTGCGCGATCGTCTCCTTGTCCTGCACGGCGGCCTCGACGGCGGCCAGGCGGACGCGGGCGGTCTGGGTGCGCCGCAGCGACGCCGTCTGCGCCTGGGCGACCTGGTCGAGGGCGGCCGCCTGCGCGAGGAACTCGCTGGGGTCCTCGGCCATGAGCACCTGGAGGGACGGGTCCAGCCCGCCGCCGGTGTAGGTGGCGCGGGCGAGGTCCTCGACCGACGACAGGATGGTCTGGAGCTCGTCGCGCTCGCGCTGCAGCTTGCGGCGCAGCCCGTCGAGGGTGGCCTGCACGTCGTCGAGCTGGCCGCGCGCCTTGGAGAAGCGCTCGTGAGCGGCCTCCGCGCGGGCCTGGAGGTCACGGACCTGATTGCGGACCTGGTTGATGTCGCGGCTCGGCAGGCCGGATGCGCTGGGACCGACGGCCACGGTGCCGAGCAGGAGGCCCGCCGACACGGTGATCGCACCCACGACCTTGCGCCAGTGGCGCCCCGCCGTGACCTGCTGCACCCGCCATCCCTTCGCCCGATGGCTCCGTGTGAGCCACCATCGTCCGTCCGAGGGCGTGACCATGTCCGCGGTGCGGACCTGCCCATCGGGTCCGTCCAAGGTAACAGATTGGTGTCGGGTGCACCCAGCGAGAGCCGGATCAGATGCCCTCATAACGGGGCAAAAGGTGCGATGCCTCAGCTGGCCTGCGATCGCCGGACGAGGCGGAGCGGCGGGACGAGGCCGGACTGGGCGAGGACCGACAGGGCCCCCGCGTGCTCGTCGGCGACCTGGTGGACGGTGGACGACCCCTCCGGGGACCCCAGCAGGACGGACACCACGCAGTCGCCGCAGGCGAGACCGGCCACCACGCACGAGTCACAGTCAATGATCATGCGAGCAGGCTAGGCGGAGCCCCTGACACCGATCACGGACCGCCGTCGCCCGGGCCCTCGTCCGCGGGGCCGCCGAACTCGGGGCGGGCGACGATCTCGACCCGGTCCCCCGCGCCGCACCACCGGCACAGCACCTGCTCGACGACCTCGTCGATGACCTCGGTCTCCTCGACGGACGGGGCGCCCGACATGGACAGGTGCCAGAACTCCCGCACCCGGGCCGTGCGCACCACGTCGAAGCGGGTCAGGTTGCCGCAGTGCGCACAGCGCCAGCGCGATCGGTCGTCAGGAATCCGCAAGTCAGCCACGCCCCGACCCTACCGACTCGACCGGCCGGCACGGACCCGTGGCCGTCGGGGCCGTGTCGGTCACCGGGTCGTGTCAGTCGCGTCCCCTAGCGTCGGGGCATGCGGGTGACCGAGGGCGCGAGCGGCACCCAGACCAGCTTCGCCGAACTCGGCACGGCGCTGTCCGACGTGACCTTCGTCGTCGTCGACCTCGAGACCACGGGCGGTGCCCCGGTCGATGCCGGCATCACCGAGATCGGCGCCGTCAAGGTGCGCGGCGGGGAGGTTCTCGGCGAGTTCCAGACGCTCGTGAATCCGGGGATCCCGATCCCGCCGTTCGTCGCCGCGCTCACCGGGATCACCGACTCCCTCGTGGCGGGCGCCCCGACCGTCCGGGCCGTCCTGCCGGACTTCCTCGAGTTCGCTGCCGGAGCGGTCCTCGTCGCGCACAACGCGCCGTACGACATCGGGTTCCTCAAGGGCGCGTGCGCGAAGCACGGCTACGACTGGCCCGAGCCGCGCGTGGTCGACACCGCACGCCTCGCCCGAGTCGCCCTCCACCGCGACGAGGTGCGCAACTGCAAGCTCGGCACGCTGGCCGCCCACTTCCGCACGGCCGTCCAGCCCACCCACCGGGCCTTCGACGACGCCCGGGCCACGGCCGACGTCCTCCATGGCCTGATCGCCCGCGTCGGCGACCTCGGGGTGGGCACGCTCGAGGACCTCCAGGCCTTCTCCAGCCGGGTCAGCGTCGCCCAGCGCACGAAGCGGCACCTGGCCGCCGGCCTCCCGGACGCGCCCGGGGTCTACGTCTTCCGCGATGCGCAGGGCACCGCGCTCTACGTCGGCACCTCGCGCAGCATCCGCACCCGGGTGCGGTCCTACTTCACCGCGTCGGAGCAGCGCCGTCGGATGGCCGAGATGGTGCGCATCGCCGATGAGGTGGTCCCCATCGTGTGCGCCACCACCCTCGAGGCACGGGTGCGCGAGCTGCGGCTCATCGCCGCCGAGCAGCCCCGCTACAACCAGCGATCCCGTCGCCCGGACAAGCAGACCTGGCTCAAGCTCACCGTCGAGCCCGCGCCTCGACTCGCCGTCGTCTCGACGGTGGCCGACGACACTGCCGAGGGCGCGCGCTACCTGGGCCCGTTCACATCCCGTGCCGCCGCCTCGGCCGCGGCCGAGGCCCTGCTGCTCGTCCATCCGCTGCGCACCTGCACGCCGCGACTGGCCCGGCGCCCGCGCACGGTCACGCCCGGCTGCGCGCTCGCCGAGCTCGGCCGGTGCCTGGCGCCGTGCTCCGCGGACGGCGACCGAGCCGCGTATGCGGCACTCGTCGAGGGTGCCCGTGCGGCGATGTCCGGCGACCTGCGGGCGGTCAGCGCCGCCGTGCACGAGCGCATGCGCCTGCTGGCGCACGACGAGCGGTTCGAGGATGCCGCCCTCTGGCGCGAGCGACTCGGCCATCTCGTGTCGGCCAGCGTCCGCACGCATCGCCTCACCACCGTCACGACGGCCGCCGAGGTGGTGGCGGCCTGCCCGACCCCCGACCACGGCTGGGACGTGCACGTCATCCGGCACGGGCGGCTCGCGGCGGCGGGTCACTGCCCCCCGGGCATCGACCCGCGTCCCCTCGTCGACACCCTGTGCCTCACGGCCGAGCAGGTCGCGGCGGCGCCGGCCCCCGCTCCGGCGGGCCTCACCGAGGAGACCTTCGAGGTGCTCCGCTGGCTCGACTCCCCCGGCGTCCGCCTCGTCCGGTCCGACCAGTCGCTCTCGCTGCCGCTGCACTGCGGGGGCGACGTCGAGCAGCGACTCGGTCAGGTCCGCAGTGCGAGGCTGCCGGCCGATCGCGATGACGCGGGGCGGCCCATGGGGCCGGTCGATGCCCGGCCCGTGACGCGGATGCTCAGCGCCTGAGTCGCGCCGTGACGTCGATCCACCGGTCCAGCACGTCCAGCGCCGCCCCCGACTCGAGCACCGCCCGCACGCGCGGCAGGGTGCCGACGATGCGCTCGGCGAGGGAGCTGCCCGCCACCACCGGCCGGCCCGTGGCCGCGTCGTAGGCCACGAGGGCGGCAGCAGAGTTCAGCGCCACGGCCTCGCGGATCGCCGCCACCCGCTCGGCGTCGTCGCCCAGGCCCGGTGCGGGCGCCGCCAGCACCTTGCGCAGCAGGTCGGCGTTCCGCGCCCTGTCCCCGCCCCGCAGCAGGTCGCGGTCGGAGGTGCGGATGCCGGCGTCGCCGGGCTCGAGCATGACCTCGACAACCGAGCCGTCGGTGACGTCCCACACCCGCGTCGGCCCGGAGGTCGAGATCTCGTCGAGCCCGTCCTCGCCGCGGACGACGAGGGCACGCACGCCGCGCCGGCTGAGCACGTCGGCCATCACCGGGGCCAGCGCGAGGCTCGCGCACCCGATCAGCGCTGCCGTGGCCCCGGCCGGGTTGGTGAGCGGGCCGAGGATGTTGAAGACCGTCGGGACGCCCAGCTCCCGGCGCGTGGGTCCGGCGAAGCGCATGGCCGGGTGATGCACCTGCGCGAAGCAGAACCCGATGCCGGCCTCGCTCACGCTCTCCGCGACCGCGTCCGGCTCGAGGTCGATGGCCACTCCGAGTTCTTCGAGCACGTCAGCCGTGCCCGTCGACGATGACGCTGCCCGGTTGCCGTGCTTGACGATCGGCGCCCCGGCCGCCGCGCACACCAGGGCAGACATCGTCGAGATGTTCACGGTGTGCGACTGGTCGCCACCGGTGCCGACGACGTCGAGGACCACCGAGGGGCCATCGGCGCCCAGGTCGAGCAGGCGCGCCTCACGGAGCATGGCCGACACGAGGGCGTCGACCTCGGCCGGGGTCTCGCCCTTGGTGCGCAGCGCCGTCACGAACCCGGCGATCTGCGCCGACGTCGCGTCGCCCGTGAGGATGCTGGTCATGGCCCAATCGGCACCGTCACCCGGCAGGTCGCGGCGGGACACCAGCTGGTTCAGCACCAGCGGCCAGGTCCAGGCGGCCTCGCGGGACGTCACGGGCCGGTCAGGAGGTCGGGCTGAGGCTGGCGCGCTTCCGGAGCAGCTTCTCGACGGTGGTCGCCAGCGCCACGGCATCGAGCGGGTGCGACACGACGCCGTCGGCTCGCGACCAGGTGGCGAGCCACGCGTCCTGCGGCCGGCCCACGAGCACGAGGATGGGTGGGCAGCGGTGGATCTCGTCCTTGAGCTGCCGGCACACGCCCATGCCGCCTGCGGGAGTGGCCTCGCCGTCGAGGATGAGGAGGTCGAAGCCGCCCTTGTCGACCTGGGAGATCACCACCGGCTCGGTGGCGCACTCGACGTAGGTGAGGGCGGGGAGGTCGGCTGCGGGCCGGCGCCCCAGTGCCCGCTGGACCTGCTGCCGCACGAGGCGGTCATCGCTGTAGACCAGCACCCGGAACGTCGGTTCGGGGGCCGATTCTGCGGGGTTGTCGTGAGCCACGGCCCAAACTCTAGCCATGCCCCGGGGCCGGCTCGGGGCCGCCCGGAAACCCGCCGGAACAATCTGCCGAATTAGGCGGGGGGTCACGCTGAAACCCGGGCGGCTATCTGCCAGACTCCCCCCGTGGCGAACGCAACGGCAATCCCCCCGGCCTACTCGCATGCCCCTGCCAACCGGCCGAACATGGTGGCCATCGGCACCATCGTGTGGCTGTCGAGCGAGCTCATGTTCTTCGCGGCCCTGTTCGCGATGTACTTCACGATGCGGGCGGTCAACCCCGAGCTGTGGGCCCAGGAGACGCAGCTGCTGAACGTCCCCTTCGCCACCATCAACACGACGATCCTCGTGCTCTCCAGCGTCACCTGCCAGCTCGGCGTGTTCGCCGCCGAGCGCGGCGACGTGGTGCGACTCCGCCGCTGGTTCATCATCACCTTCCTCATGGGTGCGGTGTTCATCGCCGGCCAGGTCACGGAGTACGCCGAGCTCGTCCACGAGGGCCTGCGGCTCGACACGAACGCCTATGGCTCGGCCTTCTACCTGACCACCGGCTTCCACGGACTGCACGTGGCCGGCGGCCTCATCGCGTTCCTGTTCGTCCTGGCCACCACCTACGTGACCAAGCGGTTCACGCACGACCAGGCGACGCGGGCGATCGTCACGTCCTACTACTGGCACTTCGTGGACGTGGTGTGGATCGCCCTGTTCTTCATGATCTACATCTTGAAGTAGCGCCCGCACCACCCGACCGAGCCGCCACCACGGCCACCACCCACACACGAGAGGTCCGGCGAGAGTGAAGTTCCTGGCCGCACGCCGACGCAGTCCGATCGTGGCCTCCGGGCTGCTCGTCGGGGCCCTGGCCGTCATGGGCCTGGGCTACGCCGCCATCGCCACCGTCCAGCCTGCCCAGGCCGCCCTGGCGGTCGGCACCGAGACGCAGGTCGAGGCGGGACGCCAGCTCTACCTCGAGGGCTGCTCCTCGTGCCACGGCCTCGAGGCCCAGGGCACCGAGGTGGCGCCCACCCTCGTGGGCGTCGGAGCCGCCGCCGTCGACTTCCAGGTCTCGACCGGGCGCATGCCCCTCGCCGCACCGGGAGCCCAGGCGCCCTCCGTATACCCGACCTACGACGAGGAGCAGGTGGCCGCCATGGCCGCCTACATCGCCTCGCTGGCCCCCGGGCCCGCCATCCCCACGGCCGAGCAGTACGACTACGCGGACGCCGACGTCGCCCTCGGCGGCGAGCTGTTCCGCATCAACTGCGCCCAGTGCCACCAGGCCGCAGGCGAGGGCGGCGCCCTCACGCAGGGCAAGTACGCGCCCAGCCTCATGGAGTCGTCGCCCAAGACCATCTACATGGCCATGCTCACCGGTCCGCAGAGCATGCCCGTGTTCAGCGACACCCAGCTCGACACCCAGGACAAGCAGGACATCATCGCGTACGTGATGGACCTGCAGACGGCTCCCAGCCCGGGCGGCCTGAGCCTGGGCCGCCTCGGTCCCGTCACCGAGGGGGTCTTCCTCGCCACCGCCGTGTTCGCGATGCTCATCGCAGCGGCCGTCTGGATCGGAATGAAGGCGCGATGACCGACATCTCCCCGCGCGACGGCCACGAGGTCGAGACCAAGCTCGGCCATTCGCCGGTCGCCGACATCCCGCACCGGCCCCGCGCCACGGACACCGACCCCAAGGCGGCCCGTCGCGCTGAGCGCCAGGTCGCGTCGATGTTCCTGCTCTCGGTGGTCTTCGTCATCCTCTTCGTGGTCGCCTATGTGGGGATCGACAAGTCCACGACCATCTACATCCCCGTCATGGGCACGGTCGGGGCGAGCCAGGTGGCCCTCGGGTTCTGCCTGGGCGCCGCGATCCTCCTCATCGGCACCGGCGCCATCCAGTGGGCCAAGAAGCTGATGCCCGATGTCGAGGTCGTGCAGCAGCGCCACCTGATGGAGTCCCCGCAGTCGGCCGCCGACGAGGCCGCCGCCAACTACGAGCGAGGCAAGGAGGAGTCGGGCTTCGCCCGGTTCCGCATGATCCGCCGCACGCTCATCGCGGCCCTGGCCCTCTTCCCGATCCCCCTGGTCATCATGCTGCGAGACCTCTGGGTCCCCACGCCGGAGGAGGAGGGCAAGTCACCCGCCGAGATCCTCTCCACCACGATCTGGCGCGCCGACAGCCGCATCGTGTCCGACGGCACCTACCGTCCGGTGCGACCCGAGGACCTGCCGGTCGGCGGGCTCATCTCGGCGGTGCCCGAGGACCTCACCGAGATCGAGGAGATCCAGGGCAATCTCAACGCCCGGGGGAAGGCCGCCATCATCCTCATCAGGATGGAGCCCGACGAGATCCGCTCGCAGCAGGGCGAGGGCTGGGACTACCAGGGGATCCTGGCCTACTCGAAGATCTGCACCCACGTGGGCTGCCCGATCGCCCTGTACGAGCAGCGCACCCACCACCTGCTGTGCCCCTGCCACCAGTCGACGTTCGACCTGGCCGACAGCGGCAACGTCGTCTTCGGCCCGGCGGCGCGGCGCATGCCGCAGTTGCCGATCGGCGTGGATGCGGAAGGGTACCTCGTAGCGAAGTCCGACTTCGCGGAGCCTGTTGGAGCGAGTTTCTGGGAGCGCGGATGACCACGACCAGCCCGGTGGAGAAGGCGGGCGGCGCGACGGCGACCTACGTCGACAAGCGCCTCGGCAGCAACTCCTTCCTCTCACGCAACCTCGGCAAGGTGTTCCCCGACCACTGGTCGTTCATGCTCGGCGAGATCGCCCTCTACAGCTTCATCGTGGTCCTCCTCACCGGCACCTTCCTGACGCTGTTCTTCAAGCCCTCGATGATCGAGGTCATCTACGACGGCTCGTACGTCCCGCTCAAGGGCGTCAAGATGTCCGAGGCCTACGCGTCCAGCCTCGACATCTCCTTCGACGTCCGTGGCGGGCTCCTCCTGCGCCAGATGCACCACTGGTCCGCGCTGATCTTCGTCGCCGCCATCGCGGTGCACATGTTCCGCGTCTTCTTCACCGGCGCGTTCCGCAAGCCGCGCGAGTTCAACTGGATCATCGGCGTGGGACTCACCGTGCTGGCCCTCGCCGCCGGCTTCTCGGGCTACTCGCTCCCCGACGACCTGCTGTCCGGCACCGGGCTCCAGATCGCCCGTGGAATCGTCCAGGCGACGCCGATCGTGGGCACGTGGATGGCCTTCCTGCTGTTCGGCGGGGAGTTCCCGGGCACCGACTTCATCTCGATGCTGTACGGCATCCACATCCTGCTCATCCCAGGGCTGATCCTTGCCCTGATCACGGTCCACCTCATGATGGTCTGGGTGCAGAAGCACACCCAGTTCCCCGGCCCGGGCCGCACCAACGACAACGTCGTCGGATACCCGCTGCTCCCCGTCTACATGGCCAAGGCCGGCGGCTTCTTCTTCGTGGTGTTCGGCATCATCGCCCTGGTGGGCGGCCTCGTCACGATCAACCCGATCTGGATCTTCGGCCCCTACACGCCAGATCAGGTGTCAGCAGGCTCCCAGCCGGACTGGTACATCGGCTGGCTCGACGGAGCGCTGCGGATCATGCCGAACTGGGAGACCGTCATCGGCGGGTTCACCATCTCCTGGAACATCATGATCCCCGCGATGATCATGCCCGGGATCGTCTTCACCGGACTGGCCCTGTACCCCTTCATCGAGGCATGGGTCACCGGGGACAAGCGCGAGCACAACCTGCTCGACCGGCCGCGGAACGCCCCCGTGCGCACGGCGTTCGGCATGATGGCGATCACCTTCTACTGCCTGCTCTGGGTGGGCGGCGCGAACGACATCATCGCGACGGCCTTCGACCTCTCGATCAACGCGATCACCTGGTTCCTCCGGGTGATGATCTTCGTGCTGCCGCCCATCGTCTTCGTGGTCACCAAGCGCGTGTGCCTGGGCCTGCAGCGTCGCGACCGCGACAAGCTGCTGCACGGCTACGAGTCCGGACGAGTGCTGCGCCTGCCGCACGGCGAGTTCATCGAGGTCCACGAGCCGCTGTCCGCCAAGGACCTCGCGGTCATCACCGCGAAGACCGACATCGTCCCCCTGCCGGCACCCGAGCGGGCCGATGCTGAGGGCGTGCGGAGCAAGGGATACCGGATCCACTCGCTTCGCCATCGCCTCAGCGGGTTCTTCTACGCCGACAACGTCACGCGTCCCACGGACGCCGAGATCGAGGCGGGGCAGCACCACGCGGCCCACGACGCCGCGCTCGAGGCCCCGCTGCACGAGTACGAGGACCAGGACGAGATCCGCAACGCCCACGGCGGCGTGCTCCACCACCCGGGCATGGCCGACACCAATGCCGAGCAGCTCGAGGAGCGCTCACAGCACTGACCCCGCTGCGTGAGCCTCGCTGAGCCTCGCTGGGCGTGCAGCTCGTCGGCAGTGGGCTGCCAGCGCCGCGTAGGCGACGGTCCTGCCGCCCTGAACGCACTCGTGCGTGCCCGTGGGTGCGAAGCCCATGGAGACGGCGAGCCGAATGCTCCGCTCGTTCCACGACGGCACGACAGCGCGAAGGTGCTCCTCATGACGGGTCTGTCGGCAGTGGTCCAGGACTGCGTGGGCGAACTCGCGACCGTTGCCCGGGCCGACCAGGTCCGGCCTCATGCCGACCCCGAGGTCGAGGGTCTCCGAACCTCGCTGCCGGCAACAAGGCGCTCCGCCGCCCGCGAGGCGTGTCGCCTGCGGTGGCCTGCCTCGTTGGCCCGGACTGCGGCGGGAGGGTGAGCGGCTGAGCCGCTAGCGGCGGAACGAGGTCTGGGTCGCCGTGGCCGAGTCGCCCGCCGTGGTGGTGCCGTCAGGGATCGTCACGGTGCCGGGGTCTGGGATCGGTGACCCCGCCGCGACCGTGGTGACGGTGCCGTTCTTCGACCCGGCCAGCCACTCATCCCAGGTCTCGTTCCAGACCGTGATGCCGTTGCCGAGGTTCTGCGGGTTGCTGGTGCCCGTCACCTCGACGACATCGCCCACGTTCGTCTGGTCGTACAGCCACTGGGCGTTGGAGGTGCTCATGCCGATGCAGCCGTGGCTCACGTTGGCGTAGCCCTGCGAGCCGACGGACCACGGAGCCGCGTGCACGAACTCCCCCGTGTACGTCACGCGCATCGCGTACTCGACCTCGATGCGGTAGTACTCCGGATCGCTCTCCTCCGTGCCACCGGTCGCCGCGTCCATGACGCGGGTGCGCTCCTTGCTGACGATCACCTTGACGCCCGAGCGGGTCTCGAAGCCCGTCTTGCCGGTGGTGACGGGGATGGTGCGAATCTTCTCGCCGTCGCGGAAGACCTTCGCCTGATGGGTCTGGGCATCGACCTTGGTGATCATCGACGGGCCGATGCTGAACGTCGTGGAGCGGTTGCCCTGACCGTAGACGCCCTTGGAGCCCTGGACGCCCTTGAGGTTGAGGTCGACGGTGACATCGATGTTGCCGGGCCAGTAGTCCTTGGGCCGGAACTCGACGGTGTCGGGGCCGTTCCAGGACCAGGCGCCCTCGAGGGGGGTCGGCGTGTAGACGACGAGGGCGCGCTCGACCTCGTCCTTGTTCTTGATCTCGCGGTCGAAGGTGACGGTGATGGGCATCCCGACACCGACGATCGCGCCCTCACCGGGGGCCACGCGGCCGCTGAAGAAGTCCTTCGGCTCGAGGGTGCGGAACTCGTCCGTGTGGTTCGTGGCCACGCCACGGGGGTCGATGGCCGTCGCCTCGACGGTGTAGGTGGACCCGAACGCCAGGGTGGGCCTCTTGGCCGTCCAGACGGTGCCGTCGGCCGACAGGTCGCCCTTCACGGGCCCCTTGGGCCCCATCACGCTCACCTCGGCCAGCTGGCCGTCGCTCGCGGTGACGACGATCCGCTGGGCCGGGTCGATCTTCTTGGCGCCCGACGGCTGCGCCGCGATGGTGGCCCGGGACTCCGTGGACGGCTCGACGGTGTCGAACTGCAGGCTGGCCGCCGGTGCACAGGCGCTCACCGCGAGGGCGGTGGCTCCCAGGCCGAGGGCGAGGCGGCGAGCTCCGAGCGGCACGTCA